>JAURLI010000064.1 GCA_030831315.1 Alphaproteobacteria bacterium
ATGTGGTCGAGGCTCTGGGGCGTGATCGCCTCTGCCGCCTGGACAAGGACGGCCGAACGTCCTTCGGTCAGGACGACGAAGCCGCCACGGCGCAATTCGCCGACGGCGCGGTCGACCGCGACGAGGGGATCGTGCTGGCTGTTGGCGTCGTCGGCCAAGGGTTCCTGCTCCGGTGGGGGCGCCGCCCCGGGGCGGCGCCTGTGAAAAACGAGTTCCATGTATCACGCTGACCGCCAAAAAACCATCCCGTCGACCTTCGGGACGGGTTGCTTTACCCGCCCGCTGCCCAGCGGCTAAACTGCATCTGCTCAACGGTTTACGCGGTGGCGGAAGGATCGGATCGCATGGCGGACAGCCGGATCTTGCTGGTGGATGATGACGAGGCGCTGGTTTCCTCCCTCGCCGAGCAGCTGCGCCTGCACGAGGAATTCTCGACCGAGGTCGTCCATACCGCCAAGGACGCCATCAAGGCCACTGAAGGCGGCTATTTCGACGCCCTCATCCTCGATGTCGGCCTGCCCGACATGGACGGGCGCGAGCTTTGCCGCCTGCTGCGCCGCGGCGGGGTCAAGGCGCCGATCATCATGCTGACCGGCGCCGACTCGGAAGCCGATACCATCCTCGGCCTCGATTCGGGTGCGAACGACTACGTCTCCAAGCCGTTCAAGCTGGGCGTGCTGCTCGCGCGCCTGCGCGCCCAGTTGCGCCAGCACGAACTGTCGGAAGAAGCGCAGTTCTCCATTGGACCCTACATGTTCCAGCCCGCGCTCAAGATTCTGGTGGACGACAAGCAGAAGAAGATCCGACTTACCGAAAAAGAAACGGCGATGCTCAAATACCTCTATCGCACCGGTGATCGGGTGGTGAGCCGCGACACGCTTCTGAATGAAGTGTGGGGTTATAACGCGGGCGTTACCACGCACACGCTTGAAACCCATATCTACCGCCTGCGCCAGAAGATCGAGCGCGATCCCGCCAACGCCGAAATCCTGATCACGGAAAAAGGCGGCTACCGCCTCGCGTCCTGATCCGTCTTTCTCGTGTCGATGCCGAGCGCGGCGAATGCCGCGAGCGTTGCCTCGTCCATGTCGGCACCGTTTGCGCGCGCCTTGGCAAACACGGTGGGCGCCAGCGGCAGGAAATCGGAAATCAGGGAATCGAGACCGATGCGGATGCCCTCACCCGCCAGGGTCATTTCCGTCACACCGCTCGATTTCCTGCGTGCGCCGTAACGGCGCAACTTCACCAGGCGCAGGTTGCGCCACGGGATCGAGCGCGTACCCCGCGTGATGCCGTCATCATCCAGGCGAACCACCGCGCGCTGGCGCGCAAACGTGCGCAGTGCCAGCCATGCGAACAGCGCCGACAATCCACCCAGTATGACGACGACCGACAGCGTCCATTCGACGAACAGAAGCGGCGGGAAGCAGGCTGCAAAGCCGGCTGCCGCCAGCAGGTAGTCGCGCGTAAGCGCGCGCCAGGGCCAGCGATGTTCGCTGACAGGTTCCGTCATCGCGGGCCACCGGTGAGCGGGATATCCAACTCGACGATTGAAAGCGCACCCGAAGCGTCGGTCTCGAACAGGTGCGCCGCCTGCCAGTCGAGATCCTTATCCATCGGCCCGCGCATTTCCCAGCCCGTTGCCAGTGAGACCATCGCCCGCACCACGCCCTTGTGGGCGACGGCGATGGTCGGCGCGCCGTCGCGTGCCACATCGGCAAGCCAGGCAGCGATCCGGGCCTGCAAGTCGCGGTTCGATTCGCCGTCGGGCGCGCGAAAATCCAGCCCCTCGCGCGCACGCTGTTTTCGAATCTCGTCAAGCCCGGGGGAAAGATCGTCGAGTGTCAGGCCCTCCCATCGGCCCCAGTGCATCTCGCAGATGCGATCGTCGAGAACAAGCTCGTTATGGGGCGCGCCCAGAAGGCGCGCGGTGTCGCGCGCGCGCACCAGTGTGCTCGCCATCCAGCGGAAGCCCGCGAAACGTTCCGGCAGGCGCCATCTTGCGACATCGGCGCGGCCGAGGTCGGAGAGCGGCACGTCGCTTGATCCCTGGATGCGGCCATCGGTATTCCACTGGGTCTCGCCGTGGCGGATCATCAGTACGGGAACGCGCGCGCTCATGCGTCGCCTTTTCCCGGCCCGAGAATACGCGCGAGCTTTTCCGCAGCTGGTCCGATGGCGTGGCGCGCCTGCACGTTGGCGCGCGCAGCTGCTCCCATGCGCCGGCGCATGTCGGCATCGTCCAGCAGTGCCGCGAGGCGACGGGAGAAAATATCGGCTGAACCGGGCGGTGCCAGCAGGCCCGTTTCATCCATGCGGACATAACCCGAAGCGCCGGTGCCGCCGCAGGCGACGACCGGCAGCCCCGCCGCCTGGGCCTCAAGCCCGGCCAATGCCAACGCCTCGCCCATCGCGGGCCAGGCGCAGATGTCGGCCGCCGCCATCAGCGCCGGAAGGTCCGTCGCCGCGCGCAGGGTCCCGACGAGGCGCACGCGCTCGAAGCCCATGGGGAACAGCATTTCCGCGACCTCCGCCTTGGCCGGGCCGTCGCCCGCGACGATGATCTGCCAGCGCCGGTCGATGACCTTGGTCAGGGCTGCCGCCAGCAGCCGAAAACTGTCGAGCTTTTCGGTGCGCATCATCGCAGGCGCGATGATCCACGGCAGCGCTGGGTCGAGCCCGTAGCCGCCGCCAATCATCGCCCGGTAAGACGGGCGCATGGCATCGGGCACGGCCATGCTGAAGGGGGTTTCGTCGATGAAGAGCGGGAACTCGGTCTGCGCTCCCTCACCCATGGCGATCGGGCGCTGGCCGATCTCAAAATGGGGATCGGTTTCGGCGGCTCCGGCGCGGATTTGCACATAGGGAATGTTGCAGGCGCGCGCGACAACAGGCGCGATCAGATCCGGCGCACCGCCGTTGATGCGCAGCGTCAGGAATGCCGCGGGCCGCCCTTCGGGCGGGCGCTTGGCGATGCGGCGCGCAAGGCGTGCCGCGAGGCCTGCCCCCACTGTGCACAGGCGTGCACCGCGCTCATTGTCGAAGCCGTGGCCCGGCATGAAGCGCGCGGCCATCAGCACGTCGAAATTCGCGCGCCGGAGCGCGGTCACCATGTTGCGTGCAAGGGCGGCGGGACCGAATGGCTCCATCAGCGCGGGTGGCGCTTCGGGGGTATAGAGGGCAATGGCTTGAGACATGGCGGGCTACTTCAACCGCACGACGACGGGCACGTGGTCGGATGTCTGCTGCCAGCCGCGCGCTTCGCGAAGGATCGCGGCATCACGCACCCGCGGCGCCAGCGCAGGCGTCACCCAGACATGATCAAGGCGCCGCCCCTTGTCGGCCGCGTCCCAGTCGGCGGCGCGGTAGCTCCACCATGAATAGAGCGTCTTGTCGTCGCCAAACACCTGGCGTACGGCATCGACCCAGTCGTGGGAACGCTGCATGCGGGCAAGGCGTTCGACCTCAATAGGCGTGTGACTGACGACATTGACCAGAGCCTTGTGCGACCACACGTCTGTTTCAAGCGGCGCGATATTGAGATCGCCGACCAGCACGAACTTGTTCGCGGCTGCCTTGCGCGCGGCGAACCAAGTCGTCACTTCGTCTAGAAAGCGCAGCTTGTGGGCAAATTTCTCGTTCTGTTTCAGATCGGGAATGTCGCCGCCCGCGGGAACATAAAAATTGTGAACCTCGACGCCGTCTTTCAGCGTCACCCAGACATGACGCGCGTCCTCCTTGCCGCACCAGTGTTTGACGTCGGTGCGTGCGAACGGTTTTTTCGAAACGATGGCAACGCCGTTGTAACCCTTCATGCCGGCGGCATGAATGTGCTTGTAGCCGAAGCTCTTCAGGGCATCGAAAGGAAAGACGTCGAGCATTGCCTTGGTTTCCTGCAGGCACAGGATGTCCGGCGCGTTCTCGCCCAGAAAGCGTTCGACCAGTCCGATGCGCAGGCGCACCGAATTGATGTTCCAGGTCGCGATCGACAGCGCCATCTAGATTTCCTTGCCGATGGTGATATCGAGGGTGCCGACGCCGTCGATGGCGCCGTGCAGCCGGTCGCCGGGGTTGAGGGCAATTTCACCGGGCGGCGTGCCGGTAAAGACCAGATCGCCCGGATGCAGCGGGAAATGATAGGACAGCATGGCGACGATTTCGCCGACCTGCCAGATCATGTCGGCAAGATCGCCGGTCTGCACGCGGCCGCCATTGACGTCGAGGGTGATCGCGCCGGCGCGGGGATGGCCGATGTCGGCGGCGCGCGCCAGGGCGGATACGGGTGTTGCGCCCTCGAACCATTTGGCGACGTCGAGGGGGTCGCGCCGGGTGCGGGCATCAGCCTGCAGGTCGCGCCGGGTGAGGTCGAGACTGACCGCATAGCCGAACACCGCATCGAGCGCCTTGGCCACGGATACGCCGCGCGCTTCGGCGCCGATGGCGATGATCATTTCGATCTCGGGTTCAAGTCGCATGGTTGCCGATGGATAAGGCACAGTCCCGCCGGGCGAAACGACCCAGTGCGGCGACTTGGCGAAGATGGCGGGCAGGGGGCGTTCGGCGCGCGCGCGAATCTCGCCGCCCGGATCGTAATTGCGGGTGACGCCATAGACGTTGCGCACGGGATAGACGCGGCTGTCGCCAATGATGGGAATGGTGACGGCGGCGGGTGCCGCGAAGGCATGTTCGGCCATGCCGGATCCTTGAGGTCGTGGACGGTTGATCGCGGCTAACTTATCGGCTTCGGGCCCGGACGCAAAGCGCGCGGGCATCGCTGCCCGCGCGCTGAACGATTGCAGAGGCGGAGCGCGGCGCCCGGCCCGAGGGGGGATCGGCCGGGCGCCGCAGGCCCGTGTCCGGACCCCGGGCGACGCAAGGGGGAAGCATCGCCCTGAAGCAGGGACCTTGGCGGCCCCGCCTTGGAATTGAGATAGGAATGGCCCGGCGATTTTGCAATCCCTTGGGTGAAATACCGGGGCGCGACCGCAATTTCTTGATTCGGTGAGGTGATTCGGACCCCTATCGGGCTACTCGGCCTCGGGGGGTTGCTCGAACAGCTCGTCGGCGAGCCTGACGCCGAACTCGGGTTCGTTCAGTGCGACGCGCGTCGAGGTGCCGTGGGCATCGGTCACGATCCACAGGCGCAGGCGCATCGGGTTGTCATTGAAGACCAGCGTCAGGCTGCCCGCCTCGGGCTCCTTGGCGCGCGAAAGCGTCACCTGCACGGTGCCGCGGTCATGGCGAAAATCGCTGACTGCGACATCACCGGCGAACCGGATGTTGGGGCGCACGAGCAGACCCGCCAGCGTATCCTCGATGGGCGCCATGTTGGCGGTCTTGAGGTCCTTGTCGTAGTAGATCAGGCGATGGCCATCGGCGACGATCAGCACGGGCGTCGGCGGTACGTAGTCGATGCGCAGCTTGCCCGGCCGGCGCATGTAGAAGGTGCCCTGGGCAACCTCGCCGGTGGATGCGACCTGCATGAAGCCCGCCTTCATCGTCGTGATCGAGTTGAGGTAGGTCTCGATGCGCGAAATCTGCGCCGCGCGGTCGGTTGCGCCGCGCGCATGGTCCGGCAAGGCGAGCGCGAGCGCGGCGGCGCCGGTCGCGGCGATGAACCCCCTGCGGGTCGGTGAAACAAAATCGTTCATGGCATCACTATCGCATCCGGCAGCGCCGGAAATAAGGCAATTGCAAACAGTCGTCAGTTGCCGGGCGGGCCCAGCACCTCCCGCTTGCCGACGTGGTTGGCGGCCGTGACGATGCCGTCGGCCTCGAGCTGGTCCATCAGCCGCGCCGCACGGTTGTAACCGATCTGCAGATGGCGCTGGATGAAGCTGGTCGATGCCTTGCGTTCGCGCAGGACCAGTGCGATCGCCTGATCGTAGAGCGCATCGCCCGAATCGGTATTGCCGCCGATACCGAAGCCTTCATTTTCATCCTGAGTGACGGAGTCGACATAGACGGGTTCGCCTTGTTCCTTCAGCGCATCGACGATCCGCTCCACCTCGCCGTCTGACACGAAAGGCCCGTGCACGCGCATGATGCGCCCGCCCCCCATCATGTACAGCATGTCGCCCTGGCCCAGCAGCTGTTCGGCGCCCTGCTCGCCCAGGATCGTGCGGCTGTCGATCTTCGACGTGACCTGGAACGACACGCGGGTCGGGAAGTTGGCCTTGATCGTGCCGGTGATGACGTCAACCGACGGGCGTTGCGTCGCCATGATGATATGAATGCCGGCGGCGCGTGCCATCTGCGCCAGGCGCTGTACGGCGGCTTCGATGTCCTTGCCCGCGACCATCATCAGGTCGGCCATTTCGTCGACGACGACGACGATGAACGGCAGCGGCGAAAGATCGAGCGCCTGTTCCTCGATCACCGGCTTGCCGGTCTCGGGATCGAAACCGGTCTGCACGCGACGGGTCAGTTCCTGTCCCTTTTTGCGTGCTTCCGCCAGACGCTGGTTGTAGCCGAGGACGTTTCGCACGCCGAGTTCCGACATGCAGCGGTAGCGCCGCTCCATTTCCTTCACGGTCCAGCGCAGCGCGACGACCGCCTTGCCCGGTTCCGTCACCACCGGTGCCAGCAGATGCGGGATGTCGTCGTAGACGGACAGTTCCAGCATCTTCGGATCGATCATGATGAAGCGGCATTCGTCGGGCGTCAGGCGATAAAGCAGCGACAGGATCATGGTGTTGATCGCCACCGATTTGCCCGAACCTGTGGTGCCCGCGATCAAAAGGTGCGGCATGCGCGAGAGGTCGGCCATGATCGGCGCGCCGCCGATGTCCTTGCCGAGCGCCAGCGTCAGTTTCGACGCCGTGCGTTCGTAGGCTTCGGACGCCAGCAGCTCGCGCAGGTAAACCGTTTCGCGGCGCGCGTTCGGCAGTTCGATACCGATCACGTTACGCCCCGGCACCACGGCGATGCGCACGCTGACGGCACTCATTGAGCGCGCGATGTCATCGGCCAGGCCGATGACGCGCGAAGACTTGATGCCCGGTGCGGGTTCCAGTTCGTACAGGGTGACGACCGGGCCCGGTCGTACTTTCAGGATTTCGCCCTCGACGCCGAAGTCCCGCAAGACGCTGATCAGCAGCTTGGCGTTGGCTTCCAGCGCTTCCTTCGTGGTGGTGGGATCTTCCTCGAGCTCGGGCGGCAGTTCGAGAAGATCGAGCGGCGGCAGCGCGAAATCCTCGTCGGGAACGAGGTTCAGGGTCGTCTGCCGGCGCGCCCCTGCCTTCTTGCTCTGGGTGACACGTGCAGTGCGCGGCGCGATGTCGATGCCTTCGTCATCATCTTCATCTTCGTCCACTGCCGGAGCAGGTGCGGGTTTGGCCGTCGCTTCCGTTTGCGCCGGGCCGGGCCGCAGACTGGGTTCTTCTTTCGCAGGCTTCGGTGCACGTTCGATGCGCGGCTCGATACGGGCCTTGCGCCCACGCAGATGGCGGCGCGCGCTGTCGGCAAGATCGCGCCCCGCGGCAAGCCCGCGTGCCGAACCGTCGCGCGCCAGTCTGCCGCCCGCACGTGCGCCGGCCCAGGCGAAGCGGCCGCCGGTCGCCCATTCGGCACCGGTGAAGCCCAGCAGGTAGAAGCCGATGACGACACCGATCAGCAACAGCGGCAGCGCCAGCGTCAGGATCGGCAGGGTCAGCCCGAAACCGCCGACGATCTTGGCGCCCTCACCCAGCACCAGTTGTCCGAGGAAGCCGCCGAGACCGGCGCGCAGCGTCCAGCCCGCGGGCGGCGCGAATCCGGCGGCGCCGGCGGCGATCGCCACCAGTGCCAGCGGCAGCAGGGTGATGCGCAGCCACGCTTGCCTGACGCCCCTGCGGACGAGGATGCGATATCCCCAGCAGATCAGCATCAGTCCGGGCAGCACGGCGGCAAGGCCCATCGACTGCAGCGCCGCATCGGCGACGTTGGCGCCGACCGGTCCCACGAGGTTGGAGACGGGACCGTCGATCGCCTTGTTGCCCGACGGATCGGCGGAGGAATAGCTGGCAAGTGCTGCAAGCAGCGCCGCGCCCGCCGCCATCAGCAAAAGCGCGCCGAGTTCCACCGCACGGCGGCGCAGGAACTGCGTCACGCTCGCGGGAAGGAAAGGCGTCTTGCCGGTATCGGCAGAAGTACGAGCCATCGTGTTGCCTGTCAGTTAAGGACCCGGCGAAGGCGCGTGAGCGCCTCGCCGATGGTTTCAAGATCATGCACCAGCGCGAGCCGAATGTAGCGCGTTCCCGGCGCCTGCAACTCCGGCTCGTCAGGGCAAAGATATGCACCGGGCAGGACCCGAAGGCCTGCTTCTGCCCACAGCCGTTTCGCGGCCTCTTCGCCGTCGCCGACGTCCAGCCACAAGAAAAAGCCGCCGTCGGGCCGGTAGAAACCGTAGCGGCCTTCCAGCATCTGTTCGGCAAGGTTGAAGCGTGCCCGGTAGGCCTCTCGCGTAGCGCGAACGTGATCTTCGTCCCGCCACAGATGTTCCGCTACCGTAACGATAGGCAGGGGCGTCTGGCAACTGGCGAAATTCCTGAGCTTTGCGAAGGCAGCGATGGCCTTTTCGCCCCCGGCGACGAAGCCGGAGCGAAGACCGGGGGCGCTCGATCGTTTCGATAACGAATTGAATACCACTATATGCTCGCGCGCGAGTTCCCGCCGGGACCCGAAGGAGGCCGCGGCTTCCAGCGCGCCCACCGGCGGCTGCCGGTCGTAAATCTCGGAATAGCATTCATCGACGGCGAGGACGAAGTCATGGACGATAGCCATTTCGATTGCGGAACAAAGATCCTCCATGGTCGCGGCGCTGCCCTGGGGATTGGCGGGCGAACACAGGTAGGCGAGTGCCACGCGGTCGAGCAGATCCGCCCTTAACCCCCTGAAATCCGGTAAGAATCGGTTTTCGGCACGGGCCGGCAGGTAGATCGGTTCGGCCCCGGCGAGGACCGCGCCGCCCGAATAGACATGGTAGAGGGGGTTGGGCATCAGCACGGCGGGCCGAAGGGCCTTGCCGTCACGGATCTTGGCCGGCGGCACCACCGCCAGGGCAAACATGAAGATCGCCTCGCGCGTGCCCGCGCAGGGCAGCACATTGGTATCGCCCTGGATAAAACCGTCGGGTAGTCCGTAGCGCGCCTTCAGCCAGTCGGCGACCGCACCACGAAAGCCGGGCGTGCCGCGGTTCGGCGGATAACGTCCCCAGTCGGGCGCCGCCGCCGCCATATCGGTGGCGACAAATGCGGGCGGTGCCAGTTGCGGTTCGCCGAGTGACATCGAAATCGGGGCCATAATCTTGGGCGGCTCAATTCCCAGAAGCAAACGCGCAAGGCGTTCGAACGGATAGGTCATCAGGTCGTCAAGGCGCGGGTTCAGCATCGCGGCCGGGGGATCCTGTATCGGCGGCCCACATCTAGTGGGTACAAATCGTAAACCGCACAATACTCTTGGCTTATCTTGTGTAAAAGCCCTTTAACCCGACCGGCATCGCTCTAAAATCGGCGCCAAGAGAACAAAAACCCCGGGGAGAAACACCATGCAGAGCATCGACTGCGATACCCATTACTGGCCCGTCGACTTCCTGAAGGAAGTCGCCCACGCCGCGAAGGGCCACATTGAAAAGGTCGATGACCGTACCGTCGCCTTCTACCGCGACGGTGAGCTGATCCATCGTTTCAAGACGACGCGCTGGCAGCTCGACGAGCGCAAGAAGATGATGGACCAGGAAGGCTTCGACATTCAGGTCCTGATCCCCGACAACCGGCCGTTCCTGTACGAACTCGATCCCGATCTCGGCCGCGCCATGGCGCGCGCCTACAACGATTACGCCGCCGCCGACGTCAAGGGCGAGGACCGTTTCATTCCCGTGTCATGGGTTTACCTGCCCGACATGAAGGGTGCCGTGAAGGAACTGACCCGCGCCGTCGAAGATCTCGGCATCCGCGCTCTCAAGCTGACGGGCGGTTTCGGCAATCGCGACCTCGATGACGAATCAATGTGGCCGCTGCTTGAAGTTGCAGATCACTATCGCCTGCCTATTCTCGTGCATCCCGCGGCGCGCGCCTTCGAATCACAGGTCGCGCATCCGTGGCTGATCGGCGGCGACCGCTTCGAGCCGATGCGGTTTCTGTCCACCGCCATAGGCTTCCCTATGACCTACATGCATACGGCGACGAGGCTGGTGTTTTCCGGCGTCATGGACAGGTTTCCCAACGTCAATTTCGGTTTCTTCGAAGGCGGCTGCGGTTGGGTGCCGTTCCTGATGACCCAGCTCGACAATGAAGTGAAGCATCGTTCCTTCGCCGAGTGGCAGAAGAAGACCGGCATGACGCTGCAACGCAAGCCGTCGGAATATTTCGACCGCTTTTTCGTGTCGGCGATCTCCTACGAACCCTACCTTGCCGATACCGCGCGCCAGTGGAAGAACCACCGCATCATCATCGGTTCCGATTTCGATCATGGCGATCCCATCGCCACCTGGCCGCATACGGTCACGGACCTGCGCGCCATCCCGGGCCTGTCCCCGGCCGATCAGGACCGCATACTGGGCGGCAACGCCGCCGTGCTGTTTAATCGCGCGGCCTGAGTCCGGCATGAAAAAGGGCGGCGCCAGGCGCCGCCCTTTCTGCATTCCGCGTCAACTAGCGGATCAGGTAGGCGCGTTCGCCGTGGGAGCGGATGTCGAGACCTTCGATCTCCACTTCGTCTTCCACGCGCAGGCCGCACACGGCCTTGATCACCTTGCAGATGATCAGCGTGACGACGGCGGTGAAACCGAGTACCGCGACGACGCCAATCGCCTGCACGCCGAGCTGTCCGGCAATGGACAACTTCGACAGGCCGAGGCCTCCGAACGCCGTTGCACCGAACACGGCGGTCAACAGCGTACCCGTAGCGCCGCCGACGCCATGGACCGCGAGCACGTCGAGCGAATCATCGACCTTCAACTTGAACTTCACCAGGCCGACCGCGCCATAACAGATGAGGGCGGCGACGATGCCGAACACGATGGCACCGACCGGGCCGACGAAACCTGAAGCCGGCGTGATGGTGGCAAGGCCCGCGATCGCGCCGGTGGTAATGCCGACAAGGGTCGGTTTGCCGTGGCGCGTCCATTCGATGGTCATCCATGTGACGGCAGCAGTCGCGGCCGAAATATGGGTGACGGTGATCGCCATGCCTGCAGCGCCGTCGGCAGCCAGTGCCGAGCCGCCGTTGAAGCCGTACCAGCCGACCCACAGCATGGCAGCACCCATCATGACGAGGCCCGGTGCGTGTGGCGGCTGTACTTCGCGCGGGAAACCGCGGCGGGGTCCAAGCTCGCGGGCGACGATGAAGGCTGCCGTGCCGCACGTGACATGCACGACAAGACCGCCGGCGAAATCCTGTACGCCCATCGCGCCGAGCCAGCCGCCACCCCAGACCCAGTGCGCGACCGGAACGTAGACGAGCATCAGCCACAGGACGGTGAACAGAACGACGGCGCCGAACTTGATGCGCTCGACATAAGCACCAACAACCAGCGCCGGCGTGATGATGGCGAAGGTCATCTGGAACATGAAGAATACGGTCTCGGGCAATGTCCCGCTCAGCGCCCCGGTGCCGACGCCGCCCAGAAATGCCTTGGACAGGCCGCCGATCCACTTGTTGACGCTGCCGCCGTCGCCGAAAGCGAGGCTGTAGCCCGCGACCAGCCAAAGCACTGAAACGATGCAGGCAATGGCGAAACAGTGCATCAGCACGCTGAGCACGTTCTGGGCGCGCACGAGACCACCGTAGAACAGGGCAAGGCCCGGCAGGGTCATCAGGAGAACCAGCGCGGTCGAGGTCAGGATCCACGCGGTGTTGGCCCCGTCCAGTTTGGCCGCGGCCGTCTGGGCGAAGGCCTCAGGTGCGATCAGGCACAGGACCCCGAATAGTGTTGCCGGCAGCAGCCGCTTGAAGGCTCCGAGTGACATGTTTTCTTGTCCTTTCACTTCGCATTGCGGGTTGCTGGAGGCTTGGGTGCCTTAGATGAAGGCACGATACCTCGCCCGGAAATTGGGCTACCCGGTTGTTATGTTCAATTTTTGAGCAGTTAGAGGGCCTCGCCGCCGGTCTCGCCGGTGCGGATGCGTACCGCTTCCTTGAGATCGAGGACGAAAACCTTGCCGTCACCGATCTTTTCCGTGCGTGCCGCCTTTTGCAGTGTTTCGACGACCCGGTCTTCGATCTCGTCGGCGACGGCCAGTTCGATTTTCGTCTTGGGCAGAAAATCGATGGAATATTCAGCCCCCCTGTAGATCTCGGTGTGGCCCTTCTGGCGGCCGAATCCCTTGACCTCGCTGACGGTCATGCCCTGGACACCCAGGTCGGTCAGGGCCTCGCGCACAGGGTCGAGCATGAACGGTTTGATGATCGCGATGATGTATTTCATGGTCCTGTCTGCTCCCCAGCCATTCGACGTCTTCGCATCGTTGCACTATCGCAACGTTACTCGGCGCGCCATTCTGACGGCACCTTTATGGCTCTTCCCATTACAAGCCCCGTGCCGAAACAAAAAAACTTGATAAAACAGCTATTTATAATGATATCGCCGTCTCGCGGCTGGCTCTGCCACGCAAAATTGCTCAAGATTCGGGCAGCAAAAAAGGCCCGGAAGGGGAAGCCTTCCGGGCCAGTCTTGCGAAGGAGGGGGAAAAGTCCCCCGGGGACCCGGCCCCGCGCCCCTTGGGGGTCAGCGCGGGGCCGGAACTGCGGTGGGTTACTGGACGCTTTCGCCGTGCAGCGCCTGGTCGAGGCCTTCGCGCTCCTGGTCCTCAGCCACACGCAGGCCGATCACCAGGTCGATCACCTTGAACAGGATGAACGACACCACGCCGCCGTAGACGACGGTCCACAGGATGCCCTTGGTCTGCAGCCAGAGCTGGGCAACGTTGCCCTCGAGCATGCCGGCCGTGCCGCCGATTGCCTTCACCGCGAAGACGCCGGTCAGCAGGGCGCCGACGATGCCGCCAACCGCGTGCACGCCGAAGGCATCGAGCGAGTCGTCGTATCCCAGCATCCGCTTGACCGTGGTTGCCGCGAAGAAGCACACGATGCCGGCGACGATGCCGATGATCAGCGCACCCTTCGGATCGACAAAACCGGCCGCAGG
>JAURLI010000065.1 GCA_030831315.1 Alphaproteobacteria bacterium
GCTGGATCCGCAAGTTCGCGGTTCTCAACTGCAACTGGGTGCAGGCGATGGAGAACTCCGTCGATCCCTCGCACCTCTACTGGCTGCACGGGTCGTCGGCGCATCTTGCCGATGTCGTCGATCACTATTCTGAAGAGCACGACTTCATTCCCTTCGAATACGGCATCATGAAGAAGCGCACGACGACGACCAGCAAGACGGGCACGGCCGGGCAGGTGGACCAGCACCCGCTGCTGTTCCCCAATACCCTGCGTCATGTCGCCCATGTGCGCGGCACCAAGCGCATGCGCCATAACCTGCAATTCCGCGTGCCGATGGACGATACGCACACCCAGATTTTCATCGCCAATTTCGAACCGCGCCCCGATTTCCACACGCCCAACGACGCCGATACGCCGATGGAGTACTACGATTTCCGCGACGGCGAAGGCGGCTACAGGATGACCGACGTGCCCGCCCAGGACGTCATGGCGTGGGAAACCCAGGGCGCCGTCATGGACCGCTCGCGCGAACAACTCGGCACCGCCGACAAGGGCGTCGTCATCTACCGGCGCATGTTGAAGGAACAGATCGAAACCGTGCGCAAGGGCGGCACGCCGATGGGTGTCGCGCCCGCGGCGCAGGAAAAGCCCATCATTACGCTTGGCGTCATTAATGAGCGTATCGGCCTCGACCGCCCCGAAGAAGAACGCGGCGCGGCCTGATTTTTCCCCGCGGCGCCTGCGGGGACCCGATTGCGGGCGCATCATGGCTATTTTCCGGGAGGAAAAGGTGGATCGGCGGAGACATTTTATCGGGCGGACGTGCGTCCGCGTACTGGCTGTTGTGGCAATGGCGGCGTCATCTGCCGCGACCGGGGCAGCCGCCCAAGACTACTATAAGGGCAAGGTGTTCACGGTGGTGGTCGCCTCGAAGGCGGGCGGCGGCACCGATACGACCGCGCGCGTGGTGGCGCGCTACTGGGGCGATCACATCCCCGGCAAGCCCAAGGTGGTCGTCCGCAACAAGGGCGTGCAGGTTTCCGCCGCCAACGAGCTGCAGCATTCGACGCGGCCCGACGGGCTGACGGTGGCGGTGTTCGCGGGCGCCGGTTCTCTTGGCCCCGTTGCCCGCAAGGCCAAGGGGGTGCGCTACAACCCGCTCGATTGGGGGATCGTCGGTTCAGTCGATCGCGGCCCCAGCATCATGATCCTGCGCAAGTCGGCCCATGAGCGTCTTTATGACAAGTCGAAGCCGCCTGTGACCATCGGATCGGTCTCGACCGATCGCGAGCAGGACGCCATCGCCGTCCTTGGCGGCGAGGCGCTCGGCTGGAACATCAAGTTCGTGCTCGGTTATCCCAGTTCGAACCAGATTTACCTCGCCTACGAGCGGGGCGAAGTGGACATGTTCGGTTCGGGCACCGCCGACATCATCGAACGTTTCGTCAAGGAGGGTCACACCATGGCGCTGCTTTCCGAAGTGGCGCGGCCCGACTTCAAGAACGTGCCGACCCTGGAAGCCGTTCTCGGCGCCAAGAAGCCGACCGGCCTCCTGTGGAAGGCCTACCGGTCCTGGGGCGCGGGGGCGGTCGACAAGTATTTTGCCCTGCCGCCGAAGAGCAAGCCCGAGCAGTTGAAGACCCTGCGCGAGTCCTTCATGGCGACGATGCGCAGCCCCGCCTTCGCCAAGGCGGCGGCGGACCAATTGGGCGAGGGCGCGACGCCGGTCAACGGGCAAGAGACATACGAACGCATAGAAGCGGCGCTGCATATTCCAGATGATGTCATCGCCACCATTCGCACGCTGCGCCAGAAATACGGGTTGCCGCAAATTACATCCAAGAAATAACCGGCAAGAAATAACCGGCCGCTTCCCGAGCCGGGCAAAAAAGGACAAGAAAAATGTTTGAAGCTGCGGTTCAGGGGCTCACTCAACTGATGCAGCCTGTGCCGCTCGGCTGGCTCGTGCTCGGGGTGGCGCTGGGGCTGTGGGGCGGTGCCTTGCCCGGGGTCGGCGGTCCGGCCCAGCTCGCGGTGCTGCTGCCTTTTGCCATGCTGATGACGCCGATCAACGCGATCGCATTCCTGATCGGCGTCGCCTCGGTCGGCAATACCGGCAATACCTTTACCTCGGTGCTTGTCGCCGTGCCCGGCGGATCGGGATCGCAGGCGACGATCCTCGACGGCTATCCAATGGCAAGGCGCGGAGAGGCGAAGCGCGCCCTGAGCGCGTCCTTCATGGCCTCGATGCTGGGCGGCATCATCGGCGCCTTCTTCCTGTTCGCCTCGGTGCCCATCCTGAAGCCGCTGATCCGCAGTTTCGGCTCGCCCGAACTGTTCATGTTCACGATCTGGGGCATCAGCATGGTCGGCATCCTGAGCGCGGGCGCGCCGATCAAGGGCCTGACAGCGGGCATCCTCGGCGTCCTCGTCTCGACTATCGGTCAGGACGAAAAATCCGGCGTCATCCGCTTCGACATCGGCGAGCCCTACCTGTGGAACGGCATCAGCATCGTGCTGGTGTCACTCAGCGTCTTCGCCATTCCCGAGGTGATCGCCATGGCGACGCGGCGGGGCAAGGTCGCGGAACTGACGCCGCTCGGCGAAACCGGCATCTGGCAGGGCATCAAGGATACCTTCATCCACTGGAAGCTGGTGATCCGCTGCTCGCTGGTCGGCGTCTGGGTCGGCATTCTGCCGGGACTGGGATCGTCGGTTGCCGACTGGTTCGCCTATGCCCATGCGCGCCAGACGGAGAAAAACCCGGAGACTTTCGGCACCGGCGACGTGCGCGGGGTGATCGCGCCGGAAAGCTCGAACAACGCCAAGGAAGGCGGCGATCTCATCCCGACGCTGTTCTTCGGCATTCCCGGCGGCTCGTCGGCAGCGCTGCTGCTGATCGGCTTCGTCGCCGTCGGTCTCAAGCCCGGTCCCGACATCATCAATACCCAGCTCGATTCGGTCTTTGCCATTATCTGGGCACTGGTACTGTCGCAGGTGCTGGCCTCGATCCTGTGCTGGGTCTTCATCAGGCCCGCCGCGCAGATCTGCGTTCTGTCGTTCCATATCCTTGTGCCGCTGATCGTGGCGCTCAGCCTGCTCAGCGCCTTCGCCGCCAATTTCGCGATCGAGGACATCTTCACCCTGCTGGCGCTTTCCGTCATGGGCTTCATCATGAAGAAATACGGCTGGCCGCGCGCACCCTTCGTCCTCGGCGTCATCCTCGGGCCGAAGATGGAGCTTTACCTGTGGCTGTCGGTCGCCCGCTATGACATGGGCTGGCTGCTGCATCCGGGCGTCATCGCGCTGGGCCTGCTGATCATCGGAACCTTCGCCTATCCCGTCTGGCGGGACGCGCGGGCGAGGAGGGCCGCGGCATGAGCGCGATACTTTCGGGACGCAATCTCTTCACGCTTTTCATCCTTCTGGTGTTCCTCGGCGCGCTGGTGACGGCTTCGGAATGGCCGTTGCGCGCCTCCATCATCGTTCTGGTTCTGGGTGTCTGCGGGGCGGGGCTGGCGCTCGCCCAGCTCATCGTTGATCTGCGCAAACCGCGCACGGATAAGGATACCCCACGCCCGACGTACGAGACGCCATCGATCGAAACCGAAGATCCCTCGCTGGGGGCGCGCGCGACGGGGGAAACCTGGGCATGGCTGGTCGGTCTCGTCGTCATGGTGCCCATCGTCGGCCTGCCGGTTGCGCTGACTGCTTTCGTCCTTCTCTACTGCAGGGCGCATGGCGGCGGCTGGCCGATCTCGCTGTTGTTGACGGCGCTGGTTGCCGGCTTCATTTACGGCGTCTATGTGCAGATCATGCATGTCTATTGGCCTTCGTCATGGCTCGGTGGGCTGCTTGAAGGCATCATCGAAATATAAATCGTGTCATCAGGAGAACGCTTCATGGGCAAGAGACAGGCCATCGCCGGCAAGGATATTCCGTCCCACCCGCAACCCTTTCCGACCGCCGTCAGGGTAGGGAACATGATCTTTTCGTCGGCCATCAGCGGCGAAAACCCGGCGACTGAATCTCGTGCCGAGGATGCGGGCGAGCAGATCGCCCAGGCGTTCGAGAACATGCGCCGGATCGTGGAAACCGGCGGCGGCACTGTCGGCGATATTGCCAAGGTCGTGGTCTACCTGACCGACCGCAAGGATCGCGAGCTGGTCAACCGTGAATGGCTCAAGATGTTTCCGGACGAAAACGACCGCCCGGTGCGTCACACCATCGCCACCGACCTGCCCGGCAAGAACATGCTGATCCAGCTTGAATTCATCGCCGTGGTCTAGCGCCATGTGCGCCCTGCGGTGCCCGCTCCTTGACGGTGCCGCGCTGCGCGCTATGTTGGCCGCCACCTTCCCGACTGTCCCATCGATAACCGGCACGGCACCGCGTGACCGATACGCTTTCATCATTGCCACCGCCCGACCGGCGCACCCTGGCCGCTTCCTACGGGATCGGCCTGTTCAGCATGGGCCAGGCAGAAATGCTGACCATGGTGGTGCCGCTGTGGGCGGTCCATCAGGGCGTTCCGGCCGCGGGTATCGGCATCCTGGTCGGCGCCAAGTCGCTGCTGACCTTCTTCCTCGCCATCCACGGCGGGGCGATGATGGACCGCATCGGTACGCGCCGGGTGATGCTGTTCTTCGCCGTCGTCACCGGCGGCGTGGCGGCGCTTTACCCGGCCCTGCCTTGGTTCCCGTTCATGGTCGGCTTGCAGATGCTGATCGGCTTCGGCGGCAACATGGCCTGGATCGGGGCGCAGACCATCATCGCGCGGGTGGCCCGCGGCGATCCCGGCGGCATCGGGCGCTTCAGCTTTTTCGCGCGCATCGGCAACGTGGTGGCGCCGCTGGTCATGGGGCTCTTGTGGGATTTTGCCGGGCCGACGGTCTGTTTTCTCAGTGTCGGCGTGTGGAGCGCCTTCCTGTTCTATGCGGTCTGGCAAATTCCGCAGGCGACGCTTGGCGAAAAGGCACCCCAGTCCTTCGACTGGCGCGACGTCCTGCCCCGGCTCAAGGACTACACGGGGTCCATTGGCCTTATCGTCATTCCGGCGGTGGCTTTCACCCTTGCCATTTCCTTCTTGCGCCATGCGACCAACGGCGTCGAAAACTCGTTCTTCATCGTCTACCTGCGCGATCTCGAATTCGCCGGGACCATGATCGGAATGCTGTTTTCGGTAGCCGAAATCCTCAACGGATTCGGTTCCCTCGCTTCGGGCTGGTTCGCCCGCAGGCTTCCGATCCCCTGGCTGATGGTGGGGTTCACCGCCATTTCCATCGCGCTTCTGGGTGCAACGCCCTTCATGGGCGGCGTGTTCGTGTTCCTGGCGGCGGCCCATGCGCTGCGCCGCACCTTCGAAGGCATCGTGCAACCGCTGATGTTTTCGATGCAGGCACGATCGGTATCGCGGGATCTTCAGGGGTCCATCGTGGGCCTGCGCGTCACCAACAACCGCCTGTCGTCGATCATCACGCCGATCCTGATGGGCTTCATCGTCGAACGCTTCGGCATCATGACGGGCTTCTTCACGATGAGCGCGCTGCTGCTCGTCGTCTGCGCGGCGCTGGCGATCGCACTCTGGCGGGTAAAGGCGCTGCGCCTGCACGGCGAATGACGGCGGGGGAGCACCGATGACGGCAGCCCCCGACAAACCCCGCGAACGCGCTCTCGACCTGTTCCGGCACGGCCCGTTCCGGCTCGTCTTTACCATCCGCTTCGCGTCCCAGACCGCCAACCTGATGCTCGGTGTCGTTGTCGGCTGGTACATTTATGACCTGACCGGCAGCGCGCTTGATCTCGGCCTGATCGGACTCGTCCAGTTCATGCCGGCGCTTTTGCTGGCGCTGCATGCGGGGCAGGTGGCCGATCGCGTCGACCGGCGGAAAATCCTGCGCGTCTGTTTCGCCGTCGAACTGCTGACGCCGATGGGATTTCTCGTTCTTGTCAACGTGCCGCAGCCGCCGCTGGCGCTTTTCTACGGGCTGCTGCTTGTTTCCGCGACGGCGCGGGCCTATGAAGCGCCAGCCCTGCAGGCCCTCCTGCCGAGCATGGTCGGGCGCGACGTGCTGGCGCGCGCCATCGCGCTCTCTACGTCGGCCCAGAAGCTTTCGGTTCTGGTCGGGCCGTCGCTTGGCGGGTTCATCTACATCTTCGGTGCGAGCGTCGATTTTGGCGTCTGCCTTGGGCTGGTGGCACTTGCGGGCTGGTGCGCCCTGCTGCTGCCCCCGCCGCCCTTCGCCGAGGCCGCCGCCAAGCGCGACCGCAACTGGGGCACGGTGTTCGCCGGGCTGCGGCTCATCCGGGGCAACCCCATCCTGCTCGGCCTGCTGACACTTGACCTGATGGCGACGTTCTTCGGCGGCGTCGCGGCGCTGCTGCCGATTTTCGCCAAGGATATCCTCCATACGGGGCCCTGGGGCCTCGGCCTGCTGCGCTCGGGCCCCGCCATCGGCGCGCTGGTGATGGCGGTGGTTCTCGCGCGCTGGCCGGTGACGCGGGCGGCGGGAAGGCTCGTGTTCCTTGGTGTAGCGACCTACGGCGTGTTCACCATCCTGTTCGGGTTTTCGACGAACTTCATCCTGTCGATGATCTGCATGTGCGGCATCGGCGCGGGCGACATGCTCGGCCAGGTCCTGCGCCAGACCATTATCCAGCTGCGCATTCCCGACGACATGCGCGGACGCGTCGCGGCCGTGTCGGGCCTGTCGGTGCATGTCGGCGGCCAGCTTGGCCAGTTCGAATCGGGCGTGGTGGCGGCGTGGATCGGTGCGGTGGGCTCGGCCGTCGTGGGCGGCGTCGTGGTGCTGGCGGTGGTCGGGGTCTGGATGTGGAAGTTCCCGACCTTGCGCCGCATCGAGACACCGGACCCGCCCGACGCCCCGGACCCGCCCGCAGTACCGAAGCGCGAATGACCTGAAAGGCCATCCGCGCCGGGCCGGGTTCATATAATATGCGGACCAATATTTTCCACGGGAGGAATTCATCATGGCCAAGGCCGTGAAAAAGTCGAAAGCGAAGAAGGCTGCCAAGCGCAAGCCGGCGCGCCGCCAGTCGCTACGTCGCAAGTCGGTGAAGCAGTCGGTCAGCGCGGTGGAATGGGAAACGCGGGCGGAGCTTGCCGCCGCCTTCCGCATGGCCCATCACCTCGGCTGGAACGATCGCCTCGTCAACCACATCACCGCGCGCGTTCCCGACCAGCCGGATTATTTCCTGATGAACCCGCACGGTCTCGGCTGGCATGAGATCACCGCGTCCTGCCTGGTGAAGGCCGATTTCAAGGGCAATATCGTCAGCGAGTCGGAGGCGACCCTCGCCCCTGCCGGGCTCAATTTCCACAGCGCCATCCTCGACAAGAAGCGCGATGTCGCGTGCGTCTGCCACACCCACCCGACAACCGGCGTCGTGGTGTCGGCGCTCAAGGGCGGGCTCAAGATCATCGACCAGACCGGATGCATCCTCTGGGGCGAGATCGGCTACCATGATTTCGAGGGCTACGCGCGGGCCAAGGACGAAGCGCCGCGCATCATCAACGATCTTGGCGACCGCAAGGCGCTGATCATGCGCAACCACGGGCTTTTGACCGTGGGCCGCGAAATCGGCGAAGCCTTCACCTACATGCGCCGGCTGATCTACGCCTGTGAATTGTACGAGCGCACGCTCCAGACCGGCGTCGAAATCAACGAGATTCCCGACGCCGTCAAGGATCACACCCGCGGCCAGAACCGCCAGCGCGCCGGCAACAAACCCTATGGCGGGGCGGAATGGCGGATGACCCGGCGCATGGCCGACGAGGTTTATCCGGCCCACCGCAGTTAGCTGCCGCCTAACATATTGAGATTCAGGGCAACGGCTGGGCCCCCGCGGGTCCGGCCGGAGTCTTGTGCAAATGTCTTGTGCAAAAATCAGAATGGCCTTCAGACAAATAAAATCAGTGTTCGCGCAGGGGGGGCTAATCAATTACCCTGACAGTGGCTAAGCTATTGGCCGCACAAGAATGATCGGGACCGGAACCAATCCGGCCCGCAGGGAGAACTGGAATATGGCGCCAACCGACGCGCACAGCGACGCGCGCGAACTCGTCGCAAAATCCTGCCGCATGCTGGGCGGCCTTGGCCTGACCAAGGCGGCGACCGGCCATGTCAGCCAGCGCTCTCCGGATGGCAAGCATGTCCTGATCCGCGCCCGGGGGCGCGACGAGATCGGCGTGCGGTACACCACGGCCGAACAGGTCATCATGGTCGATCTCGACGGCAAGAAGGTGGACGGGGCCGACGGCCTTGCCGCGCCGTCGGAGGTCTATCTGCATGCACACCTGTACCGCACCCGGCCCGAGGTACAGAGCGTCGTTCATATCCACCCGCCGACGGTGGTGCTGTTCACCATCTGCGAGATGCCCCTGCAGCCGATCTACGGCGGCTACGATCCGGGCAGCCTAGATCTTCTGCTCAAGGGCATTCCGACCTACGGGCGTTCGATCACCATCACCAATTTCGAACTGGCCAAGGAATTCGGCGCCGCCATGGGCGACAAGAACGTCTGCCTGATGCGCGGCCACGGCATCACCACGGCGGGCGCCAGTGTCGAGGAAGCGACGGTGACGGCGATTCGCCTCAACGAGCTGGCCGAAATGAATTTTCGCGCTCACCAGCTGGGCACGCCAAAGCCGATCTCGGACGAGGACATCGCCGAGTTTCAGCGCCGCCGCAATCGCGGCGAATCAAAGGGTGCCGTCCACATGAATTCGACCTGGCGCTACTACGCCGATCTTTCGGGGGCTTGATATGGCCGGGAAGGCGAAAAAGCAGCTGCGGGTGGGCGTTGCCGGGTTGGGCGTGGCGTCTTCGCAGGTGCTGCCCGCCTTCCGCCCGGGGGCGCCTTACCTGCTTGCGGGCGGCGCCGATACCAGCGCCGAGGCGCGCAAGGGTTTCACCGACCGCTATGGCCGGCCCGCTTATGCCTCGGTGCGCGAGCTGTGCGCGCGCGACGATGTCGATGCGGTGTGGATTTCCACGCCCAATACCCTGCACATGGAGCACACCATCACCGCCGCCCGGGCGGGCAAGCATGTCATCTGCGAAAAGCCGATGGCGGTGACGTTGCAGCAGTGCGACCGCATGATCCGCGCCTGCGAGGACGCCGGCGTTCACTACCTGCAGGGCCATTCGAAGATCTATCAGGCGCCGATGAAGGCGATCCGCAAGGTCATCAAGTCCGGCCGTCTCGGCCGCGTCGTGCAGATTCATGCGGCCAATTTCAACGATTGGCTTCAGCGTCCGCGCCTTGCGCCCGAACTGGACACCACAAAGGGCGGCGGCATCGTCTACCGGCAGGGGCCGCATATCATCGACATCGTGCGTTTCATCGGCGGCGGCATGGTCGACAACGTGCGCGGCGTGTCGGGGCGCGCCGACAGGCATTTCGACACGGAAGGCCATTTTTCGGCGCTGCTCGAATTCGATAATGGCGCGACCGCCACCGTGACGTTCAACGGCTACGGCTATTTCGACGTCACCGAGTTGACCTGGGGCATCGGCGAATCGGGCCGCGTGCAGACGGGGGCGCGCAGTTTTCCGCGCGCCGACAAGCCGCGCCTGACGGGTCCCGCGAACCCGGCGCGCAAGCGCGCCGTCGCACAGGATCGCGGCGATCATGGCGCCGGGGCGGCGGCGAAGGACGAACGCCACCAGCCGTTCTTCGGCCTGAGCGTGGTGTTCTGCGAGAAGGGGGTCATTCGTCAGGCGCCCGACGGCATCTACGTCTATACCCAGAAGGGGCGCGAGGAGATTTCGCTGAACGAAGGCCACGGCCGCAGCCAGGAACTGCAGGAACTGGTCGACGCCATCGCCCGCAAGCGCCCGGCCTTTCCCGACGGCCACTGGGGCAAGGCGACCCTAGAGGTCTGTCTCGCCATCATGCAATCGGGCCGGGACGGCAAGGTGCGCCGCCTGAAGCACCAGGTTCCGGCACCCTGAAGGATCGAGGAGACCACCAATGGATCGCATAAGTTTTCCGTATCGCGCGCACAGCCATCTCGTGCTGATGCATGTGATCCAGGAATCGGGCGCCTGGGCCCGGCAGGGCCTCGAGGTCGATTACGAGCGCGTCATCAGCCGCGAGGACGCCCACGAACTGGTGCCCAAGGGCGAGGTCGAATTCGTTTCCGGCAACCACGTGTCGACCTATGCGGCGCGCGCCCGTGGCGACACCTGGACCTATGTCGGCCAGAGCATGAGCAACAACAACGTTTCCCTGGTGACGCGCGAGGAAACCGGCATCAATTCCCTCGCCGATCTGCGCAACCGCAAGGTCGGCACCCGCGGCAACCACCCGTATCTCAATGCGTGGCTTTATCTGAAGCAGCACGGCCTTGATGCCGACAGGGACGAGGTCGAACTGGTGCGCCGCGCCCAGCAGGACGTGACCGAGGCGGGAAAGCCGCGCCGCAAGACGCTGGCCGAGATGGTGCGCGACAAGGACGTCGATGCCTGTTTCCTGAGCCAGCCCAATGCGGAACTGGCGAAGCGCTCGGGATTGAAAGTCATCCCCCTCGACCCGCAGCACATGATTTTCTACATGACCATGTCGACCAGCAAGAAGATGGTGGACGAGCATCCCGACGTCGTCACGCGGGTCCTCAAGGCGATCATCGAAGGCATCGCCTTCTTCAAGATCAACCGCGAGGCGACCATCAAGATCCTGATGGAGCGCTATGACAACGACGGCAAGCTGAGCCGCGAAGTCGCCGAAATTCTCTATGACGACCTTTCGCCGAAGCTCGACCCCAGGCTGATTCCCAGCATGCAGTCGATCTTCAACGTCTATCAGGAAGCCCTGAAGCAGGACGAAAAGAACGGCGATGCCAAGAACATCCATCCGCTGGCACTGTGGGATTTCCATTTCCTCCGCCAGATCGAGGATTCCGGTTTCATTGCCAATCTCTACAAGGACCATCCGCAGCTGCTGCTGGGCCACGGAGCCTGAGCGGTACGCGATACGAGGGAGATCGCCATGCTGTCACGCGAAGACAACGAACTGCTGACCCGCGTCGGCCCGGGTACGCCGGCCGGCGAATTGCTGCGCCGCTACTGGCAGCCGGTCGCATGTGCCGCCGAACTGACGGAAGAAAAGCCGATCAAGGCGGTCAAGGTGCTCGGCGAAAAGCTGGTCGTCTACCGCGATACGGCGGGCGGTTACGGCCTCGTGGCCGAACAGTGCCCGCACCGGTTTGCCTCGCTCGCCTGGGGCCGCGTCGATGACGAAGGAATCCGCTGCCCTTACCACGGCTGGAAATTCAACGCCGCCGGCAAATGCATCGAAACCCCGGCCGAACCCAAGGGCAGCACCCTCAAGGACGGCGTGCGCCAGCCCGCCTATCCCGTGCGCAAGCTGGGCGGCATGCTGTTCGGCTACATGGGGCCGGCGCCGGTGCCGGCGCTGCCGCTATGGGATGTTCTTGCGTGGGAGCATGGCCGGCGCACGGTGGAGCGTCATTCGGTCGTCGAATGCAACTGGCTGCAGTGCATGGAGAACTCGGTCGATCCGTCGCACCTTTTCTGGCTGCACGGGCGCACCGCGCATCTCGCCAGCCTGATGGACGAATTCGAGGAGAAGGAGGATTTCATCCCCTTCGATTTCGGAATCATGAAGCGCCGCTCGACGCCGATCAAGGACAAGGGCATCCAGGTCGACCAGCATCCGCTTCTGTTCCCGAATGTCCTGCGCCACGTCGCCCACGACCGCAGCGGCGAGGGCAGCCATCGCCATAATCTGCAATACCGGGTGCCGGTCGATGATCACAACACGCAGGTGTTCATGATCAACTTCACGCCCGAGCCCGGCACGCGCACGCCCGCCGACGCGGATGCGCCGTTCAGCTTCGTTCCCATGCGCGGCGAAGACGGCGACTACCGCATGGACATGGTGCTGGCCCAGGACGTCATGGCCTGGGAAACCCAGGGTGCGGTTCTCGATCGCACGCGCGAACAGCTCGGCACCGCCGACAAGGGCATCGTCATGTTCCGCCGCCTGATCAAGGAACAGATCGCGCTGGTGGCCGCCGGCAAGATGCCGCTCGGCGTGCGCCCGGCGGAAGCGGAGAGCCTTATCGAGCTTGATGTCATCAACGAACGCATCGGACTGATGCGTCCCGAGCGCCAGGGGGCGGCGCAGTAGCGAAAGGGTCCTCCCAACAAGAAGAACGTCCGAGAGGCGATAACTCTGAACAGGACAGGAGAGGCAACAATGATGTGGCACAAGGACAAGACAGCGGGGCCGGGCAGGGCCCTCGGATTTGCAATGGCGTGCCTTGGGGCGGCGGCGGCCGTTTCGGGGGCGCGCGCGGCCGATTATTACGACGGCAAGACACTGACGGTGATGATCGCCTCCAAGCCGGGCGGCGGCACCGATACCACTGGGCGGCTGGTGGCCCGGTTCTGGGGCACCCATATCCCCGGCAAGCCCAGCGTCATCGTGCGCAACAAGCCGCTGCAGGTGCTGGCGGGCAACGATCTTCATTTCAACACGCGCCCCGACGGCTTGACCGTCGGCGTGTTCGCGGGCGGCGGCAGCCTCGGCCCGGTGGCGCGCAAGTCGAAATCGGCGCGTTACGATCCGACCGAATGGGGCATCGTCGGTTCCATCGACCGCGGCCCGTCGATCCAGATCATCCGGAAATCCGCGCTCGCGCGCATGAACGACCCGAAAGCGGAGCCCATCGCCATGGGGTCGGTTTCGACCGACCGCACCCAGGACGCCATCGCCGTGTTCGGTGCGGAATATCTCGGCTGGAACCTAAAGTTCGTGCTGGGCTATCCGAATTCGAACGCGATCTATCTGGCTTATGGCCGGGGCGAGATCGACATGTTCGGCTCGGGCACCACGGAAATCCTCAACCGTTTCCTCAAGCAGGAAGGCGCGGTCGCCGTCGTGGCCCAGTCGCCGCGTCCAGATTTCCCGGGCATCAAGACCTTCGACCAGCTGCTTGGCGCGAAGAAGCCCAAGGGTGACGGTTGGCGTGCCTTCCAGGCCTGGACCGGGCCGAGCGCCGTGGACAAGTATTTCGCCCTCAGCCCGGCGACGCCGAAGAACCTGACGGAGGTCCTGCGGGCGTCGTTCAAGGCGACGACGGCCTCGAAGGACTTTGACAAGGAAGCCAACAACATCCTTGGCGGCGGCTATGCCGTTCTCAGCAGCGTGGAAACCGCTGACTTGATCGCGTCCGCCGTGCGCGTGTCGGCCGGTGCGCTCAAGGAGATCGACCGCCTGCGCGCCAAGTACGGCCTGCCCAAGGTGGTGCGCGAGGCGAGCCCCCTCGTGCGCGTCAAGCTGAGCGAGGTCAAGCGCGAGGGGCGTCGCGTCATCTTCACGTCCGAGGGCGAGAAAATGGAGCTCTCGGTCAGCGGCAGCCGTTCCGAGGTGATGGTGGGCGGCAAGCCCGCGTCTCGCTCGGCGCTCAAGGCCGGGATGTCCTGCGATGCGTCCTGGGCGAAGAATGGTAGCCGCACGGAGGCGCGCAAGCTTCACTGCAATTGATATAATCAGCCAACAAGCCGCGGCGGCCATGCCGCCGCGGCCGCGTTAACGGAGGAGACAGAAGGACTATCATGATCATCGACATTCACGCGCATTTCACTGCGCCGGACAAACTGTTTGCCTACAAGTCGAACCTTCTTGCTTCACGGTCGCGCGGGCGCGACAGGCTGAAGATGTCCGACGAGCTGATCATCGAGGCCCTCAACAAGCCCGTGCACGGCGGCACGTCGCATCTGCAGCAGCTCGACGAGGTCGGTACCGACCTGCAGATCATTTCGCCGCGCCCTTACCAGATGATGCATTCGGAAAAGCCCGAAGGCATCGTCCATCGCTTCTGCGAGGCCTGCAACGACCTGACGGCGGCCCAGGTGCGCCTGTTCCCCGACCGTTTCGTCGGCATGGCGTCGCTGCCGCAGAACATGGGTGTCAGCCCGGCCAATTCGATCCCCGAACTTGAACGTTGCGTCAAGGAATTGGGCTTCGTCGGCTGCCTGCTCAATTCCGATCCCAGCGAATGCCTGGAGCCGCCGCCGGGCCTCGGTGACGAGTACTGGTACCCGCTCTATGAAAAGCTGGTCGAACTCGACGTCCCGGCGATGGTGCACGGCGCCGGCTGCCGAGCGCACCGGCACAACTACACGCTCAACTTCATCCTCGAGGAAAGCATCGCGATCATCTCGCTCCTGTCCTCGCGCGTGTTCCAGGACTTCCCCAAGCTGAAGCTGATCATCTGCCACGGCGGCGGGGCCATTCCCTACCAGATCGGCCGCTTCCGCGCGGCGCGCATCAAGGGCGGGCGGGCGAAGGAGACCTTCGAGGAAAGCTTGCGCAGGCTGTATTTCGATACCGCGCTCTACACCAAGGACGCGCTCGAAATGCTGTTCCGCTGGGCGACGCCCGACCGCTGCATGTTCGGCACCGAACGCCCCGGCGCCGGTACGGCAAAGGATCCGGCGACCGGCCAGTGGATGGACGATACCCGGCCGCTGATCGAGACCATCGATTGGCTGACCGATGCGGACCGCAAGAAGATATTCGAGGATAACGCCCGCAAGGTGTTCAACCTCAAGGTCTGATTGATGATCGGGAACTCCCATGTCCACGCGTAGCGAAATGGCGTCATCAAACCCGGGTGGGGCGGCATCTGCCGCCCGCCCGGCGGCGATTCGCCTGCAGAACCTGTCCAAGACCTATCCCGGCAACAGCCAGAAGGCGGTCGACAACCTGTCGCTCGATGTGGCCGAGGGCGAGGTATTCACGCTTCTCGGGCCGTCGGGCTGCGGCAAATCGACGACGCTGCGCATGGTGGCGGGACTGGAAGAGCCCGACGAAGGGTCCATCTTCTTCGGCGACGAAGCCGTTGTCGTGACGGCCCAGCAGCTGTCGCTGCCGCCGGAAAAGCGCAACCTCGGCATGGTGTTCCAGTCCTACGCCATCTGGCCGCACATGACGGTGGAGGAAAACGTCAGTTTTCCCCTCAAGGCGCGCAAATACGCCCGCCATGAAATCCGCGAACGGGTCGAGAAAGTCCTCGATCTCGTCGGCATGGCAGGCATGGGCAAGCGTCCCGGGCCGCTTCTTTCGGGTGGCCAGCAGCAGCGCGTGGCGCTGGCGCGTGCGCTGGTGACGGAACCGCGCATTCTTCTGCTCGATGAGCCGTTCAGCAATCTTGATGCCAAGCTCCGCGAGCAGATGCGTATCGAGGTCAAGCTGCTGCAGGATCGCCTCGACATCGCCGTGCTGTTCGTTACCCACGATCAGATCGAGGCGCTCAGCCTTTCCGACCGCATCGCCATCATGAAGCTGGGCGTCGTCCAGCAGCAGGGAACCCCGCGCGAGCTTTACGATCAGCCCGCCAACGAATTCGTGCGCGATTTCGTCGGCAAGACGTTGCTGTTTCGCGGCACCGTGCGGGCGGCGAGCGCGGGCGGCCCCATGGCCATCGCCCTTGAAGGCGCGCCTGACTGCACGGTGTTCGGCCACGCCGCCGACCCCAGCGGCATCCCCGCGGGCGGCCATGTTTTCGTCGGCGTGCGCCCCGAAGACATCGACATCCTGCCCGCCGCTTCGGGCAGCCCGCCTGCGGGCGTCATGGGCGGCAAGGTCACCGCGGCGCTGTTCGTCGGCGAGCGCGTCGAATACCAGATTGAAATTCCCGGACAGGGCGCCATCCTGATCTATGGCGACCGTCATAGCCCGCTGCCCGAAGGACAGGCCGTTTGGATTCGTCCGCGCCCCGACGGGCACAGCGCATGGTCGTCGGACTGGCGCGAAGGCGGCAGCGACTCCTGATCACCGCTTACCGAATCCACGGACAAAAAGGAGAGTGAAGATGATGCGAAAACTGGTTTCGACAGGTGCCGTGGCGGCGCTGGCAATGGTTCCCGCCCTGGCCTTCGGCGAACAGGCGTCGCCCGCGTCCGCAAGCTCCGCCGTTCAGGTCGCGGCGGTAACGCCCGAAATGCAGAAGCTGATCGAGGCGGCACAGAAGGAAGGCAAGGTCGAGGTCATCCTCTCCGGCCAGGTGCCGCGCAAGCTGCGCGAAGCCATGCCCGAATTCGAGAAGAAATACGGCGTCAAGGTCAACTTCCAGACCGGCAGCGGGCGCAAGCATGCCGAGCGTATCCTGGCCGAGCGCCGGGTCGGCCGCTTTACCATCGACGTATGGCTCGGCGGCGCCAATACGGCGCTGGTGCAGCTCGTTCCCAACAAGGCGCTGGCGTCCTTCCCCGAACTGCTCGTCGACCCCGACGTGAAGGACCAGAGCAAGTGGTACAAGGGCAAGCACCACTACACCGATCCCGAACACCGCTACATCTTCACCTGGGGCGCATCGCCCGCCTACAACATCTCCTACAACACCAAGATGGTGAAGCCGGACGAGATCAAGTCCTACCACGATCTCCTGAACCCGAAATGGAAGGGCAAGATCGTGTCGTGGAACCCGTCGGCGCAGGGCACGGCGGCATCCTCGGTGCCGATGTTCCTCAATCCGAAGCTGGGCGAAACATGGTTCCGCCGCTGGGCCAACGAGATGAAGCCGGTGATCGTGACCGACGCCCGCCAGGCGGCGGAATGGGTGGCCATCGGCCGCTTCCCCATCGGCCTGTTCGGCACCGCCACCCAGGCCGAAGTGCTGGCGTCCCAGGGCTTCCCCGTTGCCGGATGGATGCCGCACCCGATGGCCGAAGGCGAGGTGCTGTCCGCTTCCGCCGCCAACCTGATGGCGATGGACCGCGCCCCCAACCCCAACGCGCGCAACCTGTTCCTCAACTGGGCGCTGAGCAAGGAAGGCCAGGCGCTGTTCATCAAGATCGGGGAAAAGACCGACAGCCTGCGCCGCGACGTGCCCAACAACACGATCGAGGCGCAATACCGGATCGATCCCAAGGGCGATTACTACGTGCCCTTCTCCGATCCCCAGTACATCAACCAGCAGGACGAAATCATCGCCAAGCTCAAGAAGATCATGAGCGAAGCGGGATATCGCTAACAAACGGCGGGCCGGAGGCGCGCGCCTCCGGCCCGGTTTTCAAGGATCCGATCTGACCATGACCAGCGCACCCATCGCGGCTCCGCCTTCCCGCCGGTTCCAGTGGCCGGCCGCGGGCACGTTCGTCATGATGCTGCTGATCCTGTTTTTCGGCTTCTACATCATCTATCCGATCGCCCTGATCTTTATTCAGAGCTTCAACGCCGAAACTGTGGTGCTGGGCAAGTATGAACTCAGCCTGATCAACTGGCAGAAGGCCTTCACCGAACCGGGCACCCTCGAAAGCCTGTGGAACACCGTTTTCGTCTACGTCGCCTACACGGCCGTCGCGTTCCCCGTGGCGGTGCTGATTTCCTGGGTGCTGGCGCGCACGCCGATCCCGTTCAGCCGCGGCCTCGAATTCATGTTCTGGGTCTCGTTCATGCTGCCGGGCCTGACCACGACCATCGGCTGGACGCTGCTTCTCGACCCTTACTTCGGTTTCATCAATGTTGCCTTCAAGGGGCTTTTCGGCACCGACATGGTGCTGTTCAACATCTACAGCGTCGAAGGCATCGTCTTCGCCCATTTGATGGGTAATGCGATTTCCCAGAAGGTCATGCTTCTGACGCCGGCCTTTCGCAACATGAACGTGGCGCTCGAAGAAGCGGGCCGGGTCTCGGGGGCGGGCAGGCTCCGGACCATGTTGCGCATCACCCTGCCGGTGATGGTGCCGCCGATGGTGGTGGTGTTGATGCTGAATACCGTGCGCATGTTCAATTCCTTCGAGATCGAGCAGATCCTCGGCACGCCGATCAAGTTCTATGTCTATTCGACACGCATCTTCAATCTGGTGCGCGAGGCGGAGCCGCCGCTCTACGGCGAAGCGACGGCGCTCGCCAGCCTGACCCTGATCATCATCCTGCTGTTCATTCCGCTCCAGCGCTGGCTCTTGGCGCGTCGCCAGTACACGACGATCTCGGGCAGCTACAAGCCGGGCCTCATCCATCTCGGCGTCATGCAGCCTTTTGCCTTCGCCTTCGTAGCCCTTGTCGTGGCGCTTCTGACCGTGGTGCCGGTGCTTACCCTTCTCGGCGGCAGTTTCATGACGCGGGCGGGGTTCTTCCAGGCGACGCCGACCTATACGCTGGCCCATTGGCAGACCGTGTTCGCCGACCCGATCTTCTTCCGGGCGTTGAGCACGACCTTCATTATCTCGATCTCGACCGCCGTGGTTTCGCCGGTGCTGTTCTCGATGGTTGCCTACATCCTTGTGCGTCGCGCTTGGCGCGGGCGGGCGGTGCTTGATTCGATCTTCTGGTTTTCGGCGGGCATACCGGGGATGCTGTCGGGCCTCGGCCTCCTGTGGGTGATCCTCGACACGCCGGGCCTCAACTGGCTGTTCGGCACCATCTGGATACTGATCATCGTCGCCATCCTGCAGGGCAAGCTGACCAGCATCCAGATGTTCAAGTCGACCTTCCTGCAGATCGGCCAAGACATGGAGGAGGCGGCCCGCACCTCGGGCGCGGGCTGGCTCTACACCTATTTCCGCATCTGGCTGCCGCTGATCGCGCCGACCCTGGTGCTGCTCGGCACGCTGAATTTCGTGCTGGCTGCGGGTGCCACCTCGAGCGTCATCCTGCTCGCCAGCCGCGATACTGTGACGCTGTCGCTGCTGGCGCTCGAATACATGACCACGAACGTCGGCGCCGCGCGGGAGGTGGCGGGAATCATCAGCCTCGTCATCGTTGCCATGACCGCCGGTATCGCATTGGTGGCGCGCTGGTTCGGTTTCCAGGTCGGCGTGCGCGACCGCGGCATCTAGGCCAGTTAGGCAAGGGGAGATTTTTCATGTCGGAACAGACGGGCGGCGGAGCGGAAACCCCGCGCATGCGGCGGACCAGTGCCTACAAGGCGTGGCAGGCGGGTGAAGGCATCCCGATCTACGAAACCTTCTACGTCGAGGACATGAAGACGCTCGATCTCGGCAAGTGGGCGCGGCTCGGCGCCGACGCGGCCTTCGTCAACATGGAAGGGGCGGGCGACAGCAACAACTGCTACGTGGCGGAAATACCGGTCGGCGGCTCGACCACGCCGATGCGTCATTTGTACGAAGAGCTGGTCTATGTCCTGCAGGGCAGCGGCGCTACCACCATTTCGAACGGACAGGGCGCCAGCCATACCTTCGAATGGCAGGCGGGCAGCCTGTTCGCCATTCCGCTCAACGCCACATTTCGGCATTTCAACACTTCGGGCTCGCAGCCCGCGCGCTATGCCGCGGTGATCACCGCGCCGGTGGTCATGAACCTGTTTCACAACCCCGATTTCGTGTTCAACACGCCCTACGATTTCACCGACCGCTACAACGGCGAACAGGGCTTCGACGGCAACGGCAACCTGTGGCTCAACAGCCGCGGCGTGTTCCGCATCTGGGAGACGAACTTCGTTCCCAATGCCGATACCCACCAGCTTTACCGGCGCGGCAACCGCGGCGCGGGCGGCTCCTACATCTGCTTCGAGCTCGCCCACGGCACCATGGTCGCCCATATCTCGGAATTCCCTGTGGGCACCTACAAGAAGGCGCACCGTCACGGCCCCGGTGCCAACGTCATCATCCTCGGGGGCAAGGGGTTCACCCTCCTGTGGGAAGACGGCAAATGGGACGAGCGCGTCAAGGTCGACTGGAAGCCCGGCTCCGTCGTCGTGCCGCCGTCGCGCTGGTTCCACCAGCATTTCAATTCCGGCAACGAGCCGGCGCGCTATCTGGCACTCCGCTGGGGTTCCAACCGCTACGAGTTCAACATCGTGGGCCAGGAGCGCGAAGGCGGCACCGACACCAGTACGAAACTCGGTGGAGACCAGATCGAGTACGCCGACGAGGATCCCGAGGTCCATCACCTGTTCGAAGCCGAACTCAGGGCTTCCGGCGCGACCTGCCGGATGAAGGCCATGGTGCCGGGTTGCACGGGCGTGGAACAGGACAGCTGATCGGCCAGAGAAGCCAGAGAGGGGGAAGATCGTATGGCTGAAATCGTGATTGCCGCGGGCAGCTCCCACGGACCCAGCATTCAGTCGACGCCTGAGCACTGGGCCAAGCTCGGCGAGGGCGATACCCGTGACCCGCGCTTCGATTTCGAAGCGCTCAAGCGCGAGGCGCGCCCCGGCCTTGAGAAGGAATTGACGCTGGATGTCTGGCGCACCCGCCACGCGGCGGCGCGCAATGCCCTGAAGACGCTCAACCGGGAACTCCGGGCGGCGCGCCTCGATGTCGTCGTCGTCATCAGCAATGTCCACCGTGTCTACCCCGCCGACCATCACCCGGTGTTCGGCGTCTTTCGCGCGGGAAACTTCCCGGTGACGACGCGGGCCGACCGGCCCTTCAACCCCGACGACCGCTTCATCAACGAGGACAAGCGCCCGAAGGACAAGAACGTGGTGACGGCCCAGGGCCATGACCCGCTTGCCAACCACCTGATCGAGACCCTGATCGCCGACGATTTCGACGTCGCCTGTCTCGACCAGCTGCCTGACGGCAAGGCGCTCGACGACGCTTTTACCTTTACCTATGACTGGATGCTGGGTGACCGGGCAGTGCCGATGGTGCCTTTCTTTCTCAGCCGCGACCTGCCGAACCAGCCCCATCCCAAGCGCTGCCACGCGCTCGGCGCGGCGCTTGGCCGCGCGATCCGTTCCTTTCCCGGAAATTTGCGCGTGGGCCTGATCGCTTCGGGCGGGCTCAGCCACCAGTTCCTCGACGAAGACCTCGACCGCCAGGTGATCGCGGCGCTGACTGGGGGGCGGGCAGGGGACCTGATCAGCCTCGACCGTACGCGGCTCAACCGCGGGCCGGGCACGCCCGAGATTCTCAACTGGATCGCGGTCGCCTCGGCGATGGCGCCCGCAGCGCTTGAACTGATCGACTACGTGCCTGCTTACCGTTCTCTGGCCAGTACCGGTCACGGGCTGACCTTCGGCATCTGGCGCTGAGCCGGGCGAAACCCCCCGGCAAAACCCAAAGCTACAAAATCTGGCGCTGACGGATCGGGCGCGAGCGGCTAAGGTTGCGCCGGTCCGGGCCCGGGCGCGTGGTGGAATGGTAGACACGAGGGACTTAAAATCCCTTGGCTTCAGCCGTGCAGGTTCGATTCCTGCCGCGCCCACCAGGCCCGAATCGGGCCGGAATCCGCCCGATTCGGGCCATCTATAGGTAGTGTCGGCGCCGTCCCGGCCGGTCCCCTTAACCCCCTGTTAAGGTACTGGCCACGCAGGTGAAATTTTAGGCCCCGCATTAAAATTTCGCTTGATTCGTTTCTCAATTACTCGTATCTGACAGATGCCCTAAGTCGCACGTGCCCGTGGGTGCTGGCACACCGATCCCTCTAGGTTTCGGAAGCACCTTAAAGCAACGACGGTGCGGGCTTTTTTGGTCTCAGTCGGTTGTCCAAAGACCGGCGACACTGAAGAGGCACACCTTCCTTGCCCCATGTGCGGACCGGGGTTTCCGATCCAATCTGAAGGCAGAAAACCCGGGGGAAAGCCGCGCGAGCGGTTCTACCCCCAACCCGGTTCCCAAACCGCTGGTTCGGCGTTTCCACCGCGCCACCGGCGAAGTAAGGAGCCGGACGTGGCAACTGTTTGGATTGGAGACGGTCTCGATGGCTACCCAGCGTATCCTCGACTTCCTCGCCAAGGAACGACCCGAAGGCCCCTGCCTCGTTGTCGACCTTGACGTTGTGCGACGAAATTTTGAAGCTTTCCGTAGGACCCTGCCGGAAACCAGTGTCTATTATGCGGTCAAGGCGAACCCTGCGCCCCAGATTCTGGGCCTGCTCGCCGAGCTCGGCTCCTGCTTCGACACCGCTTCGGTCGCCGAGATCGAAATGGTGCTCGCCGCCGGTGCCACGCCCGGGCGCATCTCCTATGGCAACACGATCAAGAAGGAGCGCGATATCGCGCGCGCCTTCGAGCTCGGCGTGCGTCTCTACGCCGTCGACTCGGTCGCCGAGGTCGAAAAGGTCGCCCGTGCCGCCCCCGGCGCGAAGGTGTTCTGCCGCGTGCTGACCGACGGCGCCGGCGCCGAATGGCCGCTCAGCCGCAAGTTCGGTTGCCGCCGCGACATGGCCATCGAGGTCATGGAACGGGCGAAGGCGCTTGGCCTCGTGCCCCATGGGCTCAGCTTCCATGTCGGCTCCCAGCAGCCCGACCTGGATGCCTGGGACCGCGCGCTCGCCGATGCCTCGTGGACGTTCAAGCAGCTGCGGCGCAAGCGGATCCGCCTGTCGATGGTCAACCTCGGCGGCGGTTTCCCGACCCGTTACCTCAAGGACGTGCCGTCGGTAGACGAGTACGGCCAGGCGATCTTCGGTGCGCTGCGCCGTCACTTCGGCAACCGCATTCCCGAAACGATCATCGAACCGGGCCGCGGCATGGTCGGCGACGCCGGCGTGATCAAGACCGAAGTGGTCCTGATCTCGCGCAAGTCTGCCGATGATCCGACGCGCTGGGTCTATCTCGACATCGGCAAGTTCGGCGGTCTCGCCGAAACGATGGACGAGGCGATCCGCTACCCCATCCGCACGCCGCGCGACGGCGACGCGGTGGAGCCTTGCGTGATCGCGGGCCCGACCTGCGATTCGATGGACGTTCTGTATGAAAAGGTCCTGTATCCGCTGCCTGTCTCGCTCACGATCGGTGATGAACTGCTGATCGAGGCGACGGGCGCCTATACGACGACCTATGCTTCGGTCGCCTTCAACGGTTTCAGTCCGTTGCAGGCTTATGTGATCTAAGGACGGTTCGATGATCCGCCTGAGACGGGAAGCGCCCGCGCACGTACCTGCGCGTGAAGCCCTGCTGGATGCCTGCTTCGGCCCGGAGCGGTTCGCCAAGACGTGCGAACTGCTGCGCCGTGGCGCGCGTCCGGCTCCGGGGCTGGCGTTTGCCGCGCTCGAAGGACGCGAACTGGTCGGCACGCTCCGGCTGTGGCCGATCATCGCCGGCTCGGCCGGCCCCGCGCTGCTGCTGGGACCCCTTGGCGTCGCCAGTGACCTGCGTTCGCGCGGCATCGGCCATCAGCTCGTCGTGACCGCCCTTGAAAAGGCGGCCCGCCGCGGCCATCGCGCCGTCATCCTGGCAGGTGATGCCCCTTACTATGCGCGGTTCGGTTTCACCGACCGCCTGACCGCCGGCCTGGAATTGCCCGGGCCGGTCGACCGTGCCCGTTTCCTCGGGCTCGAACTGGTGCCGGGTGCCCTCGCGGGCGCCAGCGGCATGATCTTGCCTCGCCCGCCGTTGCGCCGTCTGGCGCGGTCGGTGGTGCTTGGCGCCACTGCCTCGCCAGAGGCCCGCGGTACCGTCGCGACGACAGTCGCCGCCTGATCACCGTTCAATCCCGCGCGCAAGCGTTCCAAAGCGCGCAATCGTAAAAAAAAGGGAGAAGGTTCGATGACCGACTGGCCAATCCATGCCCGTTTCGATGGGCCGATCGTGGTGATCGGTTATGGCTCCATTGGCCGTGGCGCGTTGCCGCTGATCAAGCGCCATATCGCCTGCGACCATTCCAAGATCACCGTCATCGATCCCGACGACAGTCATCGCGACATGCTTGAGCGCGAAAAGGTCGCCTTCGTCCACAAGCCGCTGACCCGTGACAATTACCGCGATATTCTGACGCCCCTGCTGACGGCCGGCCCGGTGCCGGGCTTCATCGTCAATCTGTCGGTCGATGTTTCCTCCGTCGCGATGATGGACCTGTGCAAGGACCTGGGCGCGCTTTACGTCGACACGGTGATCGAGCCGTGGCTCGGTTTCTACACGGACCGTCATATGCCGCCCGAAGCGCGCTCGAACTATGCGCTGCGCGAATCGTTGCTCGATCTGCGCCGGCGCAAGCCGGGCGGGCCGACGGCGGTCAGTTGCTGCGGCGCAAATCCGGGCATGGTGTCGTGGCTCGTCAAGCAGGCGCTGCTCAACCTCGCCACCGATTGCGGCGAAGCGGTCGAGACGCCCAAGACCCGCGAAGGCTGGGCGCGGCTGATGTGGAAGCTGGGCGTCAAGGGCGTGCATGTCGCCGAACGCGATACCCAGCGCGCCCGCACGCCGAAGCCGCGCGGCATCTTCGTCAATACCTGGTCGGTCGAAGGCTTCATTGCCGAAGGCCTCCAGCCCGCCGAGCTCGGCTGGGGCACCCATGAAAAGGCGCTGCCCCCCGAAGGCCGCCGCCACCTGGCGGGCTGTGGATCGGCCATTTACCTGATGCGCCCCGGTGCCGGCACGCGCGTGCGTTCGTGGACACCGACGGCGCAGTCCCAGCTCGGTTTCCTCGTCACCCATAACGAATCGATTTCGATCGCCGACTACTACACGGTGCGCGACGACAACAAGCTGATTTTCCGCCCCACCTGCCACTACGCCTATCACCCCTGTGACGACGCCCTGCTGTCGCTGCACGAGCTGGCAGGCCGCCAGTGGCGCGCGCAGGACGACTGGATGATCCTCGACGAGCATGACATCCTCGATGGCTCCGACGAACTTGGCGTTTTGCTCTACGGCCATTCGCGCAACGCCTATTGGTTCGGCTCCCAGCTCTCGATCCAGGATACCCGCCGCGTCGCACCTTTTCAGAACGCGACGGGGCTTCAGGTCACTTCCGCCGTGCTCGCCGGAATGGTCTGGGCGCTGGAGAATCCTCAGGCCGGCATCGTCGAGGTCGACGAGATCGACTTCGCCCGCTGCCTGCAGATCCAGCGGCCGTATCTCGGCCCGGTGGTCGGCGTCTATACGGACTGGACGCCGCTCAGCGACCGTGACGGGGGCCTGTTCCCCGATTCGGTCGACATCTCCGATCCCTGGCAATTCAGCAACGTGATCGTTCGCGACAGTAGCGTCTGAGCGCGCCGGAATATCCCGTCGCCCTTGCCCGCGTGCCTGCGCGCGCCTAGGCTTGTGCCCAAGAAGAAGGCGCAAAGGGGGACGGCATGGACGCAACATCGGCGGCGGAACGGATTCCGGCGGGCTGGCAGGCGGAGAATTTTCGGCCCATCGGCTACAACGATCTCGGCGGGCGTCGTGGCGCATTCAAGATCGCCATCACCGAGAAGAACGGGCGCTGGTATCTCTTCCTCGGCCATCTCTGGCACCAGGGCTGGAGCATCGTCGATGTCACTGATCCGGACGTGCCTCGGCTGGTGAAGTTCATTCCCGGTCCTGCCAATACCTGGACTATCCAGGTCACCCTGCACGGCAACCTGATGCTGACGGCGCTGCAGCGCGTCTCACCCGCCTGGGGTGGCGATCCCGCCCACCCATTCGAGGAAGGCGTCATCCTCTGGGATATCGAGGACCCGGAAAACCCGCGCGAGTTGTCGCGCTGGCTCACGGGGTCAACGGGGACACATCGCAATATCTATCCGGGGGGCGACTACGCCTACCTGTCTGCGGCGCTGCCCGGCTTTTCGAGCCGCCTGCTTGTTACCCTCGATGTGCGCGATCCCCGCAACCCGAAAGAGGCTGGACGCTTCTGGCTACCCGGCCAGAAGGATGGTGAAGCGCCGCCCGCGGGCGCGCCGGTCGGGTTTCACGGACCGCTCAATATCAGCACCGACGGCCGCACGGGTTATCTCGGCTACGCGCCCGCGGTGCTGGTGCTGGACACCGCCGACAAGGCGGCGATGAAGATCGTCGGGCGCCTCGACATGGTGCCGCCCTTCGGCGATGCCCATGCTGGGCCGCAGAGCCTGCACACGGTGCTGCCGGTGCCGGGGCGCGAGTTGCTGATCGTCTCGTCGGAAGCCCATGAGGAAGGCTGCGACAAGGAACCCTATAACTACGTCGCCCTCATCGACATTCGCGATCCCGCCCACCCGCGCCTGCAATCCTTCTTTCCCGAGCCCGTGCCGCCCGCCGGCGCCGCCTTTAGCCATTACTGCGAAAAGGGCGGGCGCTTCGGGCCGCACAATACCAACCAGGAACTGCACAACCCCTTCGTCGAGGCGCGCGGCGACATCGTCTATTACACCTGGTTCAACGCGGGCCTGCGCGCCTTCGACATCCGCGACGCGCGCCGGCTGGTGGAAACCGGCTGGTTCGTGCCGCCCGTTCCCGACCGGCGGGCGGGGCCGATGCCGCGCACGGCGCTTGTCACCCAGACCGAGGACGTCGCCGTGGATGCGCGCGGCAACGTCTTTATTACCGACAAGCAGTGGGGGCTGTTCATCCTGCGCTATGAAGGTGTTGCGGCCTGAGAAAACGAAAAAGGCGCGGGTGCCCCCCCGCGCCTTTTGTCGTCTGTGCCTTGGCCTCAACTCGATTTTTTCTTGGCCTTCTTGCCGCGGAACGGCGACAGCGCCTTGGCGACGCGGTCGGTCAGCGTCTTGGGGGTGGCGTAAAGTTCGTCCACCAGCTTCGCCATTTCCTCGCCGGTGACGGGATCAAGCTCCATCTTCGCCTTGTCGGCGTCGGCAAGGAACGCCTTGTTCTTCATCGTCGCATCGAAACTGCGGCGCAGCGCCGTCACGCGGTCGGTGGGCACTTCGGGCGGGGCGAAATAGGGGCGGCCCATTTCGTTGGGGGCGAAGAAGAAGGTCAGCATCTTCCTGGCGTCCTCGTCCTTCACCACGTCGGAGAGGATCGGCACGCCCTTCAGTTCCGGATGGCGTGCAAACGAAATCTGGACCAGCGGCACCAGCCACTTGTCGCGCACCCAGTCGGGCTTGGCCGCCTTCAGGGTCGGCCATGACAGGCAGACGCCCTCGACCTCGCCCTTTTCCATGGCGGCGAGGATTTCCTGGCTGCCCTTGTAGCCGGAGATGATCTTGAACTTCGTGCCCACGACATCGTTGAGAATGGCAGGGTAGGTCGTCGTCGCACTGGGACCGGTGCCGCCGACGATGATCGAGGTTTTCATCGCGCCTTCGATGGTCGTCGTCTTGGCCTTGTGCCAGGCGGCGCAGGTCGCGACCTGCTTGCCCATGGAGCCGATCGGATTGAACTTGCGCGCATCGAACTGGGCGCCCTTGTTGCCGAGCAGCGGCTCGATGACGCCGCCGCGGTCGAACAGGCCGAACATGGAGCCGTCGCGCGGCGCGCCCTGGTAAAGATAGCCCGCGAGCTTGAGCCCGCCCGCGCCCGGCATGTTCTTGACTACCATCGTCGGCTTGCCCGGCACCAGCGCCGCCATGTGGCGGGCCATGACGCGGGTGTAGACGTCGTAGCCGCCCCCGGCGCCGTGGCCGACGCGGATTTCGATGGTCTTGCCCTTGAAATAATCGCCGGCCGACTGTGCCTTGGCCGCGGCGGGCATGGCCGCAAGGGCAGCTGCCGCCGCCGTGATCAGGTAACGGTTCATGGGTTCCTCCGGGTTTTGTTTCCTGCTGTTAGGCGGCTTCGGCTTCGGCCTCGAGCGGCGCGCGCGGCACAAAGCCCGCTACCTCGATGCCGCGGAAGGCTTCTTTCACCAGTTCCGGCTGCGGCCGGCACTCGGGCCTGCCGAGCCAAAGCCGCAGGAGGTGACGCTTGTCGTCGAAATCGGGCCAGTCGACGTAGTCGCGCCGCGAATGCAGCATGACGTGGTTCGACAGGATCTGGAAATCGCCTTCCTGAAACGGCACATCGACCGCCAGTTCCTGCACCATGGCGCGGAAGGTCTCGATGGCTTCTTTCTGCGCCGCGGTGAACGGTGGCACGCCCGGAAGCTTCTGGGCCTTCAGGATATGGGTCGAAATGCCGCGCCCCGAAAAATAGCCGTCGATGAAGGACCACACCGGCATCAGGTAGTAGGGCTTCTCGCCCGGGGCCAGTTCGCCGTGGCGCGTCCAGTAGAAATCCGCCGTCAGTTCCGCCACCAGATCGGGGCGGCGCTTCAGCATCTCGTTGTAGAGATTGACCGAACTGACCGCCCGGCTGGCGCCGCCCGACTGGGCCGTGCGCAGGCACAGAAGCGCCACGAAATCGCAAGGATCGGTATGAAAGCCGAGCGCTGCCGCCGTCTGATAGCCGCGCGCGCGCGGATCGTCGTAATCGAAGCCGAGGTCCTTCACATGCCCCAGCACGTGGCCAAGGGCGTTCTGGGACAGGCGCTTGCCGAAATGGGTGCCCATGCCGAGAAAGGCGATCGCCGCCTGGCGCCGCGTCAGGCGCGCGACCGGCAGGCCGCGCACCTGCACGATGCCGACGCCATCGGTCAGTTCGTCGTAAACACGCGCGAGGCTCTTGCCGGCCACGGGCAGGTCGAAATCGCCGCGTCCGATACAGGCGAGATCGGTGCTCGCTTTTTCGACCCGCGCGACGGCGTCGAGGATATCGGCAACGTCATCGTCGGAGAAACGCAGGACCCAAGGCTCGGCCTCGCGAAATTCCGCAGGCGTCCAGCCTGCGGGATCGACGATGGGCTGCATGGGAACGGCGGGCACCCGGGCCCGCCGTGCTGCATTGCCTAGTGACATGGCAATCGTTCCCCTGAGGTTAGTTTGACTTCTTATTTTTCTTCTTACGGGCCGCCGCATCGACGTTGATGATCTCCTGCACGCGGGCGATCACGTCCTTGGGCGTCTTGTAGATGTCCTCGATCAGGGCAATCATTTCCTCGGCCTTCAGCGGGATGATCTCAAGCCGCCGCTTGGTGGCATCATCGAGAAAGGTCTTGTCCACCATCGCCGTGTTGAAGGCATCGCGTAACGCCTTGGTGCGGTCGGCGGGCAGGGACGGCGGGGCGACATAGGGCCGCGCGAAGTCCTGGCGGGCGAAGGCGAGGTTGAGCGCCTGGCGATCGGCTTGCGTCTTGGCCAGCGACAGCATCACCGGCACATTCGGCAGTTCCGGGTGCGCGGTACGGCTGTACTGTACGAAGACCTTGATCTTCTTTTCCTTCAGCCAGTCGGTGTGCTGGGTCTTGATGGATGACCAGGTGGTGCCGGCATTGCCCTGCACTTCGCCACGCTCCATGGAAAGGCCGATTTCCTTCGTGCCCTTGTAGCCGGAGATGATCTTGAACTTGGTGCCGAGGATGGCATTGGCCAGCATCGGGAAGTCATAGGTTGCGCCGCCCGACGATCCGACAATCATTTCCTTCGTCAGAACATCCTGCAGCGTCTGCGCGGGGGCGGTATGCCAGACCATGCCGGCCTGGGAATCGCGCGCGGCGCTGCCGATCCATGTGAATTTGAGGGCGTCGAACTTTGCCGACTTCGGATTCATCAGCGGTTCTGCCGGGATGCCCGAGAACACCGCCGCCATCACCGTGCCGTCGCGGGGTGCGACGTTGTAGATGTGGTTGGCCGCCGCCCGGCTGGAGCCGCCCGGCATGTTCTGCACCACCATGCCCGGCTTGCCCGGAATGAAGTTGCCCATGTGGCGGGCGATGACACGCGCGTAGGTGTCGTAGCCGCCGCCGGCCGACGAGCCGACGATCAGCCGGATCGTCTTGCCTGTATAGAAGGACTGGACGCTCTGGGCTGAAGCCGCAGCGGGAATGATCGCCGCTACCGCGAGTACAGCGACGGCGGACGTAATACGGGCGAAAAGCGGTGTCATCTGCGGGGCCTCCCCGGGGTTCGTTGATCGGACTTATCATTGCGGGCCTTGGGGCCCGGATTGCCCCGATGATAATGCCCCGGTGCGGGCGGGGTAAATATGAATCCGGCGTCAGCCGACCCGCTCGGGAAGGGCCGCCAGCAGCCGGCCGAAACCGGCCAGGGGGCGTTCGATCCCGGTCCGTTTCTGCATTTCCCAGCAGCGCGCCGTGACCGGGTGGACGACCGGCAGGCCCACCTCGTCCTCCAGCCGCTCGACGATATCGAGCACGCGCCACTTGGAGCCCTGGATATAGATGCCCTCGGCTCCGGGGTGGCGGCGGGCGAGATCGCGGATCAGTTCGAACACGCGCTCGGCGGGAAGGTTGTCGATGTCCTCCCAGGCGGTGGTGCGTGGGCGGTCCAGTGCGATCACATCGAAACCCGCGTCGCGGAAATAGCGGGCGACGATTTCGGTATCCTCGAAGTCATAGCCGACGCCGACGAAGCGGGCGATACCGAGCGCGCGCAAGGCATCGGCTTGGGACATGGCGGAGGTGAACACCGGCACGCCGTGGGTATCCTGCCAGCGGGCGACGATGGCCTGTTCGCCCGCGAGCCCCTTCAGCATGAACGGCGGCGTGCCTTCCGGGTGAATCAGATCGACGCCCTCGGCTGCGAAGCGTGCGACTTCAACTTCGTAATCGGCCATGACGGACTCGAATTCGCCGATGGTGCCGCGGCGGATGTTGAGCCGCCGCGCCGTGGTCTTGATGCCTTCGGGCAGCAGGCGCACGAGATCGGCATGGGATCCCGAGTGGCGTGTCGGCTTGATGCAGCCGACGGTGGCGGTGCGCGCGGACATGGCATTTCTCCCTGTTATGCTGCCGATTGTGCCACGGCCAAAGCGCGGGGAATAGCGCGGGCGGGGCCGGTGGGTCTAGACTGCCGCCATGACAGACATCCGCACCATCGACCGCTACGTCGAACATATCTCCACCGTGCCCGCCATCGCGGGCCAGACCATGCGCCAGTTCCTGCGCGAAAAGGTTCCCGCCGTGATCGCCGATGCGCCGGACGGCCGCGCCCCGGAAGGGCGCGTCGTCTTGATGGTGCATGGCGGTTTCTGGCCCTCGACCGTAGCTTTCGACTGTCCCCATCCAGGCATGAGCTGGATGGAGGCTTTGGCCGACGCGGGCTACGACGTCTTCTGTCTCGACATGACCGGTCATGGGCGTTCGGCCCTTGCGCTGCAGGCCGATCCTCGAAATCTCGCGCCCGAGGACCGCGCCAAGCTCGCGCCCGGAATTCTGTCTGCGGCCGATCTCGATGCACCGGTACCCTATCCCCATCGCCTCGTCACCACCGATACGGAAACCGCTGATCTCGATGCTGTCGTCGATTTCATCCGGGGCCTGCGCGGGGTCGCACGCGTCAACCTGATCGGCTGGTCGGGCGGCGGCATTCGCACCGGCACCTATGCGCTGCGTCACCCTGAAAAGGTGGCGCGGCTGGTCATCTGGGCGTCATCCAATTACCTGCCTAACGGCGACGACAATCCGCCCGCGGCGCTGCCCGAGCCGGGCTACCCTTGCGCCTTCCAGACCCGCGATCATGGCGAGAACATGCGCTGGCGCGCCAATATCCGCTGTGCGGGCCAGCTTGAGGATGAAAGCATTTTCGAAACCGTGTGGCGGGCGGGCGCCGAGACCGATCCCGTCGGCGCTACCTGGGGCGGCCTGCGTGGCCCCAATCGCAGCTACTGGGGCTGGACGCGCAAGGGTGCGGCGCGCCTTGCCGTGCCTGCGCTGGTCATGGCGGGGGAATGCGACCGCCTGCTGGCATCGAACATCGGTCTTTATCGGGACATCGGCGGCAACCACAAGGCGTTCCTGCAGATCGCCTGTGCGTCACACTTCATGATGTGGGAACAGGGCCGCCACGTACAGCGGCGCGCGGCGCTCGAATGGCTCGACCATGGCACCCTTGAAGGAAGTGCGACCGGGACCTTCAGTGCCAGCGACGAAGGCGCCATTTGCCGCGCAACGCCCAAACTGCCGCCCGAGGCGCTCCGGGGCCGCTAGGAGTCACATAACTAATTGTTATTATTTAAAAGATTTATTTTTTAACTTTTCACCCGCATAATTCCCGCTTATGCATGATTAAAAAATAAGTTTTATATGTTTAAGGAAATTATGTTGCCATAGAAGGCAGCGTCCCCAATCTGCGCACCCGGCGGCGAACACGGTTTTCACGCGTTGCCCGCCTAGTGGGCAATCCGCCGCCGCGGCTTAGGACTGCGATAATGGCATTCGTTTACCTCAGCGTCGCCGGTATCTCCCATTTCGGCAAAGATAAGCAAGCCCAAGTTTTGGATCTAAGCCATCAACCGCAACCTGGCGGCCATGGGTGTTCGGCACGAATCGAACCTGATGAGCGATGTGACCCTGTCGTCGAGTATCGCCATTTTGAATATTCTGAGCGATGACGCCTAATCACTCTTCAGGCGTACCGACACCTGCCTCTATCGCGCCAAAAAGGATGGTCGCAATCGCATTTACACCGACGCGGGCGAAGGGGGCAAATCCGACCCGCCCGTCAAGCGGCTGGTCACGGGCACGGGAAGCCGAACATAAGGGCGGGGGCCATGATCCCACCCTTTTTTCATGCTCCCTTCCTGCTTCCCGGTGCGCGCCGGCAAGGCTATGATCAAGCCAATGGCGGCGGGACCGTCTATCCCCGATGACGACAGGGCAGGAGGTAAAATCATGAACAGGATGATGAGCGGCACGATGCTTGCGGCCGCAACATTGGCGTTGGGACTTTCCCAGGCCATGCCGGCAGGGGCGCAGGACGCCTTCAAGGACAAGAACATCAGCATCACGGTGGGCTTCGGCCCGGGCGGCGGCTATGACGCCTATGGCCGCTTGCTGGCGCGCTACATGGGATCGTATATCCCGGGCAAGCCTCAGGTGATCGTCCAGAACATGCCGGGCGCGGGCAGCCTGAAGGCGGTGCAGTATCTTCAGACCGCGGCGCCCAAGGACGGCAGCGCGATCGTCATCTTCAACTTCGGCCAGATCACCAATTCGCTGGTCAGCCCGCCGAAGAACATGAAGATCGATTTCCGTGACTTCGCGTGGATCGGCTCCATGAACCGCGACGTTTCGGTCTGTTACGTATGGAAAAGCCGCTTCCCAACCGTGAAGAACGCAGCCAATCTCGGCAGCGCGAAGAACATCAACTACGGCCTGACTGGCGTCGGTTCGGCATCCTACTTCAACCAGGCGATGCTTCTCGGCGTGTTCGATGCGCCGCTCAAGCAGGTGAAGGGCTACAAGAGTTCCAAAGAAAAGCAGATCGCCATCGAGCGCGGCGAGCTTGACGGCGATTGTGGCGACTGGACCAGCGTCCCCGACGATTGGGTTCGCGACAACAAGCTGACCTTCCTGATGAAGTCGTCGCCGTCTTCGCCCGAAGGCATCTTCCCGGGTCTCGTCTATGCGGGCGACCTCGCCTCGACCCCGGAGAGGAAGCAGATCGTGAAGCTGCTGACGGCGGCCGGCGAAATCGGCCGCCCGTTCATCACCCGCAAGGATGTGCCTGACGCGCGCCTGAACATCCTGCGCGCAGCCTTCGATGCAACGATGAAGGATCCGGCACTTTTGGCCGAATCGAAGAAGACGGGCCGTCCGATCAGTTCGATGACGGCCAAGGAAGCGCAGGAGACGCTCGCGGAAATCTATTCCTTGCCCGCGGATATTGTTGCCAAGGCCAAGGCGATCCTGCCCAGCCAGAAGAATAAGAAGTAAGCATTCCCGCGCCCAGGTGCGGAAACGGTCGCGCGCGGGTCCGTCCCGCGCGCGACTTGTTTTTGGGGCAGGGGCGGGGGCTTTTCTTGGGGCAAATAGGGGCTTAGAGTAGAAGGATTATCATGTGCATGGGCAAACTCTGCCCGTTTGCGCCGCCCGAAAACGAACAAAAGCAAGGTCAACCATGTCGTCAGAAGCGTCCGCTGCCGGTTCCGCCCGCCAAGACTACAAGATCCTCGGCCTCATCTCGACCGGCCACTTCATGAGCCATTTCTACTTCCTCGTCCTGCCGCCGCTGTTTCCGCTGCTGCGCCAGGAATTCGGGGTCAGCTTCACCGAGCTCGGCGTGCTGATGACGGCGATTTACGCCTCGTCTGCGATCAGCCAGGTGCCGGTCGGCTTCATGGTCGACCGCTACGGCGCCCGCGTGGTGCTGACCTTCGGCCTGATCATGATGGCGCTCGGTTTCGGCGCCATGGGGCTGGTTAGCAACTTTTGGTTGCTGGCGGCACTTGGCATCATTGCCGCGACCGGCAACAGCGTGTTCCACCCGGCGGATTACGCGATCCTGAATTCCTCGATCAGTCCCAACCGCATGGGACGCGCGTTCTCGATCCACACCTTCGCCGGGCATCTCGGTTCGGCAGTCGCGCCCCTGACTATCGTGTTCCTCGCCCAGCAGTTCGGCTGGCGCGGGGCTTGCATAGGTGCCGGTGCCTTCGGCATCGCGGTGATGCTGGCCCTGACCACCCAGTGGAACAGCCTGCACGACGATGCGTTGCCCAAGGCGAAGAAAAAAGACGATGCGGCCGCCGCGGCGGAGCCGCAGCCCGACGCTTCGGTCAAGAGCGGTCTCGCACTTCTGTTCTCGCGCGCCATGATCACCTTCTTCCTGTTCTTCATGGCCTTGTCCATGACGTCTAGCGGCATGTCGGCTTTCTTCGTGTCGTCCATCGTCGCCGTCCACGCGACGCCGCTGGAAACGGCATCGACAGCGCTGACCGCTTTTCTGTTCTGTTCGGCGCTGGGCATTCTTCTCGGCGGCGAAATCGCCGACCGTACCAAGCGCCATGATCTCGTGGCGGGCGCCACCTTCATCGTCTTTGCGGTCGTGTCGGTCGTGGTCGCGATGATCAACATGCCGGCTTTCGTGCTGTTTGCCCTGATGGCCATCAACGGCATCGGCAACGGCATCATCCGCCCGGCCCGCGACATGATGCTGCGCGCGGCTGCACCCAAGGGCTCAACCGGCAAGGTCTTCGGCTTCGTCTCGGCGGGCATTGCGGCCGGCAGCGCCGTGGCGCCGATTCCCTTCGGTTACATGCTAGATATCGGCAAGCCCGAATGGGTGTTCTATCTGATGGCGATTTTCATGATTGTCGCCCTGGTCACGGTCGCGGTGCCCAAGAAAATCGGCTGAACCGCGGGAGAGCGAGCCTTTCGAAGGGCGTCCGCCGGCTGGCGGTCGCCCTTTCGCTTTTAGGCGTTGCCGTGGTTGTAACCCAGCCGGGGCAGGGTCTAAACTTTGTCATCCGGCGGGAAAAGACTTTTCCCGAAAACGGCCACAAGAGCGGGGGAGGCTCGAAATGACGAAGGCTTTTTCTTGTATCAGGGCGGTGGCGTTCGCTTCGGTGGCGGCGCTCGCGGGCGCGAGCGGGGCCTTGGCGGCTGACGAGGTCGCCCAGGCCAAGATGGACCTCAACTTCGGTTCTGGCAATCAGGGCGGCTCGCAATATCCGGTGACGGTGGCGATCGGCCAGGTTCTGGAAAAGACGCCGCAGATCGGCCGCGTGTCGCTTCAGCCGGGCGGCAGCGTCGGCAATATCGTGCGCGTGCAGACCGGCAAATCCGACATCGCGATTTCGATGTCGACCAGCCTGCGTGACGGGCGCATGGGCAACAAGCCGTTCAAGTCGAAGACCGGCGACGTCCTCAACCTGTTCACGCTGCACGCCTTCCATGTCGTGCTGATCGTGCCAGAGGAATCGAATATCAAGACGGTGAAGGACATTGCCGGGCGCAAAATCAACGTCGCGCCGAAGGGCTATTCGATCCTCGAGGTGTTCGCGCAGCTCTCCGATTCGCTTGGCATCAAGGGCAAGACGACGATCGGCTACCTGCGTGTCGGCGAAGCGGTGGAAGCGCTCAAGGACGGCCATTACGAAGGCCTGTTCTATGCGGCATCCGACCGCATGGCGCCGTTCATGAACCTTGCGCAGACGCGCAAGATCCGCCTCGTGCAGATCGACCGTTCGGCGCTTGAGGCCTTCACCAAGAAGGACCCGAGCTTCTACATTGCGGCTTGGCCTAAGAATCGTAGTATTTACAAGAACTTGTCGAACAGGGTCGAAACCCTGGCCTACCCCAATGTCGTGGTCGGCAGTAAGCGGCTCGACGACAAGGTGGCCTATGCGATCGTCAAAGCGGTGGCCGAGAACTTCGACGCCGTTCGCGTCGGCGATACGTCCCTCAACGATTTCAATCCCAAGGATATGGCCCGCGACGTGGGCAGCCCCTTCCATCCGGGCGCTGCCAAGTACTACCGCGAGCGCGGCTGGTTGAAGTAAGCGACTTCTTGCGGTGCCCGGCATCATCCCGCCGGGCGCCGCAGCTTGTCCGCGCTTTCCCGTCATGAGCCACGCAACCGATCCCGCATCGGCGCTTGCATCGTCCGCCTTCAAGGCGCACGCGATCCGGATCATCGGCATCGCGATGTCGGTGTTTCACGTCTATACCGCCCTATTCGGCCTATTCGAATCAATCCTGCAAAGCGGCATCCACCTGATCTTCGCGCTGGTCCTGACGCTGATGATCTATGCCCATCCGCGCATCGGCGGCGGCGCTGCCGGGCGGTGGGCATCGCGCGCCCTTGCCGTCGCTGTCGGCATCGCGGCGCTGGTACCGCTCTTCTGGCTGGTCATCAACGTCGATTATGTCATGGGCGGGCGGATGCAGTTCGTTTCCGACGTGACGTGGCTCGAACTCCTGTTCGGCTGCGCCTTCATCGCCGGGCTGCTTGAACTCTGCCGCCGCGTGACCGGGCCGGTGCTGCCGGTGATCGCCATCCTGTTCCTGTCCTTTCCGTTTATTTCCGGACTGCCCGGGGTGCTGGGCCACGCCGGCTATTCGCTGGGCGAAGTGGTGGAAATCCAGTTCCTGACGCTCGCCGGGGTATTCGCCGTGCCGCTTGCGGCATCGGCGAGTTACATCGTGCTGTTCATCATCTTCGGCGCATTTCTCGAGCGCTCGGGGCTTGGCGCTTTCATCATGGATTTCAGTATAGGCCTCGTCGGCCGGTTTCGGGGCGGTCCCGCGAAGGTCGCGGTGATTTCGAGTGCCATGACCGGCACCATTTCCGGCAGCGCCATGGCCAATGTGCTGACCGTCGGCACCGTCACGATTCCCTTGATGAAACGATCAGGCTATCCGGCCTTCATGGCGGGTGCCATCGAGGCGGCGGCCTCGACGGGCGGTGCCTTGATGCCGCCCGTCATGGGGACGGTGGCCTTTGTCATGTCGGAATTTTCCGGTATTCCCTACGGCCAGATCATCATTTATGCGGCCATCCCGGCCATTCTCTATTACGTCGGCATTTTCTGTACCGTGCACTGGGCGGCGGTGCGCTATGACGCGAGGGGCCTGGCGCTGTCGGAGCTGCCCGACTGGCGGGCGCAGCTCAAGGGCCGCTGGCATCTTCTCATTCCGATCGTCTTGCTGATCGTGCTGATGGAGCAGGATTACTCGCCCCAGTTTGCCGTCGTTTACAGCATCCTGTCTGTTGTCGTCGTCTCGTGGCTCCGCAAGGACACGCGCATGGGGCTTGGCGCCATTCTCGACGCGCTGGAAAACGGCGCCAAGGGCGCTGTGCTGGTGGCAGTGGCCACGGCTTGCGCCGGCATGATCATCGGCGTGTTCGAACTGACCTCCGTCGGCGTCAAGCTGGCCCAGCAGGGCACGCATATTGTCGGCACTCTCGGGATGGGTCTCGTCATCACCATGGTGGTATCGATCATCCTCGGCATGGGTGTGCCGCCGACGATCAGCTATATCGCCCAGGTGGCGGTGACGATCCCGATGCTCCAGGCCTTCCTCAAGGCGAGCGGCGTCGACCCGCAAACCGCCAATGCAGTGAGCCATTTCTTCGTCATGTATTATTCGACGCTTGCGGTTCTGACGCCGCCCGATGCGCTGGCTTCCATCGCCGCGGCTGGGGTGGCACGGTCGCCGGTGATGAAAACGGCCTGGCATGCCACGCGCACGGCGTTCGTCGCCTTCATCATCCCCTTCATGTTCGTCTACCGGCCGGCCCTGCTCATGCTGGGCCCCTGGCAGGAGGTCGTCTACGCCGTTGCCATCGCCACGGTGGGGGTGGTCGTTCTTTCGGTGGCGTTGGAAGGATATGCGTTGCGACGTTTGACGCTGGTCGAGCGCCTGTTGGCCTTTGCCGCGGGCTTTGCCCTCGTGGTTCCCGATCCTTTGCTCGACAAGCTGGGGGTGGGGCTGGTCGTGGTATTGGGGCTGGTTCAGCTGATCGGCCGCAAGACGGCTAAATAAGGCCAGTTTTCAAGCCGCTTTGCGCGGCGTATCCTGCTCTCCGGCGCCCCCGGGGGGCGCCCAAAAAGACCTGTCGCAGCCCCGTCGCGGGGCCCGTTTTTTGGGAGTGGTGCGCACCGATGCGTCAGAAATCCGATTTTCCCGCTTTTTCCGAAGCCGAAATGAAGGCACGCCACGCCAAGGTGGCTGCGCTGCTCGACCGTGAAAATCTCGACGGTTTGCTGGTCTACGGCACCGGCCGCTTTTCGTCAGACGTCTACTGGCTGACCGACTGGCCCGGTTCGCGAGAGGCCTTCGTCCTTTTTCAGCCGGACCGCGACCCCGTCGTCATCCTGCAGCTGTTCAACCATGTGCCGATGGCCCGCGTCATGTCGGCGGTGCGCGAAGTGCGCTGGGCGGGCGCCAATACCTCCGATACCGTTTCCAAGGTAATGCGTGAGCGCGGGCTCGACGGCATGCGTATCGGTCTCGTCGGCTCGCTGCCCTACCGCTACTACATGAATTTCCAGGACCGCCTGTCGGGCGCCATGTTCAAGGACGTCAACGGCCAGTTCCGCATGATGCGCACGATCCGCAGCGCCGAGGAGCTGGAACGCATCCGCAAGGCATCGGAACTCACCGACAAATCGATCGCCGCGGTGCGCGATACCCTGAAAGCCGGCATGGCGGAATGGGAAATCGCCTCGATTCTGGAGCCCGTCTACCTGAAGGAAAACGGCTACGCCGGCATCCACTTCATGGCGTCCATGCCGATGCGCGAGCCGGACTTCCCTGTGCCCGCCCAGTACCAGTCCAATCGCATCCTCGCCAAGGGCGACTGCGTCATCAGCGAAATTTCGGGCGGTTACTGGGGCTATTCCGGCCAGATCCACCGCACCTTCTCGATCGGCGAGGGGCCGACCCCGGAATGGAAGGCGATGCACGATGTCGCTGTCGAGGCGCTCGAAACCCTTGAAGGACTGATCAAGGATGGCGTCACTTCGAAAGAGGTCGAACTTGCCGCCGACATGATCCATGACCGCGGCTATGCCATCCTCGATGACCTGCTGCACGGGGTGAACCAGTATCCCCCCATCATCCAGACCAACAAGGGCAAGCGTCACGCCAACCGCGACATTACCTTCCGTGCCGGGATGGCGATCACCATCCAGCCCAACCTGATGACTCTCGATGAAAAGATGGGGTTGCAGTTCGGCGAAAGTTTCGTCGTGACCAAGACCGGGCTCGACCGCCTCAACCACTATCCCCGCGAATGGGTGGTTTGCCCGGGCTAAATCCGGCTTTTTGCAAACACAAAGGGCGCGCCCGGTCCGGGGCGCGCCCTTTGTGTTTGGGGTCCCTGCCTACTCCGCGGCGGGGGCAGGGGTCGTCGAGGTTTCTTCGGCCGGCTTGTTCCCGCGCCGCATCAGGCGGTCGCTCAGCCGGTCGAGGTAGAGATAAATCACCGGCGTGATGTAGAGCGTCAGGATTTGCGACACGATCAGCCCGCCGACGACCGCGAGGCCGAGCGGACGCCGGGCCTCGGCGCCGGCGCCGTGGCCGAGCGCGATCGGCAGCGTGCCCATGATGGCGGCGAAAGTCGTCATCATGATCGGCCGGAAACGCACGAGACAGGCCTTGTAGATGGCATCGAAAGGCGCCGCCTTTTCCTCGCGCTGGTTGGTCAGGGCGAAGTCGATCATCATGATCGCGTTCTTTTTGACGATGCCGATCAGCATGATGATACCGACGAAGGAGAACAGGTTGAGCGTCTCCCCGAACACCATCAGCGTCAGAAGCGCGCCGACACCGGCCGACGGCAGGCCCGAGAGGATCGTCAGCGGGTGAATGAAGCTTTCGTAGAGGATGCCAAGGACGATGTAGACGACCAGGATCGCCAGCACCAGCAGCAGCCCCAGCCCTTCGAAGGACTTCTGGAAGGCCTGGGCGGTGCCCTGGAAGCTCGCCGTGATCGAGGCCGGCTTCTTGAGTTCGGATTCAAGCCGGCGGATGCGGTCGATGGCGGAGCCCAGCGCCAGTTCCGGGCTCAGGTTGAAGGTCACTGTGACCGCGGGCAGCTGGCCCTGATGGTTGATGGTCAGCGGGCCGACGCTGTTGGCGATGGTGGTGACGGCACCGAGCGGAACCAGCGTATTGCCTGCCCCGCGAACGTAGAGCCGTGACAGCGCGCTGGGGTCACGGGCGAATTCCGGCGCGACCTCAAGGATGACCTTGTACTGGTCCGACGGCGTGAAGATCGTCGTGACCTGCTGCTGGCCGAAGGCGCTGGCCAGTGCGGTTTCGATCTGTTCCGCCGAAATGCCCATGGTTGCCGCCTTGTTGCGGTCGATACCGACGACGAGTTGCGGGCTCGCGATATCGGCGTCGGTGCCGACGTCGAGGAAGCCCGGCTCGCGCGCCAGCGCTTCCTGGAACTTCTGCGCCATCTCGTAGAGCTGGTCGAGGTCGAGGCCCTGCAGGGTGTACTGGTATTCGGCCTTCGACGACCGGCCGCCGATGCGGATGGCGGGCGGGTTGTTGATGGTGGCGCTCATGCCGGTGACGCGGGTCATCTTGCGGCGCAGGTCGCGGATGAGATCGCGGATTTCCTTGATCTCGCGTTCTTCCTTGGGTTTCAGCTTGAGCACGAACTGGCCCGCGTTGCTGGTGCGTCGCGAGCCGCCGCCGCCGACCTGCGACATGAAGCCGTCGATGTTGGGGTCGTTCATCAGGATGCGCGCGATTTCCATCTGGTGGCGCACCATGTTCTCGTATGAAGCGTCCTGCGCGCCTTCGGTCGTGATGTTCAGCCGGCCAGTATCTTCCGACGGCAGGAAGTCCTTCGGCACGATCACGTAAAGCCATGCGGTCAGCGCGATGGTGCCGAAAAACGACAGCAGGGTCAGGAACTGATGGCGCATGCAGATGCGCAGGGTGACGTCGTAGGCCTTAAGCATCCCGTCGAACATCGCCTCAGTCGCGCGGTAGAAGCGGCCATGCTTTTCGGCGGCATGGGGCCGAACGTATCGTGAGCACATCATCGGCGTCAGCGTCAGCGACACGAAACCCGATACCACGATGGCTGCAACCACGGTGATGGCGAATTCGTTCAGAAGCCGGCCCAGGATGCCGCCCATGAACAGGATGGGAATGAATACGGCGCCGAGCGACAGGGTCATCGAAATGATGGTGAAACCGATTTCGCGCGAACCCTTGATGGCGGCGGCCATGGGTTTCTCGCCGCGCTCGATGTGGCGGACGATGTTTTCCAGCATGACGATGGCGTCATCGACGACGAAGCCGACCGCCAGCGTCAGCGCCATCAGCGACAGGTTGTTCAGCGAAAAGCCGAACAGGTACATGATGGCGAAGGTGCCGACGACCGAGAGCGGCAGGGCCAGCGACGGGATCAGCGTTGCCGACAGGTTGCGCAGGAAGACGAAGATCACCATCACCACCAGCGCCGCGGCAAGGACAAGGGTGAATTCGACGTCGTCGATGGAGGCCTTGATGGAGACGGAGCGGTCGTAAATGATATCGAGATTGAGCGACGCGGGAAGCTGTTCCTGGAACCCGGGCAGCAGCGCCTTGATGTCACGGACGACCTTCACCGTATTGGCGCCGGGCTGGCGCTGGATGGCGAGGACGACGGCGCGGGCGTCATTGAACCAGCTCGCCTGGCGCTCGTTCTCGCCGCCGGCACGCACCGTGCCGATGTCGCCGATGCGCACCGGCGCGCCGTTGCGATAGGCGATGATCTGGCGAGCATAGGCTTCAGGATCGAAGAGCTGGCCGGTAGTCTGGATCGTCGTGGTCTTGTCGGGGCCCTCGATGGAGCCGACGGGCATGTTCGAGTTGGCCTGGTCGATGGCCTTGCGCAGTTCGTCGATGCCGATGCCGCGCGCGGCGACCTTGCCCGGATCGACCTGGACGCGGACCGCAAATTTACCAGACCCATAAATTTGCACTTGAGCCACGCCATCAATCATTGAAATGCGCTGGGCGAGGCGGGTTTCGGCAAATTCGTTGACGGTGGAAAGCGGCAGCGTCGCGGATGACAGGGCCATGAAGAAAATCGGCGAGTTGGCCGGGTTCACCTTGCGGAAGCTGGGAGGTGACGGCATCGGCGGCAGGCGCCGTCCGGTGGCGGCCAGTGCCGCCTGGACGTCCTGGGCGGCCGCGTCGATATTGCGGTCCAGGTTGAAGACGATGGTGATGCGCGTCGCGCCGAGCGAGCTCTGCGACGTCATCGAATCGATGCCGGGAATGGTCGAGAACTGGGCTTCCAGCGGCGTCGCCACCGAAGATGCCATGGTTTCCGGGCTGGCGCCGGGCAGGGATGCCGTCACCTGGATGGTCGGGAACTCGACGTTCGGCAACTCGCTGACCGGCAGTGTCCGGTACGCCATGATGCCGAACAGAAGGATCGCTGCCATCAGCAGCGTCGTCATTACCGGACGCTTGATGCAAAGTTCGGGGAGATTCATGATCCGTTACCTTCAGCCGCCTGCTTCTTGCCACGTTTCTTCTTCGGTTCGCCCTCGGCGGGCGCTGCAGCGGCATTACCACCGGCGCCTTCCTGCTCGGCCCCGCGCGCTCGAATGCGCCCGCCCGGCACCAGGTTGAGCTGGCCGTCCGTAACAACCTTCTCGCCGACCTTGAGACCCGCAGAGATCACGCTGTAACTCTGGGTCGTTTCCTCGACCGTGATCGATCGCACTTCGACGGTATTGTCTTCGCGCGCGACCCAAACGAAGGATCCCTTCTGGCCGATCTGCAGCGCGGCGGTCGGCACGACGATGGCGTTCGGGCGTTCGCGAATGACCATGGACAGGTTGACGAAGGCGCCCGGCGTCAGGGTCTCATCGTCATTAGCGAAGGTCGCCTTGAGCTGGATCGTGCCCGTCGCAACATCGACGGCGTTGTTGACGAAGGTCAGCTTGCCCATCTGCTTGACCGCACCGTCATTGGTTAGCGTTGCTTCGACCGGGACGGGCTTTTCGGCCATCAGGGACTTGAGTTGCAGCAAGTAGCGTTCGGGAACCGAGAAGGTCACGTAAATCGGCTTGATCTGGGTAATGGTGATCAGCGGGCTTGGATCGTTGGCCCTGACCAGATTGCCGACGCTGACCAGCAGCCCGCCGGTACGGCCCGTGATCGGGGCGACGATGTTGGTGTAGTTGAGCTGCAGCCGCGCCTGGTCGACCGCCGCCTGTCCTGCCGCCAGAACCGCGCCAAGGGCTGCGTTGGAGGCCTTTACGTCTTCATATTTCTGGCGCGAGGCATAGCCCATGTTGACCAGTTCCTGGTAGCGGGCGAGGTCCAGCTTGGTCTTTTCGAACTGGGCCCGGTCGCGGGCGAGGTTGGCTTCGGCCTGGCGGAGCGTGACTTCGAACGGGCGCGGGTCGATGCGGAACAGTTTCTGTCCCTTGCGCACGACCTGGCCTTCTTCGAAGAAGGACTGATGCAGCTGGCCGTCCACCCGCGCCTTGACGCCGACGGTGGCGATCGGCTGCACGGAGCCGATGACCGTCAGCATCTGCGGCGTCGGGCGTGATTCGACCGTTGCGACCGACACAGAGACTGCGCCGCCGCCGCCGCCCCGGCGGCCCTTGCGGCCGCCACGGCTTTGGGCGTTCGCATTGCCCCCGTTGTTCGCGGCCGTCTGGGTTGCTTGCTTGCCCTTGAATAATCCACTGGCGGCATTGGTCAGCGGTTCGCGATAGGCGTAAGCGGCCAGCACGAGGCCAAGCACGGCGAGCCCGGGAAGGACGATTTTCATTTTCATTGGTTGGCCCTAAAGGTACCGGGCGTGGACGCGGCATGCCGCGACCGCAAGGCCGGTTCTGGATGGTGTTGAATCACGGACCGTTTTCATCGGCATCGCGTTGGCCGCCTGCGGCCAAAAAAATGTCGCCCGGCGGGGGCGATAGGTGAGCATTTACGCCGCCGATCTGATCGGCACTGTCCCGCCAAGGGTGACGTGGTGGATGCCTGCGCTTCCCTTCAAGCCCGGTCTCTTCACCGGCCGGTGCCGGAAGGGCGCTCCTCCCCGGCAGCGGTCCCAAGCAGGTCATCGCAGGCTAACTGTGCCTTTTGATCGTGGCGGAAACAAGGCGATTTCCGGTTATTGGAAACCGGGTTCTGGCCAAAAGAAACGGGCGGGGGGAGGTCCCCCCGCCCGTAAAGTTCACAACAGGTAAGCGGGTTACGGTACGCGTTTACAAAGACGGAATGATTTCCTTGAGCGCCGGGAACAGGTCGCCAAGGATCGTCGGCGGCCAGGGAATGGTCAGCAACTGGTCGAACAGCGCCCAGGTGATGACCACGACGCTGATCGCCATGGTAAGGGTGATCTTCCAGGGTTCCTTGCCCTCGATACGCATGAAGCTGATGATGAAGACCAGCGTCGTAATGAGGACGCCGACCAGCGCCATCGAGCCCATGTAGGCAAGCAACCAGCCGAAGAAGATGATGCCGCGCAGGCCGATCTCCTTCGCCGACATGTGATCCTGGCCTTCGGCCTGGATGTCCATGTGGAGGCTCTTCTGGGCCTGCTGCACGATGGCGTCACCGCCGTGGACAACCGCGTCGTGACCGCGCATCGTCTGGTTCATCAGACTGATGACAGCGAAAACGACGGCACCCGTGCCGACGATCACCGGGATGATCTTGGCATCGTAGTTCCAGTCCATCGAGATGTAGAGCAACGTGCCCACAACGCCGATGAAGAAGACCGTGAACCAGGCTTCACGCGGGAAATGGACCCGGCCGAAGCCCGACAGCATGCCGACGAAACCACCCGAGCCACGCACTTCCCGCATGAACGGGCGGGCGAGACCGAGGATGGCAAGAGCGAACATCGCCATAACCACCGGACGGGTCAGCCATTCGGCACCGTAACGTTCTACCGAAATGAAGAGGTAGCGTTCGATCAGGTCGCCCAGCACGAAGCCCAGCACGAGAGGCGGACGCGGCCACTTGAGCTGCTTCATGGTCCAGCCGACAACCCCGAAGAACAGCAGGGCATAAAGGTCGCCCCACTGGCGCTGGCCTTCGAAGGCGCCGAGATAAACGATCGCCAGCACCGGCGGCAGGATCAGCGTGTAACGCAGCGTTGACAGCTTGGCGAACTGCGGGCTGAAGGCATAGCAGATGCCCGCGCCGAGCACGTTGGCGAGAGCCACCGACCACACCATCGAATAGGTGACGTCGAGGTTCTTCGTCAGCATGTCCGGACCCGGGACGAGGCCGTGGATCAGGAAGGCGCCGAGCAGGATCGCCATGGAGGCCGAACCCGGCACGCCGAAGGCAATGGTCGGAACCAGAGAGCCGCCTTCCTTGGCGTTGTTCGACGATTCGGACGCGATGACGCCGCGAATGTCACCCTTGCCGAAGGTTGCTTCCGCACCCTTTTCGGTCTTGAGCGCATGGCCATAAGCCACCCAGTCGATGATCGAGGCGCCGATGCCCGGGACTGCCCCGAGGGCGGCACCCAGCCATGAGCAGCGCAGGACCAGCCACCAGTTCTGGAAGACGTCCTTCATGCCCTGCAACTGGCCCTTGCGCACATCAGTTACAGTGTGGCTCGCAATGGCCGTGCGGGAGATGAACAGGTCCGCCAGTTCGGGCAGGGCGAACAGGCCGAGCGCCACCGGAACGATCGGCATGCCGTCCCACAGGTACAGCGTGTCGAAGGTCCAGCGGAGCGTGCCCGTCTGCGGGTCGGAGCCGACCATCGCGATCATGATGCCGAAACACGAGGCAGCAAGACCGCGCAATGGCGCCGAACCCGAGAGCGCCGCCACCATGCTCATGCCGAACACGGCGAAGGACAGCAGTTCGGGCGATCCTATGTACAGCATCACCGGCCGCAGGACGGGGATGGAGAGCGCCAGCAGAAGGGCGCCGAACAGGCCGCCCATCAGCGATGCGGTATAGGCTGCGGAAAGCGCCCGGCCGGCTTCGCCCTTTTTCGCAAGGGGGAAGCCGTCAAGGACGGTTGCCGCCGATCCCGCACCCCCGGGGACGCCGAAGACGATCGCCGGGATGGTGTCGCCGGTGGCGATGACCGAACCGAGGCCCAGCAGGAAGGCGAAGGCCGTGTACGGGTCCATGTCGAAGGTGAAGGGCAGCAGCAGGGCCGTGCCCGCAAGACCGCCGATACCCGGCAGAATTGCGAAAATCAGGCCGATGACGACGCCCGAGAACAGAATAAACAGCCGCCAGGGATCGAGCATGATGCCCAATGCTTTCCCTGCCGCGGTGACCATATGGAGGTCCCAGAAGAGTTCCATGGATCCAGGTCCTTATAGACCGGGGCTTTAGGCGTCCGTCCCCTTGCGGGGCACACTCCCGACGATGTCTTGCACGGGGCCTGTCCCGATCAGACGGACTAACCGCTTGATCGGAAAAAATCTTTTGGGGATTTTGGCAGGAGACCCAAACTCGACGGCAAACCGGCCCTTGCGGGGGGTTTCTTTTGGTCGAGAACGCGTGGCGGCGCGCGGTTGAGCCTCTCGGTATTGGTTGGGTCGCTTATTGCGACGCGGCGGATCATATTTGCGGTCCTCTATAAAAGACAAGCACCCCGCATGGGTGATATGAAAATATTTCGATTGATTTTCCAAAAACCGGACTCGATCCGGCCGGGCGGCGGGGGGCTGGAAAGACCGCCCCGTCTGTGGTTGAAAAGAGAAAATCCGGCAAAAATTCGGCAGGGGAGAATACGCATGGGTGAGTACGCAATCGGCCAGGGAGTTCCGCGTTCGGAAGATCCGCGCCTGCTGAAGGGCGGCGGCCGCTACGTCGATGATGTGAAGCTGCCGCGCATGGCCTTTGGCGTGGTGGTGCGTTCGCCCCATGCGCACGCGCGAATCAAATCCATCGACACCAGCGCCGCGCTGGAGGCACCGGGCGTGCTGGCCGTGCTCACCGGCGAAGACTGGAAGGCCTCGGGCTTTGGCGACATCCCGTCCGGCGGCGGCCAGAACCTGCGCGACGGCACCAAGATGTTCGTGCCGCCGACCCCGGCGCTCGCGCGCGACAAGGTGCGCCGTGTCGGTGATTACGTTGCCTTCGTGGTTGCCGAAACCCAGTACCAGGCGATGGACGCGGCAGACCTGGTCGCCGTCGATTACGAGGAATTGCCCTCGGTCACGGCGACGGGCGATGCGATGAAGCCGGGCGCCGCGCAAATCTGGGACGAATGCCCGAACAACATTTCCTTCGTCTTTCTTGGCGGTGACCGGGAAAAGACCGAAGCCGCCTTTGCGTCCGCCGCCCATGTTGCGCGCCAGGACATGGCGATCAACCGCGTCGTCGCCGCTGCGATGGAGCCGCGTTCGTGCATCGGCGATTACAACGCGGCGGAAAACCACTACACCCTCTACACGACGACCCAGGGCGCGCACACATACCGCGCCGCTGTCGCCGGCAAGATCCTGAAGGTTCCCGAAAGCAAGCTGCGCGTCATCGCCCAGGATGTGGGCGGGTCCTTCGGCATGAAGTCGGGCATCTACAATGAAAACGGTCTGGTGCTGCTGGCCTCGAAGCTGCTGCGCCGCCCCGTGAAATGGACCAGCACCCGGTCCGAGGCGATCCTGTCTGATAGTCAGGGCCGCGACAATCTGGTGACGGTCGAGCTCGCCCTCGACAAGGACAAGCGGTTCACGGGCCTGCGCGTCACCTCCATCGCCAACCTCGGTTGCACGCTGATGCAGGGCACCCTCAACCCCGCCTACAACAACATCGGCGGTGTCGCCGGCGTCTACAAGATCCCGGCGATCAGCGTCGATATTACCGGCGTCTATACCAACACCGTACCGACGCGGCCTTATCGCGGGGCTGGGCGGCCTGAAGCCTCGTTCATGATCGAACGCATCATCGATGTCGCCGCCGACCAGCTCGGCGTGGATGCGATGGATTTGCGCCGGGCCAACTACATTGCGCCGACGGAGCTGCCCTACAAAACGGCGCTCACTTTCAATTACGATTCGGGCGAGTTCGAAAAGAACATGGACATGGCCCTCAGGCAGGCCGACTACGCGGGCTTCGAGGCGCGCAGGCGCGAATCGCGCGCGCGCGGCAAGCTGCGTGGCTTCGGCCTGTCCAACTGCATCGAAAAGGCGGCCTCTCCCGGGGTCGAGGGCGCGGAGCTGCGCTTTGATCGCGGCGGCACGGCGACCCTGTTCGCGGGCTCCGTCACTACGGGCCAGGGCCATGAAACGGCATTCAAGCAGATCGTCTGCGAACGCCTCGGCCTCAAGTTCTCGGACGTTCATTACGTCTGGGGCGATACCGACAAGGTCGCCTTCGGGCATGGTTCGGGCGGCTCGCGCTCGTCGGCGCTCGGCTCGTCCGCCGTGCTGCTGGCGACCGAGAAGGTGCTTGCCAAGGCGACGAAGATCGCCGCCCGCGCGCTCGAAGTGGATGCGGGCGACGTCGCGTTTGCAGACGGCGTGTTTTCGTCGTCGAAGTCTAACAAGACTCTGACCATCAAGGACGTCGCCAAGCTGTCGCTCAATCCCAAGGCCCTGCCCGAGGGCATGGAGCCGGGCCTGATCGAGCAGGCCGTCCATGTCGCCAAGGCGGCGAACTATCCCAACGGCGTGCATGCCTGCGAGGTCGAGATCGACGAGGAAACCGGCAAGGTCGACATCGTCGCCTACAACGTCGTCGACGACGTCGGCACGGTGATCAACATCAACCTCGTGCATGGGCAGGTGCATGGCGGCATCGCCCAAGGGGCGGGGCAGATCCTGAAAGAAGACATGGCCTGCGATCCTGTTTCGGGCCAGCCGCTGACCGGCACCTTCCTCGATTACGCGATGCCGAAGGCCGCCGACTTTCCCCACATTCGTGTCACCTGCAACCCGGTGCCGACCAAGACCAACCCGCTCGGCGTCAAGGGCGTGGGCGAGGCGGGGGCCGTCGGTTCCATGCCTGCCGTCGCCAACGCGGTTGTCGATGCGCTGTCGGTGCTGGGCATCGACAACATCCCGATGCCGGCAACCCCGGAGCGGGTGTGGCGGCTGATCAGGGACGCCCGACAGGGGGCGCAGTAGCCCAAATCAAAAGGCCCGGCGATTGCCGGGCCTTTTCGTTTGTCAGGCGGCGTTCTTGGGCCTGCCGCCGGGCTTCGGCGCGGAAAGGCCCGTCGCCTCGCACCAGTAGCTTGCGTCGTAGAAATGCTCCGCATCGTGATGGGGCGGCGGATAGACGCCAAGTTCGATGCGCAGTTCCATGTTCTTGCGGATGGCGTCGGGGTTGATGGCGCCCTTGGGCACGACGCGATCGTAGGCGTGCTCGGCGCGGTCGCGCTTGAGGCCTTCTTCCTTCATCAGCAGCGCGATGGTCTCCTCCCGGTTTTCCGGCGCGAGCAGCCAGTCGCAGGACGCCGCCCAGGCGCGGATGAAGCGCACGACGATGTCGCGGTTGCCTTCCACCCAGCTGCGCAAGCCCCAGCCGCAGGCAAGCGGCCAGTCGGGCACGTAATCCTCGGCGCGGCCGAGCAGCACGGCGCCCTCGGCCAAAACGCGGTCGGAAGACGGCGGGGTCAGCATCGCCGCCTCGACCTTGCCGGCGCTGAAGGCCTTGGCGCGTTCGGGGGTGTTGCCGATGATCTCGACCCGGTAGTCGCTTTCCATCAGCCCGTGGCTGCGCATCATCTTCATGCGGATGAGATCGAGGTTCGAATCGCCCGGGTCCCCCGCCAGCAGGCGCCCGCGCAGGTCCTCGATACGGGTGATGCCGGGCTGGCCGATCAGGTAGGCGCCGAGCCCTTCTTCGGCCTGCATGAACAGCACGTAATCGACATGATCGCGGGTCGAGCGCGCGATCATGGTGTCGGCCGACGAGAGCGTCATGTTCCACTTGCCCGCGGCCATTTCGTCGTTGTGCTGGGGTGCCAGCTTGGCGATGTGGAAATCGATGGCGAGGCCTTCGCGCGCGAAAAAGCCCATGGCGTCGGCCACCACATGGGGCGGGCGCCGCGAATATCCACTGACGGTGATGCGGTCCATGAAAGCCTCCCGGTTTCGGGGTCTTTGCCCCATTGTTCTGTTTTGTATTCTGTTTTAACGCAGCTTGTCGGCGATGCCGGGGCCCAGTTCCCCGACCAGGCCGTCCCACACGCGCTCGAGGATCTTCTGGCTTTCGTGCAGGGTATTGGAAATTTCCATTTCCTTCGGGTGCAGAATGCTGGGTTCGCCCAGGCGCAGGATATCCATGTGGATGCGCGCGTTGTCACGCAGCACGATGGAACGGAAAACGGTTTCGCGCACGTTGTTGCCAACGACGACGGCGCCGTGGCGGCGCAGCAGCATGATGCGGTTGGGGCCGAGTGCGCGCGCCATCGACTGCGCTTCTTCCATCTTGACGACGATGATCTGCGTGTCGCCGAAATCATCGCGGTTGTCCCACACGGGGATGACGCTGCCCAGCATGCCGCCGACATGGGTGACGGGCTTGGGCGGCTGTCCCACGTTGCAGAAGGGGATCAGGTCGATGGGATGGCCGTGGCAGACGCAATTGACGTCGGGACGGGCGGCATAGACGGCGGCATGAATGACGCGCTCGCCGTAGCCCTGGATGTCGCTGCCGCCGACGAGGTTGCCGTCGAGGTCGAATTCGTGGAGGTCGGAAACCGATACAAGGTTGGGCGCCAGCGCACGCGACAGGATGAAGCGGCCGGGATCGTCGGGGTGGCGGGCGGAGATATGGCCGAGCCCGACCAGAAAGCCCTCGCGGGCGAGGATGTGGTTGGCCAGCGTCAGCTCGCGGCGCACCTCGGTCAGGGTCATGGAAATCTCCGGCGCGTTTTCTTGTTGGCTTCGGGCTACAGGGGTTTTGTGCCGGTTCCCGCCGCCCCCGTCAACGGGCGCTTTACGCCTGGCGGTCGCTCGCGATGGGGGCCGGGCCTTCGCCCGCGCACCAGCGCCGCCACATGATCCGGTAGGCGCGCTCGACGTCGGCGGTGAAACCCGCATAGGCCGCGCGTGCGCGCTCGCGCATGGACGTTTTTACGGCGGCCAGTTCCTCGGGCCGCGCCGCCCACTGGACGGCCAGGTGCAGGTAGCCGTCCTCGCTGTCGGCGACCCAGTCGCCGACGCCGATGGGCTCGCACAGCGTACGGCACAACCTGGTCACGATCTTGTGGGGTGAATAGATGCCGATCACCGGTACGCCCATCCACATCGCTTCCAGCGTCGACATGCCGCCGCTCTGGGGAAAGGGATCAAGGGCGATATCGACCCGGTTGTAGACATCGAGGTGTTCGCGCCGCGACGATCCGCCGAGCAGGATCAGCCGGTCCTCGCCGACGTCGTGGGCTGCAAAACGGGCAAGCAGATGATCGCGGGTACCCGCGCTGTCGAGGCCGTGAAATTTCATCAACAGGCGGGAGCCCGGCACCGCCAGCAGGATGCGTGCCCACAGGGCCAGAACCTGATCGGAAATCTTGTTGAGACGGTTGAGGCTGCCGAACACGATGCCGGCCCCCGCTTCGCGGGCGATGGGGGCGACGTCCGGCATTTCGGGCGATGGCCAGAAGCCCGATGGCGTGCGGAGATAGGCGGGGGCCTCCGGGTAGAGCGCCTCTTCGCTGCGCGGCGTGAAGAATTCCGATGTCACGCGGTAATCGATGGTCGACAGTCCGGCGGCGAGATGGCCAATGCCGGTGACCTGCACGGGTGCGGGCTTGCGGCCGAACACCAGCAGCCGGTGGCCGTCGGTGTGGCCCGACAGGTCGAACAGGATGTCGATGCCATCGCTTCGAATCATTTCCGCCATGTCGTCGTCGGACACGCCGACGGTGCGCCGCCAGCCCGTGGCGGCTTCGCGGAGGCGTGCGCTCATGTCGTCGGGGCGCAGGGTGCCGTCGTAGCAATGGATTTCGAAATTGTCGCGGTCGTGATCGAGGATCAACTGGGCGAAACCGGTGCAGGCCGAGTGGTTGTTGAAATCGGCCGATACATACCCGATGCGCAGACGGTGTTCGGGATCGCGGCTGTTGGCGTGGGGCTTTACCGCTGCGGCCAGCGGTGCGATGAAGCGGTCGTTCCAGCGCTTGCGCTCGGCCTGCTGCTCGGCCTGGGACACGGACATGTCCATGTCCTGGGTGAAGATGACATTGGTGTGCAGGCGGGCCGAGGTGGGGTCGAGGTCTTGGGCGCGCCGGTAGGCATCGGCGGACTCATTGACGCGGCCCACCTGTCCCAGAACCTGGCCGCGGTTGCTGTGGGCGGCGGCAAGGGTGGGGTTTATCGCGATGGCTTTATCGAGGCTGGCGATAGCCTCATCGATGTGTCCGACGAGGCCCAGCATCACGCCCGCCTCGCAATGGGCAGCGGCGTGGTTCGGATCGATGGCAAGCGCCTTGCGCAGGCTGGCAAGGCCGTCGTCGATGCGGTCCAGTCCCTTCAACGCGATCGCCCGGTTGTAGTGATAGGGCGCGTAGTTGGGGTTGCCGGCAATCGCCTTCGTGATCAGGTCGAGTGCTGTCTGGTGCTGGCCGAAATGAAGGGCGATCAGGCCGAGCAGGTGATTGACGTCGGGATAGGCCGGATAGTGCCTGAGGATGGCGCGGTAGATTGCCTCGGCCTCGGCCAGACGGCCCGCCTGGTGGAGCGCCATGCCCTTCTGCATGGCGGCGACCAGTTCGGCCGGGCGGCCGGGGGCTGGCGCACCCTGCTTTTTCGCAACTTTCTGCTGAAGACGGCGCTGGGCTCGGTTCATCGGGGCGGCGTTCATGACGGTGAAGGCCTCAGTATTTGATAAATAAGGTTAATTTCTCGATAATCCCGCATCGGCGCCGCAGGGAGGAAAACGACGCGATGCCAGTGACCGCCAAGAAATCTGCCCGTGCCCGATCCGCCCGCGAACCGGGTGCGGCGCTCGACCGTCTCGCACTCGGCTGCCGTATCCTCGAGGCTCAGGGCCATGCCTGCCGCACGCTCGGCCATGCGGCGCTGCGTGATCCGGATGGCCGCGGTCTGTGGGTCAAGCGCTGGGGCATTTCGTTTGGCGAAACCCGCAACCGCCGCGACTTCGTGCTGATCGATTTCGACGGCAACCACATCGCGGGTTCGGGCCGGGCGCCGAGCGAGTGGCCGATCCACGCGGGCGTCCTCAAGCGGCGGCCCGATATCCACGTCGTCGTCCACTCCCACCCCTTCCATGGCCGCGTCTTTTCCGCGGTGAAGGAGCCGCTCCTGCCGGTGTCGAACACCGGCAACTGGTTCCCGGCGCCGCCGCCCCGTTTCACGAAGACATCCGAACTGGTGCGCACGGCAGCGATGGGCGATGCGGTGGGTAAATGCCTTGGCGACAATTTCGCGCTGTTCCTGCGCAATCACGGCGTCGTCTTCTGCGGCACTTCGGTCGAACACGCGGTGCTGATGGGCATCCAGCTCGAAGATGCCTGCCGCGAACACCTGCTGCTTGCGGCAAGCGGTCTCGACTGGGACTATCCGGGCGAAAATGAGCGCCGTCGCAAATACCTCTCGGCGGGATCATCGGCGGGGCCATCCTTCGAACGCTTCGCCCGCGAACTGGATGCGAACTAGGGGAGCAGCCCGATGCAGTACCGTCCCTTCGGCAAGACCGGCATCCAGGCCTCGGCCATCGCCTTCGGCTGCGGCAAGACCGGGGGCCTGCTGATTTCCGGTTCCGACGCCGACCGCCGCCTTGCCGTGCGCAAGGCGCTCGACGGCGGCATCAACTGGTTCGATACCGCCGCCGATTACGGCGACGGAAAATCGGAAGAAGCGCTCGGCTGGCTTCTGGAAGAAGTGCCGGAAGATCCCTACGTCTCCACCAAGGTGACCGTCGATCCCGGGGCGGGCGACCTGCCCGGCCAGATCGAGGAAAGCCTTGCGGCGAGCCTCAAGCGGCTCCGGCGTGATCATGTCACCGTCCTGCAACTGCACAACCGCATCGATCCGGCGGCGGGCGGCAAGGCGCTGACCCTGGAACAGGTGCTGGGTGCCGATGGCGTCGCCGAGGGGCTTGAGCGCGTGCGCGACAAGGGAATGGCGCGGCAGATCGGCCTGACGGCGCTCGGTGACGCCGCTGCCTGTGCCGAGGCCATCGCCAGTGGCCGCTTTGATTCGGCGCAAGTGTTCTACAACCTTGTCAATCCGTCCGCGGCGCGGCCCATGCCTGCGGGATGGAGCGGCCAGCAGCTGACCGGCATCATGGCGGCGGCGCGTGCGACCGCGACGGCGGTGCTGGCGATCCGCGTGCTCGCGGGCGGCATCATCGCCCTGCCCAAGCGGCCCGAGCGCGTCAGCATGATGACCAAGGACACCGATCCCGATATCGAGGAGACGAAAGCCGCCGCCGTGTTCCGCACCCTGGGCGAACGCTATGGCGATCGTCCGACGACGGCCGTGCGCTTCGCGCTCGGCTGCGAAGGCATTTCGACGGTGCTGGTGGGGATCGGCGCCCCTGCCCATGTGGACGCGGCGCTCGCGGCCGAAAAGGCGGGCTCGCTGCCCGAAGAAGCGCTGCTCGACCTCGAGAAGCTCTACGCGGGCGACTTCGGCCTCGGCTGAGGCTCAGCCGCCCTTGGCCTGGATCTTCGCCCAGGCATCGCGCAGGCCGACGGTGCGGTTGTAGACCGCAAGGCCCGGCTTCGAATCGGGATCGGCACAGAAATAGCCGAGCCGCTCGAACTGCACGCGCTCGCCGGCCTTGGCCTCGGCCAGTGCCGGTTCGACCACCGCGCCCTTCAGCACCTTGAGGGACTCGGGATTGATATCGGCGAGCCAGTCGCCGCCCGCACCCGCGTCGGTGCTCTTGAACAGGTGATCGTAAAGGCGCACTTCGGCGGGAACGCCATGGGCGGCGGATACCCAGTGCATCGTCGCCTTGACCTTGCGCCCATCGGGCGCATTACCGCCGCGCGTCGCCGGATCATACGTGCAGATGATCTCGCGCACGGAGCCGTCGGCGTTTTTCACAACGTCCTTGCAGGTAATGAAGTAGGCGTAGCGCAGCCGCACTTCGCGCCCCGGCGCCAGCCGGAAGAACTTCGACGGCGGGTTTTCCATGAAGTCGTCGCGCTCGATGTAAAGCTCGCGCCCGAAGGCGACGCGCCGGGTGCCGGCGCTTTCGTCCTCTGGGTTGTTGACCGCCTCCATTTCCTCGACCTGGCCTTCGGGATAGTTCTCGATCACCACTTTCACGGGATCGAGCACGGCCATGCGGCGCAGCGCGGTCTTGTTCAGGTTCTCGCGCACGCAATGTTCGAGGAACTGGATCTCGACGGTCGAATTGGCCTTGGCGACGCCGATGCGCTGGGCGAAATCGCGGATCGCCTCGGGCGGGCAGCCGCGCCGCTTGAGGCCCGAAATCGTCGGCATGCGCGGATCGTCCCAGCCCGAAACGTGGCCGTCCTTCACCAACTGGATCAGGCGGCGCTTGGACAGCACCGTATGGGTGAGGTTGAGGCGTGCAAACTCGATCTGGCGCGGCTTTGCCGGCACCGGCAGGTGGGCGAGGAACCATTCGTAGAGCGGGCGGTGGTCCTCGAACTCCAGCGTGCAGATCGAATGGCTGATGCCTTCGATCGCGTCCGACTGGCCGTGGGCGAAATCGTAATTGGGGTAGATGCACCAGGCATTGCCGGTGCGCGGGTGCGGGCTGCGCAGGATGCGGTAGATCACCGGATCGCGCAGGTTGATGTTGCCCGACGCCATGTCGATCTTGGCGCGCAGCACGCGGCTGCCGTCTTCGAATTCGCCGGCCTTCATGCGCCGGAAGAGATCGAGGTTTTCCGCCGCGCTGCGTTCGCGCCACGGGCTCGGCCGGCCGGGTTCGGTCAGGGTGCCGCGGTTCTCGCGAATCTGCTCCGCCGTCTGGTCGTCCACATAGGCATTGCCGGTTTCGATCAGGTGTTCGGCCCAGGTGTAGAGCTGGGCAAAGTAGTCGGAGGCGTAATACAGGTGCTCGCCCCAGTCGAAGCCGAGCCAGCGCACATCCGCCTGGATCGAATCGATGTATTCCTGTTCTTCCTTCGCCGGGTTGGTGTCGTCGAAGCGCAGGTGACAGCGCCCGCCGAATTCGCTCGCAAGGCCGAAATTCAGGCAGATCGACTTGGCATGGCCGATGTGCAGGTAACCGTTGGGCTCGGGCGGGAAGCGGGTAACCACCCCGGTAACCTTGCCCGCGGCAAGGTCCTCGCGGATCGCCTCGCGCACGAAATCGCGCGCGGGCGCGGCGGCGGCATCTTCGGTGGCGGGTGCGGCCGGATCGGCCATCGGCATCAACTCCTGTCAGCGGCGGGAACCGTCCCGCCCGCTAGGGTTTGCCACAAAGGGCGCGCCGGGCCAAGCCCCGCAAGCCGGCAACGCTGCATCCTGCCCGCCGCCGTGCTATGAAGGGCGCATTTTCCAACCCCTGCGGCACGAAAAGCGGCTCGATCCTTGGCGCCCGGCGACGACAGCACCTTTCATGATGTTCTGATTATTGGCGGCGGCGGCGGCGGCCTTGCGGTCGCGCTGGAACTGCCCGCAGAGGCGCGCATCGGCGTGCTGGCCAAGGGGCGCCTCGATCAGGGCGCGACCAACTGGGCGCAGGGCGGCATCGCCGCCGTGATGGGGCCCGACGACAGCTTCGATTCGCACATCGAAGATACGATGATCGCAGGCGCCGAGCTTAACAACCGCGAGGCCGTGCGCTTCGTCATCGAGCGGGCGCCGGGCATCATCCAGTGGCTCGAAAGCCTCGGCATCGATCTCACCCGCGAAAGCGACGGCCCGCGCAAGGGCTTGGTGCACCTCAACCGTGAAGGCGGCCACAGCGCGCGCCGGGTCGTTCATGCAAAGGACGCGACGGGGCAGGCGGTGCAGGCCTGTCTGGAGCGCGCCGTGCGCGCGCGCCGCGTCACCGATCTTTATCCCGACCATGTCGCGGTCGATCTCATCGTGCGCCGCGATCCCGTCACCGGGCGCAGGCGCTGCACCGGTGTCTATGCGCTTGATTGCAACACGGGCCGCGTACGCCTGTTGCGCGCCCGCGCCGTTGTACTGGCGACGGGCGGGGCAAGTCGCGTCTACCTGCACACGTCCAATCCGCCGGGCGCCACCGGTGACGGCATCGCCATGGCCTGGCGCGCGGGCTGCCGCGTCGCCAACATGGAATTCACCCAGTTCCATCCGACCTGCCTCGCCGCTGCCGCGGGGCAGACGCCGCTGATCAGCGAAGCGGTGCGCGGCGAAGGCGGCCTGCTGCTGTTGCCTGACGGCTCGCGTTTCATGGACCGTTTCCATCCGCGCGCCGAACTGGCGCCCCGCGATATCGTGGCGCGTGCCATCGATCACGAGATGAAGCGCCTCGGGATTCCCCATGTGCTGCTCGACATCGCCCACAAGGGCGAGGGGTTCGTACGCGAGCATTTCCCGACCCTCGAAGCCCAGTGCCGCGAGCTCGGCTTCGACCTTGCCCGCGAACCCGTTCCCGTGGTGCCTGCCGCCCATTACACCTGCGGCGGCGTGGTGACGGATGTGCACGGGCGCACCGACCTCGACGGGCTTTATGCCGTGGGCGAATGCGCCTCCACTGGATTGCACGGGGCCAACCGTCTCGCGTCCAATTCCTTGCTCGAGTGTCTGGTCATCGGGCGCGAGGCCGGACGCGAGATCGGTCATCGCCTGCCCGAATGGTCCGAGCCCGGCGATATCCCCGGCTGGGACGAAAGCTGGGTGCGCGATTCCGACGAAGAAGTCGTGCTTGCCCACAACTGGGACGAATTGCGCCGCTTCATGTGGGATTACGTCGGCATCGTGCGCACCACCAAGCGGTTGGAGCGCGCGCTCCACCGTTCGGCGCTGCTCAATTCCGAGATCCATGAGTACTACGCCAATTTCCGCGTCAGCCGGCCGCTGCTGGAACTGCGCAACATGGTCTGCGTCGGCGAGTTGATCGTGCGTTCGGCGCTCGCGCGCCGGGAAAGCCGGGGCCTGCATTACACCCTCGATCACCCGGCGCCGAGCGATGCGGAGGCCCATGACACGATCCTCGTGCCCGCGCCGCCCGCCGCCGGGCGCGAGGGACGCCCCGCGCGGCTCTGATCCCGCCTCATTGACGCCAGAATTAGTCTCGAAAATACCCTGACTATGGGCATGGCCTTTGCTTTCCCGGCGTCGATGCGCTAGGGGTTAGGGGCGGCCAGCACGTGCCGGAAAAGGATGATGTTCGCTACTGTACTCAAGCCCTTGGCGCCGATACGGGCGCGCGGTGCGGCCCTCGCCGCGGGGCTTTTCTGCGCCATCCTTGCATCGGCGCCGGTGGCGGCGCTGGCCCAGGGCAAGTCCCAGGATATCCGTTTCTTCCGCATCGGCACCGGTTCGATCTCTGGCGTCTATTTCCCTGTCGGCAGCACGCTGGCGAGCGCGATTTCTTCTCCGCCCGGCGCGCGTGCCTGCGAGGCGGGCGGCTCCTGCGGCGTGCCGGGCCTGATCGCCGTTACCCAGGCGACCCTCGGGTCTGTCGCCAATGTGCGGGCGATCGCCTCGGGCGGGCTTGAATCGGCGCTGGCCCAGGCCGATGTCGCCTATGCGGCTCATGCCGGGACGGGCGAATTCGCGGGTGCCAACCGCATCGAAGGCCTGCGCGCCATCGCCAATCTTTACCCTGAAGCGCTTCATATCGTCGTGCGGCGCGAATCGCCCATTCATTCGGTGCGCGACCTCCCGGGCCGGCGCGTGTCTCTCGACCTCGCGGGATCGGGCACGCGCAGCGTGGCTCAGGCGGTGCTGGCCGGTTACGGCATCGATGTGAAACAGATCAAGCAGGTCAATTCACAGGTGGGCCCGGCGGCCGACCGTATTCGCCTGCGCAACATCGATGCCTTCTTCTTCGTCGGCGGCTACCCGTTCGAGGCCCTCGATCGCCTCGCCCGCAACACGCGCATCCGGCTGATCCCCGTCACCGGGGCCGAGGCAGACTCCATCCGCGGCAAGGACCGTTTCCTCAGCGCTGCCACCATTCCCGCAGGCGTCTATCGCGGGGTGGATGCGACGGCGACCATCGCCGTCGGCGCGCTGTGGGTGGTCTCGGACAAGGTCAGTGCCGACACGGTCTATGGCATCACACGCGCGCTGTGGCATCCATCGACGCGCCGCCTGCTCGATGCGGGTGTCGCTGCCGCGCGCCAGATCCGTCCGGAGAAGGCGCTCGACGGCCTTGCCCTGCCGTTGCATCCGGGGGCGGAGCGCTACTACCGGGAAAAAGGCATGCTGAAGACGGGCCGTTAGCCCGCGTCTTTGCCTTCAGGTTCGAACTCGGGAATGATCCACGGTTCGCGGCCGGCGGCGGCGATCCATTCGGCGACGAAGGGCTGTTTCAGAACCGCGGCGACATAAGCCGCCGCATGGTCTTCCAGCGGCACGCCGTAGGTATCGAAGCGCGTTACAACCGGCGCGAACATGGCGTCGGCGGCGGAGAAACCCCCGAACAGGAATGGCCCCGTCCCCATCGTCCCGTTGAAGCGGCGGTGACAGTCGCGCCAGATCGCCTGGATGCGGTTGATGTCACCCTTGGCCGCGTCGTTGAGGTCCGGCTGCGGCAGTTTGCGCCGGACGTTCATGGGCAGGCCGCGGCGCATCGGAATGAAGCCGCCGTGCATTTCCGAAGAAATCGAGCGCGCATGGGCGCGGGCCGCAGGGTCCTTCGGCCACAGCGGCGCATGGGGGTGTTTTTCCGCGAGGTATTCGACGATGGCGAGGGATTCCCACACCGTCACCTTGCCGTCGATCAGCGCCGGCAGCTTGGCCGATGGCGAATACTTGAGGATCTCCGTGCGCGTGTTCGTCTCGCGCAGCGGGATGACGATTTCTTCAAACGGGATATCGGCGAGCCGGACGGCAAGCCAGCCGCGCATCGACCACGACGAGTAGGCCTTGTTGGCAATGACGATGGTGACGGATCTGTCGGTCATTTCCGTTCCTGTCCCAGGTTCCTCTTTCTGATACGCGAGCCGGCCCCAAGGCGCAAGCCATGCGCCGGGAATGCCCGTTTTGCAGGGGTTAGGGCTTTCCTTCATCGCCGCTTCGCGCCATCCTGTCGCTCCTGCACAGGGAGTACATACGATGAAACTCAGCACCCTCGTTGCGCCCGGCAAGGGCGCAGCCGTTCCCATCCACACGGCGAGCCGCGCCGGTTTCGGCAAATGGCTCGCGGGCGAGGCGCCGCGCGCGCGCGCCTGGCTGCGCGGGACGGGGTTCGAGGGCCGGGCGGGACAGGTTTCCCTGCTGGCCGCACCCGACGGCGCACTCGAGCGCGTCTATCTCGGCATCCCCGATGGCGATGATGCGCAGGCGATGGTCAATGACGGCGCGCTCTGGGCTTTCGCCGCCTGCCCCTCAAGCCTGCCGGAAGCTACATATGCGCTTGCCGATCGCGCCGACGCGGCGCTGGCCGGGCAGGCGGCGCTCGGCTGGGCGCTCGGCTCCTACCGGTTCGAGCGTTACCGCAAGCAAAAGGGCAGGGCGCTCGCCCGCCTCGTCTGGCCCGCGCGTGCCGACCGCGCCGCGGTGGAAAGTGCGGCACTGGCGACCTATCTGGTACGCGACCTGATCAACACCCCGGCCCAGGACATGGGTCCGCCCGAGCTGGCATCCGCCGCGCGCGCGCTCGCACGCGAGTTTGGCGCGCGCTTTTCGGTGACGACCGGGGCGCAGCTCCTCAAGAAGCATTTCCCGGCCATTCATGCGGTCGGCCGCGCCGCCGCCAAGGCGCCTGGCCTGATCGACATCACCTGGCAGCCCAAGGGCCGCGCGGCGAAGAAGCTCAAGCGCGTTACCATCTGCGGCAAGGGCGTGTGCTTCGATACCGGCGGGCTCGATCTCAAGTCGTCGGGCAACATGCAGTTGATGAAGAAGGACATGGGCGGCGCCGCGCAGGCGCTGGGCCTCGCCCGTATGATCATGGCGGCGAAGCTGCCGGTGCGGCTGCGGGTGCTGATTCCGGCCGTCGAAAATTCGGTTGCGGGCAACGCCTATCACCCGCGTGACGTATTGGCGACGCGCAAGGGCATCACGGTCGAGGTCGGCAATACCGATGCCGAAGGGCGCATCGTCCTGTCCGATGCGATGGCGCTTGCCTGCGAGGAGGGCTGCGACCTTCTGCTCGATTTCGCGACCCTGACGGGTGCTGCGCGGGTGGCGCTCGGCACCGGGTTGCCGGCGATGTTCTGCAACGATGACCAGCTTGCCGCGCGTGCCTTCGCGGCGGGCGAGGAAACCGCCGACCCGCTGTGGCGCCTGCCGCTGTGGCGCCCTTACCGTGAAAAGCTCAACAGCAAGGTCGCCGACATCAACAATATCTCGTCGGGCTCCTTCGGCGGCGCCATCACGGCGGCGCTGTTCCTGCAGGAATTCGTTGCCCCCGGAACGCCCTGGATCCACCTCGATTTCATGGCCTGGAACGAATCAAGCCGCGCCGGTCGCCCCGAAGGCGGCGAGGCCCAGGGCATGCGTGCCCTCTACCGCATGATCGAAAGGCACTACGCCCGCGGCTGAAGCTTGATTGCCGCCCTGCCTGCGTCTAACTTGGTTCGCAGCCGAAACGATCCCGGGGGACAGCGTGGCGGTTTCAATGACAGTGGATCAGGCGCTTGATGTGTTGCGCGGTTCGGTTGTCGAGTCCGTGCGTAAGGATCCGCGCGATCTTACCCAGCGCCAGATGGCGGTGATCCTGTCGGTCTATCTTTCCCAGACGCCGATGACGGTGCGCGCGCTCGCCGCCGATCTGGCCATCGGCAAGCCCGCCATCAGCCGGGCGCTCGACCGTCTCGAGGAACTGGGCCTGGTCAAGCGCATGAAGGACCTGCGAGACAAGCGCTCGATCGTCATTGGCCGCACGGTGCCCGGCGCCGTTTACCTGCGCGAAATGGCGGACCGGCTGATCGCAGCCGGCGCGGCGGCCCGCTAGGTTTCAGGGTTTCAGCTTGTAGATGCGGATCGCATTTTCATAAGCGATCTTGCGGGCAATATCGGGCGGCAGGCGCGACAGGAAAACATTCGTCCGCTTGCGGATGGCGGCGCCCGCCTTGGCGAACTTCGACACGAGGCCCCTGTTGCCCGGCGGGGCGAAGAACTGGTCGCCGCCGATGACGAAGCGGTCGGGAAATTCCCTGAACACCTCCATCCACTGCGGCTTCAGCCCTTCGGGTGCGAGGGGATTGTTCTGCACGTGCCCGCCGCGGCCGATGTTGAGGCGGAGCGACATGTAAAGGTTGGGGTGCTTGCGCAGCATGTCGCGGGTCATCGCCGCCGTCCAATGGCCGATGTTGTCCGACCCGGCATGCGCCCAGACGATGACGGCCTTGCGGTTATGGGTGAGCAGCCGTTCGAAACCGTTGAGGTTGCGCTTCATCTCGGGCGGGTTGGGCGGCTGTTCCAGCCACTCCGGCGTCTTGATGTCCTCCGCCACGAGGTCGAAATGCATGTCTATCGGAACGCCGCGCTCGGCGGCGATGTCGGCGAGCAGCAGCAGCAGCGGGTGATCACCGCCGACCGATTCGTACACATGCCCGGGCAACAGCGAAATGTGCAGGATCGACATTTCCCCGAAGCCGATGGCGCCCTTGGCGAGAATGTCCTCGGCGCGCTTGCGGAAGCGCGCCTTGAGGTCGTCGCTGACCTTGCCGTCGGGGGACTCTGCGTGGATCATCTTGTTGAGGCTCCCGCCCCCGCCCATGAAGGCCAGACGGTCGGGATGCCTGCGGATGACATCGATGAAATCCTCGATGTCCCATGAGCCGCGGTTGCCCGACTCGCCCTGGGGCGTCGGCATCACGATGGCGCGCGACATGTTGTTGCCCTTCATCGTGTCGAGAAGCTCGTCGACGGGGCTGCGGTAGTCGGCATTGGGGCTAAAGCCGCCGAAGGGATGCACCTGGATGTCGATCCATTGTAAGGGCGCGGCCGGTTCCTAGGCTGGCACGGGCTGGGACAGGCACAGTAAAAGGGCCGCCAGGGCGGCGCAGGCATGCGTCACATGGTTTGCCACGAGGGAATACTCCGAAAAGACAGACCGCAAATTGAATGCATGCCGTCTGGCGGTTGGCAAGATGCAAACAAAAAGGGCGGCCTTGCGGGCCGCCCTTTGCCTGGGGACGCGAAAACTTTCAGATTTGCAGGCCTGCCTCAAGGGCGGGCGATTTCGCCGGATCCACGCCGTCGCCAGAGGCGACGACGCAACTCACGTCGTCGTCGTCGGTCAAGAGCGCCGTCCATGTGCCTTCGGTCGGCGAGACATGGAATTCAAGGAGGCCCTTGCCCTTGATCTCGTGCACCTCGGCAAGCTGCTCGCCGTAATCATCGACAAGCGCGTTGATCATCGCCGTGCGGTCGAAACAGGCGCGCGGTTCTGCCCGGGCCACATCGGCGGCAAGCAGGGCCGGAAACAACAGAAGGCTGAGCAGCAAAGACCTCATGTCATCCTCTCTTCGGTCCCGTGTCCGGAATGAGGACAGCGGGACTTACGCAGTTACGTCGATCATCGACGTCTCCGTGCCATGAGCTTCCCGCTGGTGATGTTCGGCTTCGTTCACTTCGAAGCGCCTAATGCCACTTGCTGAACGCGCAAGCCGCTGTTTCAGCTGCGATGGTTCGACAATAAACGACAACGATTAAAATAGTCTGATCGCGCCAGAATTTAATGCCTTGGCCCGTGCCGGTTGCGAAACCGAGCCATGCACCGGCTGCGTGGCTCAGTATTCGCGATCCCGGCTGACGATGCCGACCATCGCTTCGCCCCGGCGCAAGCGGCGGATATTGCTGGCGATTTCGCGCGCTGCCGTTTCCGCCAGTGTTATTGCCGCTGCGTGGGGCGTAATGGTGATACGCGGATGGCGCCAGAGCGGATCATCGGCGGGAAGGGGTTCGCGTTCGAAAACGTCGAGGGTCGCTGCCGAAATCTGTCCGCGGTCGAGGGCCGCGATCAGGTCTGCCGCCACCACGTGCCCGCCGCGGGCGCCGTTGATGATCGCTGCACCCCGGGGCATTCGGGCGAAGGCGTCGGCCGAAAGGATGCCGCGGGTGGCGCTGGTCAGGGGCAGCAGGCATACGACGATGTCGGAGTGCGCGAAAAAGGTGCCGAGACTGTCGGGGCCGGCGAAGATTTCGCCAAGCTCCCATTTCCTGGACTTCGTCACCCAGGCGGCGAGCGGGAAGCCGAACGGCGCAAGTGCCTTTGCCGCCGCCCGGCCTAATTCGCCAAGTCCCATGATGCCGACCCGGCGCGCGCTCGCGCGCGGGATGTCATGGCGCTTCCAGTAGGCGCGTGCCTGCTGTTCGGCATAGGCAGGCATCAGGCGGTGATGGCGCAGCACGTTCATGACGACCCATTCGGCCATCTGTTCGGTCAGCGCCGGGTCGATCAGGCGCACCAGCGGCACATGGCGCGGCAGGTCGGGATCGAGCAGGGCATGATCGACGCCGGCCCCGAGCGACAGGACGGCGCGCAGGGCGGGCAGCTTCGCGCAGAGCCCGGGTGGCGGATACCACACGACGGCGAAATCGATGTCGGCTGCGCGCGCAAGGCCCGCTTCCGGCCCGATCAATACTTCGTCGTCCGGCAGTTCGCGGGCGAGTGCCCCCGCCCATTCATCGGTCTTGTCGGCTTCTGACAGGAAAAGAATGGCCATGGGCGATTATTGCTCGATGGCGTCGGTCTCTGCCACCGCCAGTTCGAAGGCAGCGGCCATCAGCGCCCGCGTATAGGGGCTCTTCGGGGCATCGAAAATTTCATCGGCAAGTCCGTGTTCCACCGCCTTGCCGTGCTGCATGACCAGCACCTCGTCGGCGAGTGCGCGAACAACCCGGAGATCGTGGCTGATGAACATGTAGGCGAGCTTGTGGTGATCTTGCAATTCGCGCAGCAGATCGACGATCTGCGCCTGCACCGACATGTCCAGCGCCGAGGTCGGCTCATCGAGGACGATCAACCGCGGCTTGAGAACGAGCGCTCGCGCGATGGAGACGCGCTGGCGCTGGCCGCCGGAAAACTCGTGCGGATAACGATGCCGGGCATCGGGATCGAGCCCGACTTCGGTCAGCGCCGCCTCGATCAGTCCTTCGCGCTCATGGGCGTCCTTGCCGATGCCGTGCACGGCGAGGCCTTCGCCGATGATCTGGGCGATGCTGAGGCGCGGGCTGAGCGAGGAATAAGGGTCCTGAAAGACGACCTGCATTTCGCGGCGCAGGGGGCGAATGCCGTTTTCATTGAGTCCGTGCAACTCGGTATCGCCGAAGCGGATGGTGCCGGTCGAGCGTTCGAGGCGCAAAAGCGCCAGCCCCAGCGTCGTCTTGCCCGAGCCCGATTCGCCGACGACGCCGAGCGTGCGGCCTTCGCGGAGCGTCAGGCTGATGCCGTCCACCGCCTTGATGTGGTCGACCGTGCGCCGGAAGACGCCTTTCTTGATGGGGAACCACACGCGCACATCGCTCGCTTCCATGACCGGCGCGGTATCGCGGGCGGGGCGCTCGGGCTTGCCGCCCGGCTCGGCCGCCAGCAGCTTCTGCGTGTAGGCGTGCTGTGGGTTGTCGAAGATGTCGGTGGCCTTGCCCTGTTCGACGATTTCGCCGCCCGTCATCACGCAGATGCGGTCGGCCATGTGGCGCACGATGCCGAGATCATGGGTGATCAGCAGCATCGCCATGCCCATCTTCTTCTGCAGGTCCTGCAACAGGGCGAGGATCTGCGCCTGGATGGTGACGTCGAGCGCGGTGGTCGGTTCGTCGGCGATCAGCAGGTCCGGTTCATTGGCAAGCGCCATGGCGATCATCACGCGCTGGCGCTGGCCGCCGGAAAGTTCGTGCGGATAGGCGGTGAGGCGCTTTTCCGCATCGCGCAGGCCGACCATCTGCAGGAGCTCAAGGGCGCGCGCCCGCGCGGCTTCCGGCACCATGCCCTTGTGCAGGATCAGGGTTTCGGAAATCTGGCGCTCGATGGTGTGCAGCGGGTTGAGCGACGTCATCGGCTCCTGGAACACCATGGCGACGCGGTTGCCGCGCACCTCGGTCAGGGTGGCGGGGCTGGCCCCTACCATTTCCATGCCGTCGATGAGGATCGAGCCTTTCGGGTGGCTCGCTGCCGGGTAGGGCAGAAGCTGGAGGACGGAGAGCGCCGTCACCGACTTGCCCGATCCCGATTCGCCCACCAGCGCCAGCGTCTCGCCCTTGGCGATGGAAAAGCTGACGCCCTTGACCGCTTCGTTGGTGCGCGAGCCTACGCGGAAATGCACCGCGAGGTCTTTTACGTCGACGAGGGGCTTTTGCGCATCCATCGCCCTACACCATCGTCTTGCGCGGATCGAAGGCATCGCGCACCGCTTCGCCGACGAAGATCAGCAGGCTCAAGAGCGCCGCCAGCACGCAGAAAGAGGTGATGCCGATCCACGGCGCCTGCAGGTTTGCCTTGCCCTGCGCCAGAATTTCGCCGAGGGAGGCGGAGCCCGGCGGCAGGCCGAGGCCGAGGAAGTCCAGCGACGTCAGCGCCGTGATCGAGGAATTGAGCACGAAAGGCAGCAGCGTCAACGCCGCCACCATGGCGTTGGGCAGGACATGGCGGAACATGATGACGGCGTCCGACACGCCGAGCGCGCGCGCCGCGCGCACGTAATCCTGCTGGCGCCCGCGCAGGAATTCCGCGCGCACGACGGAAACCAGCGACATCCAGTGAAACAGCAGAAGGATGCCGAGCAGCCACCAGAAACTCGGCTCGACGAAGGAGGCCAGGATGATGAGAACGTAAAGTCGCGGGATCCCCGACCAGATTTCCATGAACCGCTGGAAACCCAGATCGACCCAGCCGCCGAAGTAACCCTGCACAGCGCCCGCGGCGACGCCGATGACGGTGGAGGCCACGGTCAGGATCAGGCCGAACAGCACCGATATGCGGAAGCCGTAGATCAGCCGCGCCAGCAGGTCGCGGGCCTGGTCGTCGGTGCCGAGCCAGTTGCGCGGGCCGGGTTTCGCCGGGGCGGGGGTGCCCAACTGGTAATTGACGCTGGTGTGATGCCAGGGGATCGGCGGGCGGATCATCCAGCCCTTGCTCTCGACCAGCTTGATCAGGACGGGATCGTTGTAATCGGCCTCGGTCGGGAACTCGCCGCCGAAGGTCGTCTCCGGGTACATGGTGAAGATCGGCATGTAATAGCCGCCGTCATATTTCACCAGGATCGGCTTGTCGTTGGCGATGAACTCGGCGAACAGGGAGCCCACGAACAGGATCAGGAACAGCCACAGCGATATGAAGCCGCGCCGGTTTGCGCGGAAATTGTCGAGCCGCCTTCGCGCCAGCGGCGTGACCTTCATGCCGAGGAAGCGATCCCGGTGCTCGGTATCTGCGGCCGCGGTCATGGCGCGCGCTCGAAGGTGATGCGCGGGTCGATCAGCACATAGGCGACGTCGCGAATCAGGTTGAACAGCAGCCCCAGCAGGCTGAACACGAACAGCGTCGCGAAGACCACGGGGTAGTCGCGATTGATCACGGATTCGTAGGAAAGCAGGCCGATCCCGTCGAGGGAGAAGATGATCTCGATCAAGAGCGCGCCGGTGAACAGGATTTCGATCAGCAGTTCCGGGGCGCCCGCAAGCGGGATCAGCATGGCGTTGCGGAACACGTGGCCGTAAAGCACGCGGTTTTCCGACAGGCCCTTGGCGCGCGCGGTGATGACGTACTGCTTGCGGATTTCCTCGATGAACATGTTCTTGGTGAGCATGGTCAGGGTGGCGAAGCCGCCAATGACGATGGCCGTCAGCGGCAGTGCAAGATGCCAGAAGTAATCGGCGATTCGCGCTGGCCAGGACAGCATTTCCCAGTTGTCCGATACCAGTCCGCGCAGCGGGAAGATCGAGAAATAGCTGCCTCCTGCGAACAGCACGATCAGCAGGACGGCAAACATGAAGCCCGGGATCGAATAGCCGAAGATGATCGCGCTCGATGTCCAGAAGTCGAAGCGGGTGCCGTCGCGCACCGCCTTGGCGACGCCGAGCGGGATCGAGATCAGGTAGATGATCAGCGTAGACCACAGGCCCAGCGATATGGATACGGGCAGCTTTTCGATCACGAGATCGACCACGCTGGTGTCGCGGAAAAAGCTGGTGCCGAAATCGAAGCGAATGTAATTCGCCAGCATATGGAAGAAGCGCTCGTGGGCGGGCTTGTCGAAGCCGTAGTACTTCTTCAGGTCTTCCAGCAACTGCGGATCGAGCCCGCGCCGCCCGCGATAGGCGCCGTCGCCCTGGCTGCCGGGAATCTGTCCGGGCGTCTGGGCGCTGCCGACCTCGCGCTGGGCGCCGCTGACGCGTGCGGTGGCGTCCACTTCGGCGCCGGTCAGCTGCGCCACCACCTGTTCGACGGGGCCGCCCGGGGCGAACTGCACGATGATGAAGTTGACCACCATGATGCCCAGCAACGTCGGCACGATCAGCCCAAGCCTGCGCACGATATAGGCGATCATCGGGCGGGTTCCTTCCTGCGCGATTCCAGTCGCGCCGCTCGTGCCTTGTCGATCCACCAGGCATCGATCTGGTAGCCCATGATCGGCGTGACCGCGGGGCGGCCGAACTTGTCCCAGTAGGCCAGCCGGTCGCCCTTGATGTGCCAGTGGGGAATGACGTAATGGCCGGCCAGCAGCACGCGGTCGAGCGCGCGGGTGGTGGCGACCAGGGTGGCGCGGTCCTTGGCGCCGACGAGGCTTTCGATCAGGCTGTCGACGGCGGGATCGCGAACGCCCGCCAGGTTGAACGATCCTTCGACATTGGCGCTGGCGCTGTGCCAGAAGTCGCGCTGCTCGTTGCCCGGCGACAGCGACTGCCCCCAGACATGGACCAGCATGTCGAAGTCGAAGGTCTTGCGCCGGTTGATGTATTGCGAGGCATCGACTGTGCGCACCTTTGCATCGATGCCGAGCCGCTTGAGGTTGCCGAGGAAGGGCAGGACGATGCGCTCGAAGCTCGGATTGGCCAGCAGGATCTCGAAGGTCATCGGGCGGCCGGTCTTTTCGTTGACCAGCTTGCCGTCCTTCACGACCCAGCCCGCGCTTTTGAGGATATCGAGCGCCTTGAGAAGATTGCGCCTGAGGCTGATATGGGTGCCGTCGGTATCGGGAGCCTTGTAGGCGGGGCCGAAAACTTCGGCCGGGACCTTGCCGCGGAAGGGTTCAAGAACCGCAAGTTCCGCCGCACCGGGCAGGCCGCGCGCGGCGAGGTCGGAATTGGAATAGAAATTTTCGGTGCGCGAATAAGCGCCGAAGAACAGGACCCGGTTGGTCCAGGTGAAATCGAAGGCGTAGGCCAGTGCCGCGCGCACGCGGCGGTCGGCGAAGATTTCGCGCCGGGTGTTGAACACGAAGCCCTGCATGCCGGTCGGCTGCTGGTGCGGCAGGAATACCTTTTTCAGGAATCCTTCGCGCACGGCGGGCACGTCGTAGCTCGCCGCCCAGAATTTCGATACGTGCTCCTCGCGGAAATCGAAGGTGCCGGCCTTCAGGGCCTCCAGGGCCACGGTATTGTCGCGGAAATAATCGATGCGGATGCGGCCGAAATTGAAACGCCCGCGCGCAAAACCGAGGTTGCGGGCCCAGTGGTCGGGGACGCGCTCCAGTGTGATCGCGCGGCCGGGATCGACTTCGGCGACGCGATAGGGGCCGCTGCCGAGCGGCGGCGTCATCGTCGTCTTTTCGAAATCCTTGTCGGCCCAGTAGTGCCTGGGCAGGACGGGAAGCTGGCCGACGATCAGCGGCAGTTCGCGGTTGACGCCGCCCTTGAAGGTGAAGCGCACGCGGCGCGGGCCTTCGACCACGGCCTTTGCCACCGCCGCGTAGTAAAGGCGAAAGCGCGGGTGTCCTTTCGTCGTCAGGGTGTTGAAGGTCCATACGACATCGTCGGCGGTGATAGGCTTGCCGTCGTGAAAGCGCGCCTCGGGCCGCAGGTTGAAAACAACCCAGGACCGGTCGGGCGGCGTTTCCACCGATTCCGCGATCAGGCCGTATTCGGAAAACGGCTCGTCCGCCGACGACATCATCAGGGTTTCGAAGATGTAATCCGATCCGGCGGCGGCAACGCCTTTCAGGGTGAACGGGTTGAGCGTGTCGAACGTGCGCACGCCCGCAAGCCGGATGGTGCCGCCCTTGGGCGCGTTCGGATTGACGTAGTCGAAATGCGAAAACCCGGCCGGGTACTTCAGATCGCCATGCATGGCGATGCCGTGTGCAGGGGCCGCGCCGGAAGATTGCGCGAGAGCCGGCGCCGCGGCGAGGCCCCAGGCAAGAACGCAAACACCGAGGACCCCAAAGCGCGACATGTGTTCCCGTCAGCCCGTTCGAAGAATGGCAAGCGCTTCGCGGTGCAGGGCGGCGTCACCCGCGGCGATCACGCGGCCGTCGGAGGAAAGCGTCAGCGGCTTCCCGTCCCAGTCGGTGACAATGCCGCCCGCGCCTTCGATGACCGGCACCAGCGCCGCATAATCGTAAGGCTTGAGGCCCGATTCCACAACGATGTCGGCATGGCCGGATGCCAACAGACCGTAGGAATAGCAATCCCCGCCATAAAGCGCGTGGGCGACACGTTCGCGCAGGCGATGGAAGCCCGGCAAATCGCTGTCGGGGAACAGGTAGGGACTGGTGGTGTAGAGGATGGCGTCCGCCAGCTTCGGACAGGGCCGCACGTTCGCGGGTGTGCCGTTGAACGTCGTCGCCTTGCCTTCGGCGCCGATCCAGCGTTCGTGGATGATCGGCTGGTCGATGATGCCGATGACGGGTTTGCCCCGCCAGGCGAGGGAGACGAGAATCCCGAATGTCGGCTTGCCGGTGATGAAGGACTTGGTGCCGTCGATGGGATCGAGCACCCAGGTGAATTCGGCGTCCGGGTTGGTGCGCCCCATTTCCTCGCCAAGGATGCCGTGGCCGGGCTCGGCGTCGGCAATCAGCGCCCGCATGGCGATTTCGGCGTCGCGATCGGCGATCGTCACCGGCGTCGCGTCGGCCTTGGTGTCGACGGTGAAGGACTTGCGGAAGTAATGCGCCAGCACTTCGCCCGCAGCGTCGGCGCAAGTGTTCGCGAGCGCGATGTAGCGGTTGACGGCAGCGAGATCGAGCGGGGCGCCCGGCATGGCTATCGGACTTTCATGCCGCGGGACCGCCGCCCGCGCCGGTTACGGCAGCGGGACAGGGTTGTCGGCGCGGCTGCGCATGTAGGCGATCAGCGCGGCACGTTCGGCGTCGTTCTTGACGCCGGCAAAGGCCATGCGGTTGCCCGGCGCGAAGGCCTTCGGATCGTAGAGCCACTTGTTCAGGGTCTCGTAATCCCACTTGCCCTTGACGGCCTTGAGCGCGGCCGAATAGCTGAACGAGCCGCCGGCGATGTCGTGGCCGATGGTGCCCCACAGCGCGGGGCCGACCTTGTTCGGGCCACCCTTGTCGAAGGAATGGCAGACGGTGCACTTGCGAGCGACCTGCGCACCCTGATCGGCGCTGGCCTTGGCAAGCATCGGGCCGATCGCCGCGATCTGCACTTCGGCCTTCTTGGCGGCGGGCGCGCCCGAAGGCTGCGCCGGGGCGATGCCTGCAACGGGGTAGGCGTTCTTTTCGGGCACCTTGGCGTGCAGCAGCGCGTCGCCCGCGATGTCGACAACCTTGATGACGAGAAGCGCCGCGAGAATAGCGCCGATGACCTTGTTCCACTCGAATGCGGACATGAGTGCGTTGCTCCGGTCTTATTACGCCCACAGGGCGCCGCGCCCCGCGGGGCACGATTCTTGGAAGAAATCGGGCAGCCCGGGTGCGGGCCGCGCCGGGAATGTAACCGCTCGAACCGGCGCTGTCCAACGCGGATTGCCCGATTTTTTCGCCTTTTCCCGGCCTCTCGCGGGCTCTTTCGGCCTACTCGTCCGCGCTTTCGGCTGGCCCGCCGGAACGGAACCGACTAGTCTTGCAAACACCCTGAAATCGTGGAGTTTTTCGGGTTCTTTCCGGGCCCGGAGGGCCGAAGGCGCATTGTGACCGTTCCGACCGCTTCCATCCGCAATCCCGTCGTGCTGGTGCCTGCCCGCATGGCCTCGACCCGCCTGCCGGGCAAGCCGCTCGCCGATATCCTCGGCCTGCCCATGATCGTGCAGGTGTGGCGGCGGGCGATGGAGGCGGGCATCGGCCCGGTCTGGGTGGCGGCAGCCGAGCCCGAAATCGCCGAGGCGGTGACGCGGGCAGGCGGCAAGGCGGTGCTGACGCGGCCCGATCATCCGTCGGGTTCCGACCGCATCGTCGAAGCCCTCGACCAGATTGATCCCGCCGGCGAGTTCGATGCCGTGGTCAACGTGCAGGGCGACTTGCCGACGCTCGACCCGGCTCTGCCGGTGCGGGCACTCGGGCTGCTCGATGACGGGGCCGTCGATCTGGGCACGCTCGCCGCCGAAATCCGGGTCGAGAACGAGCGTACCGATCCCAACGTGGTCAAGGCGGTGGTGGCCGCGGCCCCCGGCGCCGACCAGGGGCGCGCCCTTTACTTCAGCCGCGCCACGGTGCCCGCGGGCGATGGCCCGCATTACCACCACATCGGCCTTTACGCATGGCGGCGCAAGGCGCTCGCGCGCTTCGTCGCGCTGCCGCCGAGCCCGCTCGAGATGCGCGAGAAGCTCGAGCAACTGCGCGCGCTTGAGGCGGGCATGCGCATCGACGTTGCCTTCGTTGACACGGTTCCGCTCGGTGTCGATACTCCGCGCGACCTTGATCGCGCCCGCGAAATTCTCGCAGCGGCGCAGGCAAACAGGCCCGGCCGATGACCGACAGCAACGACAACGCCACCGCCGATCCGGCCAATACCATCGTTTTCCAGGGCTACGCCGGGGCCTATTCCGACCTTGCCTGCCGTCAGGTCTATCCGGCCATGACCAGCCTGCCGTGCCCGACCTTCGAGGAAGCCTTCGCCGCGGTCGAGGAAGGCCGGGCGCGTCTTGCCATGATCCCCATCGAAAATTCGGTTGCCGGACGCGTTGCCGATATTCACCAGCTTATCCCGCACGCGCAGTTGCACATGATCGGCGAGCACTTCCAGCGCGTGAACCATCACCTGCTGGCGGTAAAGGGCGCGACGCTCGCGGGCATAAAGGTCGCACGCAGCCACGTTCATGCGCTGTCGCAATGCCGCATCTTCCTGCGCAAGCACGGCATCCGCTCGATCGTGCATGCCGATACCGCCGGTGCGGCGCGCGACATCGCGGAAAAGGGCGATGCGAGCGAGGCGGCGATTGCCTCGGAACTGGCGGCGGAAATCTACGGGCTTCAGTCCCTTGCCGCCAACATCGAGGATGCCGCTCACAACACCACGCGCTTCGTCATCTTCGCACGCGAGCCGGTCGATCCCGGCGCCGACAACGGCCCGGCGATGACCGCCTTCCTGTTCCGCGTGCGCAACATCCCCGCCGCGCTCTACAAGGCGCTGGGCGGCTTCGCCACCAATGGCGTCAACATGACCAAGCTCGAGAGCTACATGGTCGAAGGCAACTTCGCCTCGAGCGAGTTCTATGCCGAGGTCGAAGGCCACCCGGAACACGGCGCGCTCAAGCTTGCGCTCGAGGAATTGCAGTTCTATTCGGAAAAAGTGCGCATTCTCGGCACCTTCTCCCAGCACCCCTTCCGCCGCGGCGGCTGATCGGCCGTCTCGCCTGTCCAGAGTATCTTTTCATGGAAGCCTTCATCATCTCCCTTGGCGTGGTTGCGGTCGCCGAAATCGGCGACAAGACGCAATTGCTCGCCATCGTTCTCGCCGCCCGCTACCGCGCGCCATATGCCATCTGCGCAGGCATATTCATCGCCACTATTGCCAACCACGCGCTGGCGGCGCTGTTCGGCGGGCTGGTCGCAGACTGGCTCGGCCCCATCTGGCTGCGCTGGATCCTGGCGGCGAGCTTCATCGCCATGGCCGGCTGGGTGCTGGTGCCCGACAAGGCCGACGACGGCCCTTCGACCGCCGCGCGCGCAAGCGCCTTCGTCGCGACATTGGTTTCGTTCTTCCTGGTCGAGATCGGCGACAAGACCCAGATCGCCACCATCGCGCTCGCCGCGCGCTATCACGACGTGATCGTCGTCACGGCGGGTACGACGCTCGGCATGATGGCGGCGAACGTTCCGGCGGTGTGGCTCGGTGAAGTGGCGGCGACGAAACTGCCGATGAAGCTCATGCGCTTCGTCGCGGCGGCGATCTTCGCGGCACTTGGGCTCGCCGCGCTGTTCAATATCGGCAAGGTTTTCGGCTGAGGCTCAGGCCAGCCCGTTCATCCATTCGCCGATCAGGCGCCTTGCGATGGAGATGGGACGGGGCAGGTGCGCGGTCAGTCCCGCCGCCTCCGCCTCTGCCCGGTCGCGCGCCGCCATCAGCGCGCGCACCTCGTCGCGGGTGAACCAGCGCGCATCGGCCAGTTCTTCTTCGTTGATGCGGACCTCCGTCGTCGCCGCTTCGGCATAAAAGCCCAGCATCAGGTTGGCCGGGAACGGCCAGGGCTGGGAATGGGCGTAATGGGCGGCGGAAATGGCGATGCCGGTTTCTTCCATCACTTCGCGGGCGACGGCTTCTTCCAGCGACTCGCCCGGTTCGACAAAGCCCGCCAGCGTCGAATACATGCGGTTGTCGCGGCCTGGGCGGCGGCCCAGCAGGCAGCGATCGCCGTCAACCACCAGCATGATGACGGCGGGGTCGGTGCGCGGGAAGTGATGCAACCCGCAATCGGCATTGGTGCAGACGCGCACGTGGCCCGCTTCCTGCGCCACGGTCGGTGCGCCGCAATTGCCGCAGAAACGGTGGCGCCGGTGCCAGTAGGCGAGCGCGCGGGAATGAGCCAGCATCTGCGCGTGGGCGTTGCTCATGGTCGCGGCAATGTCGCGCACGTCCATGAATTCGCCGCGTCCGGCCAGTGCCGGGTGGGTGGCGGGATCGTCGAGATGCGAGATGTCGGCGGAAAACACCGCCTTCTCTCCATGAATGGCAAGCAGCGTCGGCGGCGCCTCGGGATGCGCCAGCGCCAGCGCTTCCGCCGTCGCCATGAAGGCGGGCGCGGCTTCGGGGCCCGGTGCCACGAAATGCTTGTCGCGCCATGTCAGGATGACGACGCTGCCCGCGTCGGCAAGCTGGCGCGCCACCCAGTCCGCGTCCTTGCGCAAGAGCCCGGCGCGGTCGAGACCGCCGCCGGCAAAGACGTTGGCGGGGCGATGGCGGAAGACGTCGCTCATGGACGGCCGCCCCCGCGCGAAAACAATGTCAGCGAAAACCAGTCTTTCTCGTCCGACCACGTGGCGCGTGGAACGAAGCCGAGCGCGGAAAGCTCGTCACGCAAGGCGTCCACATCGAACTTGCGCGATATTTCGGTGTGGATGCGCTCGCCGGCTTGGAAAGCGACATCGAGATCGAGGTCATCGAGCCGCGCCGACTGGTCGCGGTCGCTTTCCAGATGCATTTCGATCCGGCTGGCGCCTGTGTTCCAGAAGGCGACATGACGGAACCGGCTGGGCCGGAAATCCCCGTGAAAGCGCGCATTCAGGTGCGCCAGCATGTTGCGGTTGAAGGCCGCGGTGACGCCTTCGCCATCGTTGTAGGCGGCATGAAGCACGTCCTCGTCCTTGATGCGGTCGCAGCCGAGCAGGAAGAAATCGCCGGGCAGCATCGCGGCATGAATGTGGCGCAGGAAGCCGGCGCGCTCGTCTTCGTTGAAGTTGCCGATGGTCGAGCCGAGGAACAGGAACATCCGCCGCCCATCGGGCGCCGGGTGAAGTGCGGCGAGGGCATCTTCGTAGGTGCCTTCGATGCCGCGAATGGTCAGATCGTCGTAGCGGGCGATGAGCGCGCGGGCGCTGTCTGCCAGCATTTCGCCGGAAACGTCGATGGGCGCGAAATGAACCTGCGGGGCACGCGCCGAATAGGCTTCAAGTAGCAGCCGCGTCTTGACCGCGGAACCGGAACCCAGCTCGACGATTTCGACCGGGCCGGTCGCTTCGGCGATTTCGCCGGCATAGGCTTTGAGGATCGAGCGCTCGGTCCGGGTCGGGTAGTACTCGGGCGTGGCACAGATGCGCTCGAACAGTTCCGATCCACGCGCATCGTAGAAATACTTGCAGGGCAGCCACTTCTGCGCCGCCGTCAGCCCCGCCACCACGTCGGCGCCGTCGTCCGCAGTTTCAGCGTGATCGATCCGGGTCAGCTGGAAGCGCGGGCCTTCGACAATATTGGCGACGATACTGGGGACGATGCCTGGCATTTTCCTACCAAACCTTTCTTTTGTGCCGGGGGGCATGATAAACCCGGGCCCTGCCGCTTGCAAAAGCCACACCGCCGCCGCCGATCACGATCCCGTCATGGTCCGTCGCGTCACCGGAGTTTCCCCGTTTTGGGCCGTCCCCTCGCCATTTTCGCCGCCATCGCCTCGGCCCTGACCATGAGCCAGTTCATGCGCGCGGCCGTTTCCGTCGTGGCGCCCGATATCATGGCCGAGGCGGGCCTGAGCCCGGAAGCCTACGGCATCGTCGCCGGGTCGTTCTTTCTCGGCGTGGCGCTCGCACAGATACCGACAGGTTTACTGTTCGACCGTTTCGGGGCGCGGGTCACCATCGCCGGTTCGCTGGTGGTCGCGGGCTTCGGCACTTTTGCCTTCGCCGCCGCCGAAGGATTCGCTGCCCTGTTTGCAGCACGCATGGTGGTCGGCATCGGATTCGCTTCCGCATTGATGGGCGGGTTGGTCGTCGCCTCGCGCTGGTTTGCGCCCGATCGTTTCTCGCAAATTACCGGCCTGTTCGTCGCCGTGTCGGCGGGGGTCGGCCTGATGGGCGCGGCGACGCCGATGGCGTGGCTGTCGGCTGCGCTCGGCTGGCGCGCGTCCTTCGTGGTGGCGGGCGCCTTGACGCTGATCGCGGCGGGGCTGGTGTGGTCGCTGGTGCGCGACGCACCACCCGGCCATCCCTGGCACAAGCGGCGCATCGAAAGTGCCGGCGAACAGATCCGCGGCTATCTCACCATCCTGCGCCTGCCCGGCATCGGCTGGATCATGTTCATGGCGGCGGTCGGCTATTCGACGATGATCACCATCGTCGGTGTGTGGGGCGGGCCGTACCTGCATGACGTGCACGGGCTCGACGGCATCGCGCGCGGCAACGTGCTGACGGCGCTGGTGGTGGGCACCATCGTCGGCCTGCTTGTCTACGGGCCGCTCGATCGCTGGGTCGACAGCCGCAAATACGTGGTGATCTGCGGGGCATTGCTGTCGGCGGCCCTGCTCGGCGCCTTTGCCGCCCTCTCGAAGCCGCCGGTCGCGGTGGTGGTGGCGCTGTTCTTCCTCTATGGGGTGATCGGCTCCTATTACATCACCAACATCACGCTGGGCCGCGCCCATTACCCCGATCACCTGATCGGGCGCGGCGTGACCACGGTCAACCTGTGCACGTTCCTGGGCGTGATGGCGGTGCAATTCGCTTCCGCCCGCATGATGGGCCTTTTCGGCACGGGTGCCGCCGGGGCGACGGTGCCCGAGGCCGCCTACCGGGTGCTGTTCGCAGCACTCGCCCTTTACGCGCTGATCGGCGGGCTTTGCTACTTCCGCACCCGCGACGTGCGGCCGTCGGCGGAACGGGCGCGTAAATCCGCGGATTCCTGAGAAATATTTTTCCCTGATTCAGTTGCCGAAGCCGTGGGTGGATTTGGTATAGTGCGCGCGGAAGGCTGGCGGTGGACGAGCGCCCCGCCAACCCGGTCAGGTCCGGAAGGAAGCAGCCGTAACGGGTCTTGCCCGGGTCATTGTCAGTCTTCCACCCGCCCGCGTTGCTACCGACGCGTTTTCACCCGAGAGGAGCCCTCGGCCGTCCGGCCCGCGATCGCGCCATGAGCGAAAAGACCGCCCCAAGCCCCGCGTCCGAAAAGCCCTATCAGGTGCTTGCCCGCAAGTACCGGCCCCAGAACTTTGCCGAACTGATCGGCCAGGATGCCGTCGTCACCACGCTGCGCAATGCCATCGCCGCCGACCGGCTGGCCCATGCATGGCTGCTGGCGGGCGTGCGCGGTGTCGGCAAGACGACGACGGCGCGCATCCTTGCGCGCGCGCTCAATTGCATCGGCCCCGACGGCAAGGGCGGCCCCACCGCCGAACCCTGCGGCGAATGTCCGAACTGCAAGGCCATCGCCGACGACCGCCATCCCGACGTCATCGAAATGGACGCGGCATCGCGCACCGGCGTCGACGACATCCGCGAATTGATCGAGCAGGTGCGCTATCGCCCGACCAGCGCCCGCTACAAGGTCTACATCATCGACGAAGTGCACATGCTTACCACCAACGCCTTCAACGCCCTGCTGAAGACGCTGGAGGAACCGCCCGAGCACGTGAAGTTCATCTTCGCCACCACCGAAACGCGCAAGGTGCCGGTAACGGTGCTGTCGCGCTGCCAGCGCTTCGACCTGCGCCTCGTCCCCGAAGATTTGCTGGCCCGTCATTTCACCTCGGTCGCCGAGGCCGAAGGCGTGACCCTCGATGCGGCCGCCGCGCGCCTGATCGCGCGCGCCGCCGACGGCTCCGTGCGCGACGGGCTGTCGATCCTCGACCAGGCGGTGGCGGGCGCTGCCAAGGGCGAAGCCATCGGCGAGGCCGCCGTCCGCGCCATGCTGGGCCTTGCCGACCGCACCCAGGTCTTTGATCTGTTCGAGGCGGTCATGCAGGGCGATATCGCCCGTGGCCTCGACCTCGTGACCGCCGCCGCCGCCGCGGGCGCTGATGCGGAAAGCATGATCGGCGATCTCTTGGAACTCACCCATTGGCTGACGCGGGTCAAGATCACCCCCGCCATTGCCGACGATCCCGTCGTGCCCGAAGCCGAACGCGTCACCGGGCGCAAGCTTGCCGCCGGCCTCGGCATGGCGGTTCTGGCCCGCGCCTGGCAGATGCTGCTCAAGGGATTGTCGGAAGTGCAGGCTGCGCCGCAGCCGATGAAGGCGGCGGAAATGGTGCTGGTGCGCCTTGCCCATGCGGCAAACCTGCCGCCGCCCGCCGATCTCATTGAAAAGATTCAAAAGGGCGAGGGTGCCGCGCCCGCAGCGCGCCCCGCATCCCCGTCAAAGCCGCCGGCAGGCGGTAACGGCGGCGGCACTGGCGCGCGGGCCACGCTCGATGCGTCGCGCGGCTCGGCCAAGGCCCAGCCCGCGCCTGAACCCGCACCGGAACCCGAGCCCAGCGCGGAACCCACGGCCCAGTTGCCGACCAGTTTCGTCGCCATGGTCGAACTGCTCGACAGAAATCGTGAGGCGCGGCTTGCCGGTGAATTGCGTACGGCCGTGCATCTCGTTCGTTACGAACCCGGCCGCGTCGAATTTCGCCTGAACGATCGTGCCGACGGCACGCTCGCCAACCGGCTCGGCCCGGCGCTGGCGAAACTGACCGGCGCGCTCTGGGCGATTTCGCTGTCGTCGGAACCGGGCGATCCGACATTGGCCGAACAGGCATCGAGCGCCGCCGAGGCGCGCCGCCGCCAGGCCGCCGAACATCCGCTGGTCAAGGCGGCGCTCGCCGCCTTCCCGGGTGCGAAGATCGTCGATGTAACGGGCGGGGCGCCTGCGGCGGCCGTGGCCGAGCAGCCGATGCCTGATCCGGACGCTGACGGCGACATGGACCCCGATATCATGGTGCCCGACGAGGAACCGCCCCCGCCGGGTTCCGAGGAGGATTACTAGATGAAGAACCTGGGCCAGATGATGAAGCAGGCGCAGGAGATGCAGGCGCGCATGCAGGCCATGCAGGAACGCCTCGAACTGGAAGAGGTTTCGGGTGCGTCGGGCGGCGGCATGGTCAGCGTGACGCTCAACGGCAAGGGCGTATTGCGGCGCATCAAGATCGATCCGTCCCTTGTTGCACCCGATGACGTCGAAATGCTCGAGGACCTGATCGTTGCTGCCTTCAACGATGCGAAGGCGAAGGTCGAGGCGATGGTTTCGGAAAAGATGTCGGAACTGACCGGCGGCATCCAGCTGCCGCCCGGCTTCAAGATGCCGTTCTGACGGGCCCGCCCCCTTGGCCGCTCCTGAGATCGAAAGACTGATTGCCGTGCTCGCCAAGCTGCCGGGGCTTGGCCCCCGCTCGGCGCGCCGCGCCGCACTCCATTTGCTCAAGCGCCGTGATTCGGTGATGGCGCCGCTCGCTCGCCTGCTCGACGAAGCGGCGGCGGCGGTCACCACCTGTTCGGTCTGCGGCACCCTCGATTCGACCGATCCTTGCGCCGTCTGCGCCGACCCCGGGCGCGACACCACGCAGATCTGCGTGGTCGAGGAAGTGGGGGATTTATGGGCGCTGGAACGCGCCGGCGCCTTCAAGGGCCGCTATCACGTGTTGGGCGGCGTGCTGTCGGCGCTGGACGGTATAGGGCCGGAAGAACTCAACATCGCGCGGCTCGTTGCGCGTGCGGGCGAAGACGGCTGCCGCGAGGTGATCCTCGCCCTTTCCGCCACCGTCGATGGCCAGACCACGGCCCATTACATCGCCGAGCGGCTCGCCTCCCTCGGGGTCAGCGTCACGCGCCTTGCCCACGGCGTGCCCGTCGGCGGAGAGCTCGATTATCTTGACGACGGCACCCTGTCGGCGGCGCTTCGCGCGCGTCGCCCGGTCTAGACCCCGCGGGCGACGTTGGCATCGCGCCCAAGAAGTGCTGAGAAATCCAGTGCCGCTTCCCACGGCCGCGTTCCGGCGGCGAGGCGGGGCAGGGCGATCACCGGTACCGGCGAGAAGTCAGCAATGGCCGCGCAGGTTTCGTCGAGCGGCACGGGCGCGTTGACGGATTCGCTGACGACGATGCCGCGCACCGGGATGGCGCGCACAAGCAGCGATTCGAGCGCGCACAACGCGTGGCTGATGGCCCCGAGATAAGAGCCCGCCACCAGCACCGCAGGGACTTCCAGTTCAGCGATCAGGTCGCGCACGGTCTCGCTGCCGCCGAGCGGCACCATGGTGCCGCCAACCCCTTCGATGACGGTAAGGTGATTTTCGCCAAGCGCTGCCCGGCAATGAGCCAGCACGGCACCGAAATCGATTGTTCGGTTCTCGCGCGCCGCCGCCATGTCGGGGGCGAGCGGTTCCCTGAAGCGCCACGGCGTGCAGGCGACGACGGCGTTTTCCGTAAGCGGGATCCCGGCCGCCGTCAGCAGGTTGATCGTGTCGCTTTCGCCCATGTTCATTTCATCGAAGCCGGTGGCGACGGGCTTGAGCACGCGCACGGCGCGGCCCGCGATGCGTGCCTGATGGGCGAGCGCGCAGGCGACCAGCGTCTTGCCGATCTCCGTTCCGCTCGCGGTGACGAAAACTGCATCGCTCATGCCGGCTGCCTTTCCGGCGCAAGGCCGAGTTCAAGAATGGTGTCGATCAGGCGTTGCACGTCGCCTTCGTCATGGGCGGCGGAAAAGGTGAAACGCAGGCGCGAGGTGCCCGGCGGAACCGTGGGCGGGCGGATGGCTGTCACCAGGAAGCCACGCTCGGCGAGCCGGGCCGAGGCTTCAAGGGCGCGGGTCTCGTCGCCCAGTACCAGCGGCACCACGGCACTCATCGCGCGCGGAAGGCCCAGCGCTGCGGTAAAGGTGCGCGCCCGGGCGAGCGGCGCGGCCGCAAGTTCATCGTCCTCTTCGATCAATTGCAGCGCCATTTCCGATGCTGCCAGCACGCCGGGCGGCAGGCCGGTGGTGAAGATCAGGCTGCGCGCCCGGTTGACCAGGTAATCGACGACGACGCGGCTTGCCGCGACATAGCCCCCGTAGGAGCCCGCCGCCTTCGACAGCGTTCCCATGGCGAGATCGACGCCAAGCGCGCGGCCGTCTTCGTCGAAGCCCGAGCCGCGCCCGCCGTTGATGACGCCGAGCGCATGGGCATCATCGACCAGCAGCCAGCCGTCATTGGCATGGGCGAGGGCGGCAAGTGCCCCGACCGGCGCGCGGTCGCCGTCCATGGAAAAGACGCCCTCGGTCAGCACCAGGCAGCGGTCGGCATTTCCCCGGTGTTTGTTCAAAAGACGCGCGCAGTCATCGACATCGTTGTGGCGAAACATGTGCGTCGCCGCACCCGACAGTTTCGCACCCGCGTGCATGCAGGCATGCATCAACTCGTCGCCCAGGATCAGGTCCCCCGGCCCGACGAAGGACGGAATGATGCCGATATTGGCGAGGTACCCCGATCCGAACACGAGTGCCGCTTCGGTTCCCTTGATCCGCGCGATGCGCGCTTCGAGCGCGTCATAAAGCGGGTTCGATCCGGTCACCAGCCGCGATGCCCCGGCGCCCGCGCCGAATTCACGGGTGGCCGCGGCGGCGGCCTCGATCACGGCGGGATGCTGGGACAGGCCCAGGTAATCGTTGTCGCAAAAGGAAATGAGTTTCTTCGCCCCGCGCATCGTAAGGGCGCCCGGTCCGCGCGCGGTTGCCTGCACGCGGCGCGTCAGGTTGCGCGAAGCGATCTCCGCGAGCTTCCGTTCGGCAAAATCATCGAGGCTGTCGGCCATGGCCGCCATGCTAGCCGAAACGCCCGCCGCCGTCTTGGCCGCCCGGGGGGTGCGCGGCCCTGTGGATAACTTTCCCAGCCGATTGCCCATCGGGGCCGAATTGACTAGGGTGCGGCCAACACCGTTTTTTCCAAAGGTTTGCGATGGCGACCCGCCTTTCCGATCCCGTTTCCCCCGATATCCGCCACGACTGGACGCGGGACGAGGCCGAAGCCCTGCTGGCGCTTCCCTTCAACGATCTGGTCTTCCGCGCCCAGACCGTGCACCGGCGCCACTTCGACGCCAACGAGGTGCAGCTTTCGACGCTGCTCAACGTCAAGGACGGCGGCTGCCCGGAGGACTGCAAGTACTGCGCCCAGTCGTCGCGCTACGACACCGGCTTCAAGGCGCAGAAGCTGATGGCGGTCAACGCCGTCATGGAAAAGGCGCGCGAGGCCAAGGCCGCGGGCGCCCAGCGCTTCTGCATGGGCGCCGCCTGGCGCGGCCCGAAGGATCATGAGCTCGACGCCGTGTGCGAGATGGTCGAAGGGGTGAAGTCGCTCGGTCTCGAGACCTGCGCGACCCTTGGCATGCTCACCGATACGCAGGCGGCGCGCCTGAAGGATGCGGGGCTCGACTACTACAACCACAACCTCGACACCTCGGAAGACTATTACGGCGAGGTCATCTCGACGCGCACCTACAAGGACCGCCTCGACACGCTGGCGCGCGTGCGCGATGCGGGCATCAAGGTGTGCTGCGGCGGCATCCTCGGCATGGGCGAAGGGGCTTCCGACCGCGCCGCCATGCTGACGACGCTCGCCAACATGGACCCGCATCCCGAATCGGTGCCGGTCAACATGCTGGTCGCCATCGAGGGCACGCCCTATTCGGAAAACGACCGCATCGATCCCATCGACTTCGTGCGCGTGATCGCCGCCGCGCGCATCATGATGCCGGCGTCGCACGTGCGTTTCGCCGCCGGGCGCATGGAGCTGGACGCCGCCACTCAGGCGCTCGCTTTCCTTGCCGGTGCCAATTCGATTTTCTACGGCGAGAAGCTCCTGACGACGCCCAACCCCGGCGCCACCGAGGACAAGCAGCTGTTCGACCGCCTCGGCCTCAGGCCGATGGGTTCGCATCAATGAGCAAGCCGCCCGGCTGGTATCGGGCGGGCCTTCCCCACATCTGGCTGCCCTATACCCAGATGGCGGCCGAGCCGCCGCCCGTGGCCGTCGCGGCGACGGACGGCACGCGCATCCGGCTTGCTGACGGGCGCGAGCTGATCGACGGCATCGCGTCGTGGTGGACGGCGTGCCACGGCTACAACCACCCCCATATCGTCGCCGCCATCCGCGAGCAGGCTGAAAAGATGCCGCACGTGATGTTCGGCGGCCTCGTCCACGAAGGGGCGATGCGGCTGGCCGCGCGTCTCGCCGCACTTGCGCCGGGCGATCTCGGCCGCGTGTTCTTTTCCGATTCCGGCTCCACCGCCGTCGAAGTCGCCCTCAAGATGGCGCTGCAATACCACGTGAACCGGGGCGAGGCGGGGCGGGAGCGCTTCGTCTGCTTCGACGGCGGCTATCACGGCGACACCGTGGCCGCGATGAGCGTGTCCGACGATGCCGGTTTCGCCCGCGCCTTTCGTGGCCTGCTGCCGGGGCAAATTCGCCTGCCCCTGCCGCGCGGCGATGAGGGCCGTGCCGCTTATGCCCGCGCCCTTGATGAACACGGCAAATCAATCGCTGGCGTGATCTTCGAGCCCTCGGCGCAAGGCGCGGGCGGCATGATCTTCCACGACGATGCCACCCTCCGCGCCGTCGTCGAGGAAGCGCAGGCGCGCGGCATCCCCGTCATCGCCGATGAAATCTTCACGGGCTTTCACCGCACCGGGCCGCTGTTCGCCTGCACCGGTGCCGGCGTCGTGCCGGATATCCTCTGTCTCGGCAAGGCGCTGACGGGTGGCGCCGTCGGCATGGGGGCGACACTCGCGCGTCCGCACATCTTCGATGCCTTTTCAGGGAACGATCTCGACGCCGCCTTCATGCACGGCCCCACCTTCATGGCGAACCCGATCGCCTGCGCCGCGGCCAATGCCTCCCTCGACCTGTTCGAGACGGAACCGCGCGCAAGGCAGGTCGCCGCCATCAATGATGCCCTGACAGACGGCCTCGCCCCGGCGGCGCGCATCGCGGGCACGGCCGACGTGCGGGTGAAGGGCGCCATCGGCGTCGTCGAATTGCAGGCCCTTTCGCTCGAGCGCCTCTATGCGCTGCGTGCGGCTTTCATCGAGGCAGGCCTCTGGGTCCGGCCCTTCGGGCGCATCGTCTACCTGACCCCCGCCTTCACCATGAGCCGTGCCGATCTCGACGCGCTGAGCGCGGGCATCTGCCGGGTATTGGCGGAAGTTTAGCCATCCCCCCATCGGTGCCGGGGGTGTAGAATGGCGCCAACCAAAGAAGAACAGGCGTAGGGACCGAAGGGTATGAGTTTCGGAATGGGTGGCCTCGGCGGCCACGGCTACGGCGGCGGTTCGACCCGCACCAAGACCATGCATCGCGAAGGCAAGCGCAACCTCAGGGTCCTGCGCGGGCTGATGCCCTATCTCCGTCCCTATCGCTTCCAGATCGTCTGGTTCCTGATATCGCTCGGCGTCGGCGCCGCGGCGGTGCTGGCGATGGGCTGGGGCCTCAAGTACCTGGTCGATGAAGGGTTTGACCGCACCAACCCGCACCTGCTCGACCAGGCGCTCGCGGTGCTGTTCGTCATCGTGCTGGTGATGGCGGCCGCCACCTATACGCGCTTCTACCTGATTTCATGGATCGGCGAGCGCATCGCCACGGACCTCAGGCGCGTCGTCTTCGATCATGTCGTCGGCCTGTCGGTGTCGTTCTTCGAGACCACCAAGATCGGCGAGATCCTGTCCCGCCTCACCACCGACACCACCGTGCTGCAAAGCATGGTGGGTTCGTCCATTTCGCTGGCGCTTCGCCATTTCTTCATGCTGTCGGGCGGCGTGGTGATGATGATGTGGACCAGCCTCGCGCTGACCGGGCCGGTCTTCGTCGTCGTGCCGATGATCGTCGTGCCCATCGTCGTGCTCGGCAAGCGGGTGCGCAGGCTCTCGCGCCTGGCGCAGGACCGCATCGCCGAAACCGGCGCCTTTGCCGAGGAATCCCTCAACAACGTGCGCACGGTGCAGGCCTTCAGCCACGAAACCCTCGACCGCAAGGGCTACGCGCACCACGCGGAAAACGCCTTCACCACCTCGATGGAGCGGGTGCGGGCGCGCGCACAGCTCAATTTCTGGGTGATCGTGCTGATGTTCGGCGCCGTCGGCGTGATGATCTGGATCGGCGGCCACAAGGTGCTGGCGTCACAGGTGACGGCGGGCGAGATGTCGGCCTTCATCTTCTACGCCCTCGTCATGGCGCGCTCGGCCCGCGGGTTGTCGGAGGTCTACGGCGACGTCCAGCGCGCGGCGGGTGCCACCGAACGCCTGCTCGAAATCATGGCGATGACGCCGGAAATCACCGTGCCCGCCAACCCGGTGGCGCTGCCGGTGCCGCCCGTGGGCACGCTCGCGTTCGAGGATGTCACCTTCCACTATCCCTCGCGCCCGGACCGCTCGGCGCTCGAAGGCTTCACCCTCGACGTCAAGCCGGGCGAGACGGTCGCCCTCGTCGGGCCGTCGGGGGCGGGCAAGACCACGGTGTTCCAGCTGGCGCTTCGTTTCTACGATCCGCAGACGGGCACCGTGCGCATGGACGGCGTCGATCTCGCCTCCGCCGATCCGGTCGCCTTGCGCGGGCGCATCGGCATCGTGCCGCAGGAGCCGGTCATCTTCGCGGCCAATGCCTGGGACAACATCCGCTACGGCCGCCCCGACGCCTCCGACGACGACGTGCGCGCCGCCGCCGATGCGGCAGCGGCGAGCGAATTCCTCGACCGCCTGCCCGAAGGGTTTGGAAGCTTCATGGGCGAGCGCGGCGTGCGCCTTTCGGGCGGCCAGCGCCAGCGCATCGCCATCGCGCGCGCCATCCTGCGCAACCCGTCCATCCTTTTGCTGGACGAAGCCACCAGTGCGCTCGATGCCGAGAACGAACGCCTCGTGCAGACGGCGCTTGAGCGCCTGATGGCCGGGCGCACGACACTGGTGATCGCGCACCGGCTCGCCACCGTGGTCAATGCCGACCGCATCGTGGTGATGGAGCATGGCCGCATCATCGCCCAAGGCAAGCATGCCGAGCTGATGGATCGCTGCGAGCTTTACGCCCGCCTTGCCGCCATGCAGTTCGACCCGGACCTGAGCCTCGAAAAGCTGCAGGCCGCCCGCGGCTTCGCCGCCAGCCCGGCTTCCTGAGGCCCTTTCGCAGGCCCGCCCGCCGGGTCTAGAATTGCCCAAAGCCGGAGGCGGGGCCACCCGCCCCATATCGGGAGGATCGCATGCGCAATACCGTTCTCAAGCTGACGCCGCTTTCGGCCAATACCGGGGTCGAAATCGCGGGCGTCGATCTGGCAAACCCCCTTTCGCCCGAGGCCGCGCAGGAAATCCGCGACGCGCTCAACACATGGGGCGCGGTGTTCTTCCGCGACCAGGACATCACGCCGGACCAGCAGGTCGCCTTCGCGCGCCACTTCGGCACCGTCGAAAAGCGCACCCATCCGTCCAGCATGTCGCCGGTCGAAGGCACGCCCGAGGTTTCCATCATCCATCGCGAGCCGACCGACGGGCGCAACACCGGCGGCTTCTGGCACACCGACCAGTGCTTCCTGCCCGACCCGCCCTTGGGTTCCGTCCTTTACGCGAAGTCTCTGCCCACGCGCGGCGGCGACACCATGTTCTGCCACATGGGGGCGGCCTGCGCCGAACTGTCGGAAGGGATGCGCGCCATGCTGCGCGGCCTCAAGGCGGTGCACGTGCGGCTCAACTACCACGGCATCGGCGGCAAGCCGCAATGGGGCGTGACGCCGGACGAGCTCGAATTCTTCACGATGAAATACGCGGGCCAGGTGGCGACCCACCCGGTCATCGGCCGCCATCCGGAATCGGGCCAGGAAATCCTCTACGTCAATCCGATCTACACCGACCGCTTCGAAGGCTGGACGCGCGAAGAAAGCCAGCCCCTGATCCAGTACCTGTGCGAGCGCGCAACCCGGCCCGAGAACTACTGCCGCTTCGACTGGAAGCCGGGTTCGCTGGCCATGTGGGACAACCGCGCGGTGCTGCATTACGCGCTCGACGATTACGCGGGGGAATCCCGCACCATGCACCGCTGCGTCGTGCTGGGGCCGTGGCTCCAGCCCGCGGCGTGAGGGAGGCAAACCGATGGCCACCGCGACCCTGACCAATGCAGCCGTGAAGATGCGCCCGATGTCGGCCAGCACCGGCATGGAAATCCTCGACGTTGATTTGCGCGAGCCGCTGTCCGACGCCGCCTACCGCGAGATTCGCCTGGCGCTGAACGAGACGGGCGTCATCTTCTTCCGCAACCAGAAGATCGGGCCGGAGCACCAGCTCGCCTTTGCGCGCCGCTTCGGCACGGTGCAGCCGGTCGAATTCCTCGAAACCGTTTCGGGCTTTCCCGAGGTCGGCATCATCCGCAAGGACCCCGAGCAGACCCGCAACGTCGGCGGCCAGTGGCACTCGGACCACAGCTTCGATCCGGTCCCGCCCCTGGGGTCCGTCCTCTATGCCCATGAGCTTCCCGAAAAGGGCGGCGATACCATGTTCGCCAACATGGCCGCCGTCTATGACCAGCTGTCCGACGGCCTCAAGAAGACGGTGGAGGGTTTGCGCGTCGTTCATTCGAAGAAGAACGCGGCCTATTCCGACAAGCGCGCCGAACGCCAGGCCGATGCCGAGCTGATGAAGCGCTTCAACGAATTGGCGCACCGCGAACATTCGCACCCGATGGTCGCCCACCACCCCGACACCGGGCGCAAGGTGCTGTTCATCAACGCCAACTACACCGCGCGCATCGACGGCTGGAGCGAGGAAGAATCCCGCCCGCTGCTCGATTACCTGTTTCGCCTCGCCTACCGGCCGGAAAACACCTGCCGCTTCCGGTGGGAGCCGGGCGCGCTCGCCATGTGGGACAACCGCACGGCCAACCATTACGCGCTCAACGATTATCACGGCGCCCGCCGCCTCATGCACCGCTGCATGGTGCTGGGCAGTCCCTGGAAATAGGGGCGGGCGATGGCGGCGCGGATCTTCTCCCTGCTGCCGGCGCTCCTTGTCGCGCTTGTCCTGAACGCGGCCCCCGCCGTTGCGGCCAACTGCTTCCCCGTCGTCCGCGCGCCGTCGCCCAATGCCCTGGCGCTGCACCGCGCCAGCCTGCAGACCGCGCAGGCGCCGCAATCCCCGATGCCCGACCTGCTGGCGCCCGGCTCGGCGGAGATCACCTACCTCGGCCATTCGTCCTTCCTGATCCGCTCGCCCCAGAACGTCACCGCGATCACCGACTACAACGGCATCAACCGCGCCATGGTGGTGCCGGAAATCGTCACCATGAACCACGCGCACTCGAGCCACTACACCGACTTCGTCGAACCCGGTGTGAAGCACATCCTGCGCGGCTGGGCGACGCCGCCCGACGGCTACCCGCGCCACGATTTGCGCCTGCGCGATCTGCGCGTGCGCAACGTCGCCACCAACATTCGCGGCTTCGGGGGTGGCGATGAATTCGCGGGCAATTCCATCTTCATTTTCGAAACCCCCGATCTCTGCATCGCCCATTTCGGCCACCTGCACCATGACCTCGACGCCGGGCGCCTCGGGCGCATGGGCCAGATCGACATCGCCATGGTGCCCGTGGACGGCGGCATGACCCTGCCCCACGAGGACATGGCGAAGGCGGTGCTCGCCCTGGGGCCGAAGATGGTGGTGCCGATGCATGCCTTCGGCCCGTGGTCGCTGGAGCGCTTCGCTACCCTCATGCGCGATCGCGGCTATGCCATCCGGCGGGCGACCGGTGCCCGCGTCATGGTGACGCGCGCCGATCTCAAGACCCGCAGCGTGCTGATCTTCCCCGAACATCTTTACTGAAGGACATGACCGTGACCGATGCTATTCGTGACACCCGGCCGAAACAGCCGAAAGGCCCCGCCCGGGCGCTGCGCCCGGTGCGCCCGAAAGACAACGGCGCGGGCGGCAAGGTGGTGACGCGCCTCGCGCAGACCGACATCCTCTTCGCCAATATCCAGATGATCACCGACGGCGGGGACAACAACCTGCACGCCCACGCGGGCATGGACGGGCTGTGGTTCGTGCTCGCGGGCTGCGCGCGGTTCTACGGGCCGGGGCAGGATGACGTGATCGGCGAGGTCGGCCCCCGCCAGGCGGTCCTCATCCCGCGCAACTTTCCCTACTGGTTCGAAAAGGTGGGGGAGGAGGAGCTCGAAATCCTCCAGGTCGAGGCCATCGACAAATCCGTGCGCAACACCCGCACCGATTTTGGTGCGATCACGCAGGCCTCATCGGAAGCGCGCATCTATTCGCTCGACGGGGAGCTGCTCAGGAAGGGCTACGAGAAGGAGCCGGGGTAGCCATGAAGTTACCGTTTTGATTGTAGACCGCATTGAAGGCAAGTCGAACTATCCTTATTGAAACATTTGTGGATTTTATTACTTGCAGTAATTTACATAGTCTAAATCCCTAAATTGGCCGCAATCGAGATTTTATCTATGGTTGATTTTAGTAAATTATCAAAAAAGAACACCGCCGCCGGTTCATTCGATCCGAGGGAAATTTTTAGATCCCTGCCACACCCAGCCGGCGTAAACGACCTTTATGACTCCCAAGGCGAGGTACTAAGACTGTAGGGAGGCAAAAAAAATGAGAAGGATATTGTAATTAAGCTTCCTACAGGAGGAGGAAAAACTCTCGTTGCCCTTCTAATTGCAAGATCAACGATCAATGAGTTACATCGTCCAGCTTTAATATTGGCACCTACTAGACAGTTAGTAGAACAGATCTTAGCCGAGGGTAAAAAGCATGGCCTTGCTGCTGTGGGATATTTTGGCGGGACAGGGGCAGATCTGCCGAAAAAATTCTTGTCGGGCGAAGCTGTTGGTGTGGCGACATATCAAGCATTGTTCAATGGAAGGAGCAAATTTGGAACGCTGACATCCACTACGCCGGTGCGGCTCGGGTGTCTCATTTTAGACGATGCACATTCATCTTTTGATATCGTAAGAAATGCATTTTCACTGCGAATTGCTGCCGACAAAGATACGGAATTGTATCAGGCGCTATGCGTGATGTTTCGTGGCGCATTTGAGGCGATCGATCGTGTTGGCACGTTTGATGACATCGTAAATGGAAATGATAATGGAATTATTGAAGTTCCATATTGGGACTGGTCTGACAGGTTGGGTGAAGTCAGCCAACTTTTGTCCAAGACAGAAACGGTCGTCCGAGGGATTGTTTGGCCTATCCTAAGAGACGAACTGAAGGTTTCGCATGCGTTGATTTCCAGAGACGCTTTCACAATTTCCCCCCTCTCTCCCCCCGTTCATGCAATCCCTTCTTTTGCCGATTGTCCGCGTCGAATATTCATGTCTGCGACAATCTCGGATGATAGCGAGATAGTAAGAACCTTCGGCGCCAACGCAGAAAACGTCAAAGATCCAATCGCACCTTCATCAATTGCTGGTGTTGCGGAGCGCATGATTCTTGTCCCAGATTGGATGAATTCGAAGGGGCAAGACACGCCTGACGATTTGGTGCGTGCTGTAATTCGGTATGCATGCGCGAAAGATATTAACAGCCTGATTCTGACGCCATCTTTTGCAGCGGCTGAAAAATGGAATGGCCTTGCCGAAATCGTGGCACCAAAAGATGTGGAAACTATCATAGGTCGAATGCAAAAAGGCGATAGCGTCGGCGCTATCATTTTAGCCAATCGTTATGACGGTATCGATTTGCCGGGGGAGTCCTGCAGAATATTGGTATTAGATGGTCTTCCAAGGGGTATGTCCGAATACGATGCGTTCCGCGGGACAATTCTTTTGGGATCAAAAATCAATTCAACTTTAGCCCAGAGGATTGAACAAGGGATTGGACGAGCGGCGTGGGGTGCGAGTGACTATTGCGTTGTTATTTTAAGCGGTTCCAATTTGACATCTTGGATAGGTCAAATTGGTTCAATGGAATTTTTGACGGCTTCAACAAGAAAGCAAATTGAAATTGGCCGCACTGTTACAGAGAATATTTCATCCAAAAAATCATTAATCGAAGTCGTTAGCCAGTGTCTGGAACGGGATGAGGATTGGAAACGATATCACGCTGAAGAGCTCTCGGTTGCCGCTCAGCCTGTCGCTCCAAATGCATTGGGCATCGAAATCGCTGACCTGGAATTTAAGGCCATTGAAGAGATTAGAAATGGTGGGTACAGCAGGGCTGAAGCTACCCTCCAGCGCGCAGCAGACATGGCGCCAGATGATTTAATAGAAGGATGGCTCCTACAGTTGCGCTCTCGCGCATTGGATTTGGACGGGCAGCGCGCTGAAGCGCAAAAAGTTCAAGCAGCCGCTTTTTCGCGGAATCGGAGGCTCACTCGCCCGACTAATAAAATACCTTATCAAGCAAAACCCTTGCCCTCTAAACAGGCAAAAGGCGTTGCGCAAAAATTGATGACTTTTATATCCGGTAATGCGTGTTTAATTGATTTCAGCGATAGGGTATCGACGCTAACTCCTAGGGCGTCATCGAATCAGTTTGAGGAGGGAATTAGGGCTCTGGGAGAATATTTAGGGTTTGTCAGTGAACGACCGGAGAATGATTACGGTGACGGCCCGGACAATCTGTGGAGGACAGCTGAAGATTTTGATTTCGTAATTGAGTCTAAAAGCAGAAAGGTTGACAGCAGTAAACCTCTGACAAAGGGAGAACATGGGCAGCTGTTAGTTTCTTCCCAGTGGTTTCAAAAAAATTATCCGGAACGAGAGCATTTGAGAGTATCAATTCATCCAAACTCATTTGCGACTAATAACGCAAATGCTGGCGAGTCTAAGGCGCTCACGTTCACAATTTTGAACGCAATTGTTTCGGACATAAGGTCCATAATTCGGGGCGCAGAAGAAGTAATAGCTAACGCCTCCCGAGGCGGAGGGCTCCAAAAAGAGTTAGAAGCTTATTGTGGTTTGGAATTAGAGAAAAAGGGCCTGACCCCGCAGGGGATTAGTAAGAGGCTCAAAAATTTCTCGCTATCTAGCTAACCGAATAGGCTCGATTCAAGAAAGAGATCACTCCCCACCGCCTACCAGCCGCGGCTTGTCGCCGGGCTTGGGTGAGGGCAGCGCCGCTGCCGGGTCTTCCATCTCGATTTCGCTGATGCGTTCGGCGCGGCCGGTGATCTTGCCGGCCGAGGTGTCGATCAGGCGGATGTCATTCTCCGCCTGGCCGAAGTGGCGCTTGAGGCTTTCGACGCGCTCGGCCAGCCGCTTCACGTCCTCGGCCAGCGTCCCCACTTCCTTCTGGATCACGTGCGCCTGTTCGCGCATGCGCACGTCCTTGAGGACCGCGCGCACGGTATTGAGCGTCGCCCAGAGCGTGGTCGGCGAAACGATCCACACGCGCGCCTTGTAGCTGCGCTCGACGGCGTCGCGAAAATTGGCGTGCAGTTCCGCATAGACCGCTTCCGAGGGCAGGAACATCAGCGCCGATTCCGCCGTTTCGCCGGGGATGATGTATTTTTCCGAAATGTCGGTGACGTGCTTCGCCACATCGGCGGCAAAGGCGCGGCCCGCCGTGCGCTTTTCGGCATCATCCTTGGCGTTCGCCAGCGCCTGGTAGGATTCGAGCGGGAATTTCGAATCGATAATGATGCTGCCCGGCGGGTTCGGCAGCTTGAGCATGCAATCGGCGCGCTTGCCGTTGGCCAGCACCGCCTGGAATTCGTAGGCCGACGGCGGCAGCACCGCCTGCACGATGGCTTCGAGCTGCACTTCGCCAAACGCCCCGCGCGCCTGCTTGTTCGAAAGAATATCCTGCAGGCCCACCATCTGGGTCGACAGCTGGCTGATGTTCTTCTGCGCCTCATCAATGACGGCGAGGCGCTTCTGGATGTCGGTCATCGTCGCCACCGTGCGGTCGGTGGATTTGACGATGCCTTCGGACATCTGTTTCTGCATTTCCGCAAGGCGGCCTTCGAGCAGCTCGCGCAGCGTGCGTTCCTGGGCGGCGATGCGCTCGGCGGTCTGCTCCTGGGCGGCGCGGCTCTCGCTCGCGATGGCATCGAGGCGGCCCGACGCCCGTTCGCCCCTGAGCACGAGGACGAGCACGCCCGCCGCCGCCACGGCGGCGAGGATGATGACGATAAGGGTGCTGGTATCCATGACCGGACTTTAGCACCTGACGCGGCCGTCCGCATGGCTCCAGAAAGGTATAAGGGCCGATATGTCCATATGCGGGCACGGCTTGACGGGCTCGCCCGCCCGGCCTACCTAGGGGGCACAGGAGACCCCATGCCCGTCCGTCCCATCATCACCGCCCCCGATCCCCGCCTGAAGGCGCGCGCCAGGCCCGTCGCCAAGGTGGACGACGCCGTGCGCCGGCTGATGGACGACATGCTGGAAACCATGTACGCGGCACCCGGCATCGGCCTCGCCGCGCCGCAGGTGGGGGAATCCTTGCGCGTCATCGTGCTCGATGTCGCGGGCAAGGACGAAAAGCCCCAGCCGATGAAGCTCGCCAACCCGGAAATCGTCTGGGCGTCCGACGAGCGGGTGCGCTGCGAGGAGGGCTGCCTGTCGGTGCCCGAGCATTACGCCGAGGTCGACCGCCCCGCCGCCGTGCGCGTGCGCTACCTCGATTACCAGAACGAGATCCGCGAGGTGGAGGCCGACGGCACGCTGGCCACCTGTCTCCAGCACGAGATCGACCACCTTGAAGGCACGCTTTTCGTCGATCACATCAGCGCGCTCAAGCGCAACATCATCCTGCGCAAGCTGAAGAAGCAGAAACGCGCCGAGGCGGAAGAGCCGGCGCGCTCCTGAATTTTCGGGCAGAGGAACAGGGAACAGGCATATGGCGCTTCGCGTCGTCTTCATGGGCACGCCCGATTTCGCGGCCAAGGCGCTCGCCGCCATCATCGCGAGCCCGCACGAGGCCGTGGCCGTCTATACCCAGCCGCCGCGCCCCGCCGGCCGCGGCCAGCAGGAACGCCGCTCGGCCGTCCATGAACTGGCCGCCCGCCACGCCATCCCCGTCCATTGCCCGGCCAGCCTGAAAGGCGAGGACGCCCAGGCCGATTTCGCCGCCGTGGTGAAGGAGGCCCGCGCCGATATCGCCGTGGTCGCGGCCTACGGGCTGATCCTGCCCAAGGCGGTGCTGGAGACCCCGCGCCTTGGCTGCGTCAACATTCATGCCTCGCTGCTGCCGCGCTGGCGGGGTGCCGCGCCCATCCAGCGCGCCATCCTCGAAGGCGACCGCGAGACGGGCATCACCATCATGCAGATGGACGAAGGGCTCGATACCGGCCCGGCGCTCTGCCGCGAATCCATTGCCCTCGGCCCCGCCGTCACCTGCGAGGAAGTCCACGACCGCCTGGCCGTCCTTGGCGGGCGGATGATCGTCTATGCGCTGAACGGGCTGGAGGCGGGCATCCTTTCCCCCGCGCCGCAGCCGGCCGACGGCGTGACCTATGCCGCGAAGCTGACCCGCGAGGAAGGCCGCCTCGACTGGTCCCAACCGGCGCGGGCGCTGGAGCGCCGGGTGCGCGCCTTCACGCCCTGGCCGGGTGCGTGGTTCGAACATGCCGGCACGCGCATCAAGGTGCTGGAGGCACAGGTCATGGGCAATATCGTCGGCGCCGCACCGGGCGACGTGGTGGACGACCGCCTGACGGTGGCCTGCGCGGACTCCACCTTGCGCCTCCTGCGCGTGCAGCGCGAAGGCAAGCAGGCGCAACCGGCGGCGGAATTCCTGCGCGGCTTCGCGCTGCCTAAGGGCACGCGGCTCGGCTCCGGGGAGGCCCCGTGACCCGCTATCGCCTTGTCGTCGAATACGACGGCGGTCCCTTCGTCGGCTGGCAGCGCCAGGACAACGGGCCCTCGGTGCAGGGCGCGCTGGAAGACGCGGTGTTTTCCTTCTGCGCCGAACGCGTCAACGTGTTCGGCGCCGGGCGCACCGATTCGGGCGTTCATGCGCTGGGCCAGGTGGCGCATTTCGATATTGCCGGCGACAAGCCCGCCGATACCGTGCGCGATGCGGTCAACTACTACCTGCGCCAGCAGGGCGCGCCGGTGTCGGTGGTGACGGCGGAGGTTGCGGCGGAGGATTTCCACGCGCGGTTCTCCGCGACCGACCGGCGCTACCTCTATCGCATCCTCAACCGGCGCTCGCCGCCCGCACTCGATCGCGGCCGGGTCTGGCACGTGATCGCGCCGCTCGATGCCACGGCCATGCATGCCGCCGCCCAGGCGTTGATCGGCCGCCACGACTTCAGCTCTTTCCGCGCCGCCGCCTGCCAGGCCGACAGCCCGGTCAAGACGCTGGACGAGGCGCGGGTGGAACGGGTGGGCGACGAAGTGCGCCTGCATTTCCGGGCGCGCTCCTTCCTGCACAGCCAGGTGCGCATCATGGCCGGCACGCTGCGCACCGTGGGCGAGGGCAAGTGGGGCGTGGCCGAGGTTGCCGCCGCCCTTGCCGCCCGTGACCGCGCCGCCGCCGGGCCGACGGCGCCGCCCGACGGGCTTTACCTGGTGGCGGTCGGCTACTAGCAATCCTCAAGAAATGCGTATTTATGTATGAACGCGCCAAAACGGCGCGTTTTTTGTTGTAAAACGCCGGATAATTGGTTCCTATCTACAATGTATATACATTGTAGATAGGCGATCCCATGGACATCAGCCACGCCGACGGCCGCATCACCGTCAGTTTCACCCTGACCGTTGCCGAATTTGCCCGCGCCCTTGCCGATGGCGAGCTGCGGGTGGCGCTGGGGGCGGGCACCGGGGCGGGCGGCGCGCCCGGCATCGGTGCCGCGGCGGTCGCGGCCGTCTGCGGCGCCTACGGTCCCGAAAGCCTCGGCGCCAACCTGCTGTGGGAAATCGCCCAGGCGGGCGATGACGGTATCGGCGCGGGCACGCTGAAGGATATCCTCGGCCTTTCGACCTCGAAACAGCTGGCGGGCGCCTTCTCGGGCCTCGCCAAGGTGCTGGCGCGGGAATTGCCGGGGGCGGCGGCGGGGTTCATCGGGCGCGACTGGCAGAGCCGCGAGGGCGAATACCGCTACCGCATGGCGGCAGGGGTGCGCGAGATGGTGATCGCGGCGCTGTCGTGAACTACAGCAGAAGCGAGCGCGCCCACAGCGACACGATCACGCCGAGCGTCAGGTTGACCATGGTGACCATCATCGCCTCGCCCCAGTTGGCGCCGAGCGCCATGCGCGTGACGTTCCACACATAGGCCAGCACGCCGACGAAGATGGCGACGGGGATGAGCGCGAGCACGCTGCCCGGCGCCTGCGCCGCGATCACGGTTGCAGGCAGCATGATGATGGCGATCAGCACCTTCGCCCAGTTGAGCGCGACGATGAGGCGCGTATAGCGCTCGCTCTTGTTCAGCCATTGGCAGACATAGATGGCGGCAAGCGGGAAGGCGAACCAGTCGATGACATAGGCGATGGCCTCGACCACCACGATGCCCTGCCAGTTGATCTCGCCCTCGAGGTTGGCCATGCCCACGGCGACCAGCGCCGCGTAGGCGGGCAGGGCGAGCATCATGGCGAAGAACGAGCGCCAGAATCCCGCGATGGACGTATCGAAGAAGGAAAATCCGCTGGCGTCGCCGTGGCCGAGCCGCCACGCGCCGTAGATGCCGCGCGCGGCTTCCTCGATGCGGCTCATGTGCGGGGGAAATAGGCGTCAAGGACGCTGGTGTAGATATCGGCGAGCGCCTCGATGTCCTTCACCGCCTGGCGTTCGTCGGCCTTGTGCATGGTCTCGCCCACCAGGCCGAATTCCGCGCAGGTGCAGGCGGTGTGAATGTAGCGCGCGTCGGACGTGCCGCCGGTCGTGGACATGTCGGGCGTGACGCCGGTCACGGACTTGGCCGCGTCCGAGACGATATGCGCGAGCTTGCCCGGTTCGCACAGGAAGGATTCGCCGTTGTCTTGCTGGCGAAATTCGTATTCGCCGCCGATCTTGTCGAACTCGCTTCGCAGCCACTTGCCGAGGCTCGCCTGACTGTGCAGGTCGTTGAAGCGGATGTTGAAGCAGGCCTTGGCCATCGCCGGGATGACGTTGGTCGCCGGGTTGCCGACGTCGATGGTGGAAATCGCCACCGAAGACGCCTGGAAATGATCGGTGCCCTGGTCGAGCGCTTTTCCGCGCACGACCGCCAGCATGTCGAGCAGCCGGTCGATGGGATTGTCGGCAAGGTGCGGATAGGCGGTGTGGCCCTGGGTGCCGTGCACCGTCAGGTAGCCCACCAGGCTGCCGCGCCGGCCGATCTTCATCATCTCGCCGAGCTTCTTCGGGTTGGTCGGCTCGCCCACCAGGCAGTCGGACAGCTTTTCGTTGTTGTCCTTGAGCCAGCCCAGCATCTTGCGGGTGCCGTTGATGCCGACGCCCTCTTCATCGCCGGTGATCAGCAGCGAGATCGAGCCGCCGAAGTCCTTGCCGCGGGCATCGAGAAAACGCGCCGCCGCCGCGACGAAGGCGGCGATGGCGGATTTCATGTCGCTGGCACCCCGCCCGTAGAGCACGCCGTCGATCACCTCGGCCCCGAACGGGTCCACCGTCCAGTTCTTGGGATCGCCGACGGGAACGACGTCGGTGTGGCCCGCGTAGCAGAAGTTGGGTTCCTTCGTGCCGAGGCGGGCGTAGAGATTGTCCACCGTCGCCGTGCCTTCCTGGGAAAACGGCAGGCGCGTGCACCTGAAGCCGAGGCTTTCGAGCGCCTCTTGCAGCACGTCGAGCGCGCCCTCGTCCTTCGGCGTCACCGACGGGCGACGGATCAGGCGCTGGGCGAGGTCGAGCGGCTGGGCAAGGGGCGAGGCCATGGCGTCAGTCCCGGAGCAGGTCGTTGATCGAGGTCTTGGAGCGCGTGCGCTCGTCGACGCGCTTGACGATGACCGCGCAATAGAGCGACGGGCCCGGCTGGCCACCCGGCAGGGGCTTGCCCGGAAGCGTTCCCGGCACCACCACCGAATAGGCGGGCACGCGGCCGACCAGCACTTCGCCGGTGTCGCGGTTGATGATCTTGGTGGACGCGCCGAGGAACACGCCCATCGACAGCACCGAGCCTTCTTCGACGACGACGCCTTCGGCCACTTCCGAACGGGCGCCGATGAAGCAGTTGTCCTCGATGATGACGGGGCCCGCCTGCAGCGGCTCCAGCACGCCGCCGATGCCGACGCCGCCCGAAATATGGCAGTTGGCGCCGATCTGGGCGCAGGAGCCGACGGTGGCCCAGGTATCGACCATCGTGCCCTTGCCGACATGGGCACCGAGGTTGACGAAGGACGGCATCAGCACGGCGCCGGGCGCGATATAGGCGGAGCGTCGCACGACGCAGTTGGGCACCGCGCGGAAGCCCGCGGCGCGAAACTGGGTATCGCCCCAGCCCGCGAACTTGGACGGGATCTTGTCGAACCACGGCGCATCGCCCTTGGCGGGATCCTTGGGGCCGCCCGGGATCGGCGTCATGTCGTAGAGGCGGAAGGACAGCAGCACCGCCTTCTTCGCCCACTGGTGGACGGTCCAGTTGCCGTCGATCTTCTCGGCCACACGGAGCTTGCCCGAATCGAGCAGATCAAGCGTCGCCTCGACGGCGTCGCGAACTTCGCCCTTGGTGGCGGGGCCTACGTTTTCCCGGTTGTCCCAGGCGGTATCGATGGTCTTTTCGAGGTCTTGGCTGGCCATTTTTCCCTGAATGTCTTGCTGGTGGATACGGATGGGTCGGGCGCCAAGATGGGCGAGAGCGCGGAGTGTGTCAACCTCGGCCGGGCTCCGGGAAAGACACCTGAAACGGCGGGTTTCAGGCGGTTTTCCCGGCCTTCTTCAGAGCCGCGAGGAAGGCCGCCAGATCGTCCGCTACGTGATGGACATGGGGGGCCGCGGCGTCGTTGGTGACGCCGTCTTCGCCTGGTGTCACCAGCACCGTCGCCATGCCGCGCGCATGCGCCGGGGCGAGGTTGGCGGCGGTGTCCTCGAACAGGACGGCGCGGCCGGGGGCGATGGCGTGGGCGGCGATGAAACGGTCATAGGTTTCGGGCTCTGGCTTGGGCACGTAGGCGGCATCGTGGATGTCGAAGATGCCGTCGAAGTGCCGCGCGATGCCGAGCCGCTCGATGACCGCCTCGGCATGGTTGCGGCTGGCGTTGGTGAAGATGACCTTGCGCCCTTCAAGCGCGGCGATGGCGGCATCGAGGTCGGGTGCCGGGTCCATGACGGCCAGGTCGATATCGTGGACGAAGTCGAGGTAGTCGTGCGGGTCCACACCGTGGTTGACCATCAGGCCGCGCAGCGTCGTGCCGTAGGTACGGAAGTAGTCCTTTTGCAGCTTGCGTGCCGCCCCGGCATCGAGGCCGAACATGCGGGCGATGTATTCGCCCATGCGCCGGTCGACCTGGTGGAACAATTGGCAGCCTGCCGGATAAAGCGTGTTGTCGAGGTCGAAGACCCAGGTATCGACATGGGCAAGGGCGAGGGCTGGCGGGAGGCTTCGCGTGGTCATGTGCATAAGGTGGCGTGCATGTGCCGCCATGACAAGGGGAAGGGGCGCAAAAATAAGCTGCAAAATGGCTCATTTCCAAGCTTTTGCGCGCCTTGCCTAACCGTTCCTTAAGGAAACGCGGGTACCTTTTTCCATCGCTGCAGGTGGGCGGCGACTGGGGCACAGGATGGCCATGGCAGACGGAACGACGGTGGCGACGACGCGCGATCAGATGGCGGACCTTCGCCATGATCGCGACCGCTTTGTCGCGCTCGCTTTTTCCTCCGCCGACATGCTGGTCGAACTCGACCGCAATCGCCGTATCGTCTTTACCGGTGGTGCCACGGGCGCGCTGCTCGGTACCGATGCGAAAACCCTTATCGGCCGCGCCTTTGTCGAACTGGTGACGGCGGCAGATCGTGCCATGGTCGGCGAAGCGCTTGCCGTCGCCGCCTCAGGCACGCGCATCAATGGCCTCGTCTGCCATCTCGAAGGCGAATTCGCAAGACGCCGCCCCTGATGCTGCTCGGCTACCAGGTGCCCGATCTCGACGGCCATTATTTCCTCAGCCTGCGGCTCGGCGCCAAGGACCTCAGGGCCTTCGCGGCGCGGGAGGCGGGGCCACTTGGCGACAGCGGCCTGCCGCGGGCCGCCGCCTTCGCTCAAATGGCGGGCAACAAGCTCGCCGAACTTGCAGGCGATGACTGCAAGCTGACCATGATCCGCCTTGCCGATATGGACCAGTTGTGCGGTCGTCTCGATGTCGAGCATCAGAAAAGCCTTAACGCCGCTATCGGGGGCGCGATCAGGGCAACATCGGTCGGTGGCGAACTCGCCGGCGAATTGAGCGAAGACAGCTACGGCCTAGTCCACCACGATGACGCCGACATTCACGCCCTTGTGCGCCGCATCGAAGACATTTCCCGCCAGGTCGACCCCGAAAAACGCGGCGTCGGCGTGATGCAGGCGAGCATCGATCTCGATGCCGAGGGTGATCCGCGAGAAACCGCGAAGGCGCTTACCTATCTCTTCACCAAATTCGCCGAAAGCGATCCTGACGAGTTTTCCATCTCCAGCCTGAAGGAAGGCTTCGGCAAGATGATGAACGCGACGGAATCGCGCATGAGCGAATTTCGCGGGCTGCTGCGCGACGGGTCCTTCGCCGTCGCCTTCCAGCCGGTCGTCGATCTGGCAACCCAGCGTCCCCATCACTTCGAGGCGCTGGCCCGCTTCCCCCATCTCGGCAAGGGCATCAGCCCCTACGATACGATCACCTTTGCCGAACAGACGGGCCTCATCCGCGATTTCGACCTCGCCATGTGCGAACGCGTGCTCGACTGGCTGGACATGTCTGGCCGCCAGGGTCAGCGGTACAAGGTGGCAGTCAACCTGTCGGGCAGTTCGATTGCATCGAAGCCCTTCGTCGCCGAACTGCACCGGATGCTCAGGCAGTATCGCGGGCAGGCCGACAGCGTGATTTTCGAGATTACCGAATCCTCCAAGATCAAGGACCTGTTGGCGGTCAACGCCACCGTGCAGACGCTGCGGCGCGCCGGACACAAGGTCTGGCTCGATGACTTGGGCGCCGGCGCCGCCGCCTTCCAGTACCTGCGCGATCTTGAGATCGATGTGGTGAAGATTGACGGCGCTTACGTCAAAGGCGCGCTTGAGACCGACAAGGGCAAGGCCTTCCTGCGCGCCATGGCCGGGCTTTGCGCCGATCTCGGCATCACCACCGTGGCCGAAATGGTCGAAGACCGGGCGGCGCTCGACTTCCTGCGCGATTGCGGCGTGGGCTATGGGCAGGGCTACCTGTTCGGCCGGCCTTCGCTCGACATCAGTTCCTTCGAGGCGCCACGGCCGAGCGATTTCGGTACCGGCATCAAGAAGGCTGTGCAGGGGCGTTGATGGTGGGGCTGTTTGCGCGCCTGTTCGCCTTCCGACGCGCCCCCTTGCCGAGGGTGGACGCGATGGCCACGCCTGCCCTCGTGATCGACAAAACCGGAGACATTCTCTGTGGGAACGACAGCGTGAAGCGTGTCGCCGCGGCTCTCGGCGACGGCCGCCTGGCCGCGGCATGCCGACGGCTTGTCGCTGCCGCCCGTCGCCAGCGCGGGATCGCCGAGGAGGTCTCCTTCGCCGACGGCAGCGCCGCGGTGAATTGCGAACTGGTCGGGGTACCGCTTGGGCACGGGCGGCTTCTGGTTGCGGCGCGCTATGGTGCGTTCGACCGCAACCTGCGCGAGGCGCTCGTCGATTCGCGCAGGCGATTCAAGGATCTTGTCGAGGTTTCGAGCGACTTCGCCTGGGAAACCGGCCCCGAAGGCACGTTCGTTTATGTTTCGCCGCAAGGCGCGCTCGGCTGGTCGGCCGATCAGCTTGTCGGCCAGCCTCCGGAAATTTACCTGTCGAGCGATCAGCGCGGCAGCGGGCCGAACCTTTTCCAGGCGCGGCGCGCGTTGCAGCAGGCGGAAATCTGGTTCCGTCGGGCGGACGGGGGCATGGCGCTTCTCAGCGCATCGGTCAGGCCTTTGTTCGACGACAGCGGGCGATGGATCGGCGCGCGCGGCGTCTGCCGCGATGTCAGCGAGGCGCGGGCCCGCGATGCGGAACTCGTTCGCGCTCATACCCGCGAACGCCTGTTCGGCTACATTGCCCGCGCCATGCGCGAAGAAATAGAACCATCGAAAATGCTTGCGGCGGCGGCCGAAGCGGTTGCGCGCGCCTTGTCCGCGCGCGGCGTGGAAATCCATCGTATCGGCCTGGATGGGCCGTCGCGCGCTGCGCTGGCGGGGGAAGCATCGTCCCTGCCTGGCTCCGGTGCGATTGCCGCCTGTCTTGGCCGGGAAAACGTGGTCGCGGTGAACGGCGAAGGCGTACAGCAGATCGCAGTGGCCACGCGGTACCGCGGCGCAGCCAATGGCGCGATGCTGGCATGGCGCGATGGGGCGCTCGGCCCCTTCGATGAAGACGAGCGCCGTCTTGCTGCCGATACAGCGGCACACTTGGCGCTCGCGTTGCAGCAGGTTGCCGCCCACGAGCAATTGATGGAACTGTCTTCGACTGATTCGCTGACCGGGCTTCTCAACAGGCGCAGTTTCATGGCGGCACTTGAACGCCGCTTCGAGCGCGCCAGTGCCGGCCACGGCGGTGGTGCGCTGGTTTACTGCGATCTCGACAATTTCAAGCAGGTCAACGATACCCATGGTCACGAGCGCGGCGACGAGGCCCTGCGCGCGCTTGCCCGCATTCTCAAGAGTTCTACCCGTGGCGAGGACCTTGTGGCGCGGCTCGGCGGTGACGAGTTCGCGCTCTGGCTCGAAGGCACCGACGAGGCGGCGTCCCGCGCCCGCGCGGCGCATCTGCTCGACCGGGCCCGGGAGCTCGTGTCCTACTCAGGCGGTCCCGAGCATCCTCTCGGCATCTCGCTCGGTGTCGCTGTCGCCATCCCTGGTGCCGGCGAATCCCTCGACCAGATCATGGCGCGCGCCGATATCGCCATGTATGCGTCCAAGAAGCAGGGCAAGGGACGCTGCACCGTTGCCGATGCTCCGGCCGCATCCCGCCAGCGCGCCGGAGGTGCGTCATGAGCGGGCTTCTGGGGCGCCTTTTCGGGCGCGCGAACGAGGCCGACGGCGATCTGGATTATGCCCGGGCCCGGGAACTCGCCAGCCATCCCGACACGGGCGTGCGCCGCCGCCTTGCCGGCCGTGCCGATGTGCAGCCGGAAATTCTCTATTATCTTTCCGCTGATGGCGCGGCCGAGGTGCGACGCGCCATCGCGTCCAACGACGCGACGCCGCCCCATGCCTACAAGGTGCTGGCCGAAGACGCCGATGACGATGTGCATTGCGATCTCGCCTACAAGATTGCTCGCCTGACGCCGCAACTTTCTTCCGACGCCCGAGACCGGATTCGCGAACTGACCCTGGAAGCTCTCGATATCCTTGCACGCGACGAAATCGTGCGGGTGCGCCGGGTTCTGGCCGAGACATTGAAGGACGTCGCCCAGGCGCCACATGACGTCGTCTTGCGCCTTGCCCGCGACACGGAACTGGAAGTCGCGGCGCCGGTCCTCGAATTCTCGCCGCTTCTGAGCGACGACGATCTTCTGGAAATCATCGCGAGCCCATCGGTCGCAGGCGCGCTCGCGGCGATTTCGCGCCGCGTGCTGGTATCGGAAGCCGTTTCCGATGCCATCGTCCATTCGGAGGACTGGGACGCGGTCGCTTCCCTGCTCGGCAATCCTTCCGCGCAGATCAGGGAAGAAACCCTCGATCAGCTCGTCGAGGGATCGCGCACGGTGACGGACCTGCAGATGCCGATCGTGCGCCGGCCCCGTCTACCGCTGCGCGCAGCACGCAAGCTTGCCACTTTCGTCGCCGATACGGTGTTGACCGTATTGATGCGCCGCGCCGACCTCGACGAGGAAACGGCCGAGCTGGTGAGCCAGACGGTGCGCAAGCGCATGAGCGAGCGCACGGCGGCAGAACAGGAAACGGGCGGGGCAGCATCGTCCCCGTCTGTGCGTGAGCCTGCGCGCATCGCCGAGGAAGTGCGCCGGCTGGAGAAGGAAGGCAAGCTTGATGACGGGCGCATTGCCTCGGAGTTGACCGGCGGCAACCGCGTCTTCGTGACCGAGGCCATTGCCGTAAAATCGGGTCTGCCTGCGGCCGTTGTCGAGCGCATCGCCGCCGCCCGCAGCGCCAAGGCCATGACGGCGCTGGCGTGGAAGGCCGGTTTTTCGATGCGCTTTGCGGTCAAGCTTCAGTCGCGCTATGCCAACGTGCCGTCAGGCGAGTTGCTGCACCCACGCGACGGCTTCGACTATCCGATGTCGGAAGAAGACATGACCTGGCAGATCGGCTTTTACGCCAGCTGATCAGCCGGCGCGGATCAGCGTGCCGACGCCCGCGTCGGTGAAGATTTCCAGAAGCAGCGCGTGGGGCACCGTTCCGTCGATGATGACGGCGGCATCCACGTCGTTCTCCACCGCGTAGAGGCAGGTTTCGATCTTCGGAATCATGCCGCCGTGGATCGTGCCGTCGGAAATCAGGCGGCGCGCTTCGGAGGTGGTCAGTTCCTTGATGATGTTGCCCTGCTTGTCCATGACGCCCGGGACGTCGGTCAGCAGCAGCAACCGCGTGGCGCCGCTTGCGACCGCAATGGCGCCCGCGGCGGTGTCCGCATTGATGTTGTAGGTTTCGCCCTTCGACCCGACGCCGATCGGCGCGATCACGGGGATGATGTCCGATTCCTCGAAAGTCTCGAGCAGGTGCGGATTGACCCGCGTCGGCTCGCCGACGAACCCAAGATCCAGAATCTTTTCGATATTGCTGTCGGTCACGCGCTTGGTGCGGCGGATCTTTTCCGCGCGGATCAGTCCGCCGTCCTTGCCCGACAGGCCGATGGCATTGCCGCCCAGTTCGTTGATCATGGTGACGATCTGCTTGTTGATCGAGCCCGACAGCACCATTTCGACGATTTCCACCGTCTCGCGGTCGGTCACGCGCAGGCCGTCGACGAAGGAGCTTTTGATCTTGAGGCGTTCGAGCATCTGCCCGATCTGCGGTCCGCCGCCGTGGACGACGACAGGATTGATGCCGACCTGCTTGACCAGCACGACGTCGGAAGCGAAAGCCCGGGAGAGTTCATCCTCGCCCATGGCGTGGCCGCCGTACTTGATCACGAATGTCTCGTCCGAATAGCGCTTCATGTAGGGAAGGGCTTCGGACAGGGTGCGGGCCTTTTCCAGCCAGCTCGGGTGCGGGACGTGTTTCTTGTCGGTCATCTTGTCGCTCATGTTGCGCGGACTTTAGCCCAGTTGCGCGGGCAGGGCCAGAGCCGCAAGGGTTGCCCGCAGGTTGTCGATGCCGGTCCCGGTGGCCGACGATGTCACCAGAACTTCGGGATGGGCGGCCGGCCGGCCGCGGATTTCGGTGGCGACGCGCTCAGCGACCTCCTCCGCCGTTCCTTCGTCCTTGCCGAGCTTGTCGGTTTTGGTGAGGACGACCTGATAGCTGACCGCGCTTTCGTCGAGGGTGTCCATCGCCGTCTTGTCATGGGGCCCGATGCCGCGGCGTGCGTCGATCAGTACCAGCACTCGGCGCAGCGGCTGGCGGCCCTTGAGGTAAAGCTCGATCAGGCGCGACCAGCTGCGCACGGCGCGGCGCCCGGCATTGGCATAGCCGTAACCGGGCAGGTCCACCAGCACAAGCCGGTGGCCGAGATCGAAGAAGTTGATCTGCTGTGTCCGCCCCGGGGTCTGGGATGTGCGCGCCAGCGCCTTGCGGCC
>JAURLI010000009.1 GCA_030831315.1 Alphaproteobacteria bacterium
ATTGTCGGCACCAGCATTCCCTTCTCGCGCAATATGCCCGCCGGGCTGATCCCGCAGGCGCTCGCGCAGGACAAGAAGGACTTCAAGATCGAAGGCAAGGAAGGCATGACGGTTCACAACGACCGTCCGATCAACGCCGAAACGCCGGCGCACCTGCTCGATCCGGACCTGACGCCCAACAAGCATTTCTTCGTGCGCAACAACGGCCTCGTGCCCGAAAAGGCGAGCGACCCGGATGCCTGGGAACTGACCATCGACGGCGAAGTGAACAGCCCGATGAAAATCAAGCTGGGCGATCTCAAGCGCCAGTTCACCAACGTCACCATTCAGGGCCAGCTCGAATGCGGCGGCAACGGCCGCATGGGCTTCAACCCGCCGGCGCGCGGCAACCAGTGGACCGTCGGCGCCGTCGGCAACGCCCGGTGGAAGGGCGTGCGCATGGCGGACGTGCTGAAGAAGGCGGGCCTCAAGCCGAGCGCCGTCTACACCGGCCATGAAGGTGCCGACCCGCACCTGTCGCGCGATCCGAAGAAATTGTCGATCAGCCGCGGCGTGCCGATGCACAAGGCGCTCGATCCCGAAACCCTGATCGTGTGGGAAATGAACGGCGAAGCCCTGCCGCTGATCCACGGCGGGCCGCTGCGCGTCGTGGCGCCTGGCTGGCCGGGTTCGTGCTCGCAGAAGTGGCTGAAGCGCATCTGGGTTCGCGACAAGGAACATGACGGCCCCGGCATGACGGGCGTGTCCTATCGCGTGCCAGCCTTCCCGGTTGCGCCGGGCACCAAGGTCGCCAACAAGGACATGGCAGTGATCAACTCCATGCCCGTGAAGTCGGTGATCACCTACCCGAAGTCGGGCACCAAGGTCGCCGCCGACAAGCCGGTAATGGTGCGCGGTCACGCCTGGGCGGGCGATCTGCAGGTCAAGGAAGTGCATGTGTCCGTGGACTTCGGCGCGACCTGGCAGAAAGCCGACCTCAAGGCGGCGCCGAACGCCCACGCCTGGCAGCGGTGGAGCGCGCAGATCAAGCTGCCCATGAAGGGCTACTACGAGATCTGGGCGCGCGCCACGGACGACCGCGGCGTATCCCAGCCGGTCGTGATTCCGGGCTGGAATCCGCGCGGCTATCTCAACAACTCCAGTCACCGCATCTCGGTTACCGCAGCATGAAAAAAGCCTTTGTTCCTGGCGGCCGGTTCGCACCGGCCGCCGTTTTTCTGTCCGCAGCTCTCGGCTTCGCGACGGCGATATCCTCGCCCGCCGCGTCGCAGGCCATGCCCGACATCAATGAACTTCCCGAAGGGCCCGGCCGCGAAGAAGTTTTCTACAACTGCTACGCCTGCCATTCGTTTCGCATCATCAAGCAGCAGCGTCTGCCCGAGTCGACCTGGGACGAGCTGATGGACTGGATGGTGGAAAAACAGGCCATGCCGCCGCTCAGTCCCGATGACCGCAAGGCAATCGTGAAATACCTGGGCAAGCACTACGGCGCGAACGTCCCGCGCTGACGGCATAAAATATTTTCCAGCGATAACAGCACTCAAGCCCCGGCCGGGGCTTGAGTGTTTGTCTGCGCGGGGCTAATTTCGGGACCCTGTTCCAGACAGAGGAAGCCCATCCGTGAAAGTCATCGTGCTCGGTGCCGGCATCATCGGCGTCAGCACCGCCTATTTTCTTGCCCGTGCGGGCCACCGCGTCACGGTCATCGACCGCCAGCCCGCACCGGCGCTTGAAACCAGTTTCGCCAATGGCGGCCAGATTTCCGCTTCCCATGCGGAACCGTGGTCCAATCCGGCGACACCCTGGAAACTTCTGTCATGGCTCGGGCGCAAGGATGCGCCGCTATGGTTCCGCCTGCACTGGGACCCGGAGATGTGGGGATTCTTCTTCCGTTTCCTCGCCGCCTGCCGCGGCAGCACGAGCCGTGCAAATGCCGAGAAGGCCCTGCGCCTCGCCCTGCACAGCCGCAGCGTGCTCGCCTCGGTGCGCCAGGCGACCGGCATCGCCTTCGATGCCGAGGATCGGGGGATTCTTCATGTCTATCGCTCCCAGCGCGCGCTTGATCGCGCGGCGATGATAGCCGAGCGCTTCCACGCCTTCGGGCTGGAGACGGAAGCACTCAACGCCGATGCCTGCGTGGGTATTGAACCGGCGCTCGGTGCGTCACGCGATACGCTGGCAGGCGGCATCTACAGCCCGGCCGACCTGTCGGGCGACGCCCACGTGTTTACCCAGGCGCTTGCGGTCAAGGCCGCCGAAGCCGGAGCGGAGTTCCGCCTCGATACCAAGATCCTGGGCCTCGCCCACATGGGCGACCGCGTCACCGGGGTGATGACGCATCGCGGCATGGTCACGGCGGACCGCTATGTCTGCGCGCTCGGCAGCCATTCGGCGCCGCTCCTTGCCGCCATCGGCATCAAGATTCCCGTCTATCCCGCCAAGGGCTATTCGGCGACCGTGCCGCTGGCCGCGCCCGACCGCGCGCCGGTCGTCTCCATCACCGACGACGATGCCAAGATCGTCGTCAGCCGCCTCGGCGATCGCCTGCGCATCGCAGGCACCGCCGAATTCAACGGCTATGACGAAACCATCAACGAAACCCGCGCGCGCGCCGTGCTGACCGCGGGCGAGCGGCTGTTTCCCGGCTGCATGGACGGCGCCAGTGCCGAATTCTGGGCGGGCCTGCGCCCGCTGACGCCCGACGGCGTGCCGGTGATCGGGCCGACGCGCCTGCGCAACCTGATCCTCAATACCGGCCACGGCACGCTCGGCTGGACCATGGGTGTGGGTTCGGGCCAGGTGGTTGCCGACCTGATCGACGGGCGCAAACCCGAAGTCGATCTTGCCGGCTTCGGCGCCGACCGCTTCTAGGTCTTAAATTTCCAGCGACAGCAGTTTGGGATCCTGCGCCAGGTAGGCTGCGACGATCTCGTCGGCGGTGGCGAGCCAGACGCCGTCATGGCCTGCGATATGGCGGAGCGCGTCCTCCAGACCGCCGATGCGCGCGGGCACGCCGATGACGAAGGGATGCAGCGCGATGGGCATGACCCGCCCGCCCTCGCGCCACAGCACGTCGAAGGTGCGCTTCAGCATCTGCGCGTAGCTGTCCGCCGTCGCCGAGCGGCGCTGGAAACTGCCCTTGTCGTGGGTTTCCTGTCCGAAAGGCAGCGCCACCATGCGCGAGCCGTCCGGTCGCCTGACGTCGAGCAGGAACGGCTGATCGTCGTTGAGCCAGTCGGCCGTATAGGCGATGCCTTCGGCCGCGAGGTGTTCCAGAGTATCGGCCGTTTCCGCCATGGATGCGCCGAGCCAGCCCGTCGGCCGCGTCCCCCAGCATTTTTCAATTGTGTCGAGGGTAGCGCGGATCACCGCGCGTTCGCTGTCGGCGGGAATCTCGTTCAGCGGGCGCGAATTCGACTGGCAATGGCCGATGACGCCCCAGCCCAATTCCTTCGCCCGCTCGATGATGCGGGGATGATGGTCGCAGACCTCGGCGTTGAGCGCCGCGGTACCGCGCACGCCGAAGCGGTCCATCACTTCCATCACCCGGAACACGCCGACGCGGTTGCCGTAGTCCGTGCGCGACCAGCCCGGAACGTCGGGTATGTGGCCGTGGGTCTGGGGAACCCTCTCGTTGAAGGGGAAGAACTCCAGATTGACGTTGACCCAGACCGCGACGCGCGCGCCGTTCGGCCATTTGAGCGGCGGCCGGTCGATAATCGCCGAATAGGGAAAGGGCCCATAGGCGCCGGGTTTCATCCTGCTGTCCTCCCGTAATCACGTTTGCGGCAATGGTACGGCCTCGGCCCTGCGGCTACAATGGCGGTCCAACAGGGAGAACGGCAAATGGACATCAAGGGCTGCGCCGCCATCGTCACGGGCTCGGCAAGCGGCATCGGCGCCGCGACCGCGAAGCTGCTGGCCGAGGGCGGCTGCCGGGTTGCGATCAATTACAGCAAAAGCCGCGATGATGCCGAGACCAGCGCCGCCGCCTGCCGCGCCGCCGGAGCCGAGGCCATCGTCGTTCAGGCCGATGTTGCAAAGGACGAGGACTGCCGCAGGCTGGTGGCGGAAGCGGTCAAAGCCTTCGGGCGCCTCGACGTGCTGGTGAATTCCGCGGGCACGACCAAGTTCGTACCGGCCGCCAACCTCGACGGCCTGTCGGCGGAGGATTTCCAGCGCATCTACGCTGTCAATTCGATCGGCCCCTTCCAGATGGCGCGCGCGGCGGGGCCGCACCTGAAGGCCCAGGGGCGCGGCGCCATCGTCAATGTATCCTCGACCGCGGGCATCTTCGGATCGGGTTCGTCCATCGCCTATTGCATGTCGAAGGCGGCGCTCAATACCCAGACCATCGCCCTTGCCCGCGTGCTCGCGCCCGAGGTACGGGTGAATGCCGTCTGCCCGGGCTTCGTGCAGGGCCGCTGGCACCTGCACAACCTCGACAGCGACCACTATCAGGCCCATGTCCGCGAATGGGAGGAACGCTCCCCCCTGCAGAAGGCGGCGACACCCGAAGAGGTCGCGGGCGTGATCCTTGGCCTGATCGTCGGCCCCGACCTGGTGACGGGCCAGACGCTGGTCTGCGATGCGGGTGCCAACATGGGTGGCCGGCGGCGCTAGGGCGTTTCGCCAAAGGGCGGAAATCCGCCGTTTTATCCCTCTTCCCGGGCCAGAGGATTCTCGCCTAACATCCTTCTATAAAGCGCTTTTCAACGATCCTCACAGGGAGGCATCCATGAAGATGTCATTTGCGCGGCGCGCCTTGGGCGTGCCGTTTTTGCTGTTCGGTTTCGCTTTGGCTTCTTCACCGAACACAGCGCGCGCCGATGCAGTCGCCGATTTCTACAAGGGCAAGACGGTGCGCATCGTCGTCGCCTCGGCACCGGGCGGCGGCTACGACACCTATGCCCGCTTCATGGCGCGCCATTTCGGCAGGGTCATTCCGGGCAATCCGTCGATGGTGACCCAGAACATGCCCGGTGCCGGCGGCCTCGCCCAGGCCAACTTCATCTACAACCGCGCGGCCAAGGACGGCAGCTACATCGGCGCGGCCCAACGCGGCGTCTTCTTCGAACCGATCTACGGCCAGTTCGCCAGCAAGGCACAGTTCGACCCGTTCAAGTTCACTTGGCTCGGCTCTGTCGTAAATGAGGTCTCCGTGATGGTCCGGCGCAGCGATGCCCCGATCAAATCGTTCAAGGATTCATTCACGACCGAATCCATCGTCGGCGCCACGCGCTCGGACATGGAAACCTTCGTCGTCGCCGCCCAGAACATGCTCGGCACGAAGTTCAAGATCGTGTCGGGCTATCCCGGCTCAGCTGACGTCGTGCTGTCGCTGACGCGCGGCGAAGTGCAGATCCTCGCCAATATCTCCTGGGCGCCCTTCCGGGCCCGCTATGGCGAGGAACTCAAAACCGGCGCCTGGGTACCGGTCGTGCAGTTCGCCCTGAACAAGCATCCGGAACTGCCCAACGTACCGCTGATCACCGACTTCGCGCGCAACCCCGAGGAGCGCCAGGTGCTGGAAATGATCTACGCGCGCCAGACCGTCGGCCGGCCCTATATCGCGCCCCCGGGCGTGCCCGCCGACCGCGCCAAAGCGCTGCAGGTGGCATTCAAGGCCCTGACCCAGGACAAGGCTTTCCTCGCGGAAGCCTCCAAGGCGAAGCTCGAGGTCAACCCGGTCTACGCCGAAGAGGTGATCGATCTGTTCAAGCGCGTCACCGGCGCCTCGGACGCCATCAAGGCGCGCACCAAGGCTGCCGTCAGCGACGACAAGGCTGTGAAACTCGCCGAGATCAAGACCTATACCGTCAAGGTTGCCAACCTCGGCAAGAAAGGCGTCATGCAGTTCGAGGAGGCTAGCGGCAAGAAGATGCGCGGACGGGTCAACAGCCAGACCAAGGTCACGGTCGGCGGCAAGAAAGCCTCCGCCAAGGACGTCAAGGTCGGGCAGTCGTGCAAGGCCTCGCTCGCCACCGAAGGTGGTTCGGTCGTGGCGCTCGCCTGCAACTGACGACCATCGCTCGTAACGAAGAGGGGCGGTCCCGCGGGACCGCCCTTTTTTCAGTTCCAGGGGCCGAGGAACGGCTCGCCCCGGTAGCTGTCGGGCATCTCGGGCACGCTGTCGGGCCAGGCGCCCTGCTTGACTGCGGGGCGCGCCGATGCCGAACGCGGCTTTCCATCCCAGCCCACCTGCTCCATGTAGTAGTAAAGCTGAAGCGCCTGCCCATCGGGATCGAACAGCATGATGTTGTGATCCATGCCCGGGGTGAGTTCCGCCGGAACCTCGGCAAGGCGGTAGCCCTTCTTGCGGAAGAACGCGACGGCATCGCGAAGCTGCTGGTAATTGGCGACCTGCAGGCCGAAGAACATCGTCGTCGTGTGGTCGGAAAAGCCGAGCTTTTCGCGCAAGGCCACCGGGGCCAACGCCAGCGAATGGTGTTCGGTGCAGTTGCGCAGGAAATGCACCTTCTGGCCGTGCACCGTGGTGACCTCTGTCGGGATGAAGCCGAGGTGATCGCGGTAGAAGGCGAGCGATGCCTCGATGTCCTTCACGAACAAGCCGACCGGCCCCATCTTTACCACGCGGAAGGGCCGCGGCATGCGGATGCCCTGCACGTCGTAGTCGAATTTGAGATGGTCTTCCTTGTAGCGATAGCCCGACATCAAATCGACGCCCTGCTTGATCGAATCCTCGACTTCCTGGAATTCGCCGATCTGGGGCAAGGGCGGAATGTCGTGGAATTCACGCGCATACATCGGCGCGGGCTTGGAACGGCCCGTCCAGCCGATCTGCTCGATCCCGTAATAAAGCTCGTTGATGTGGCCGTCAGGATCCTTAACGTAAGTGTGCCAGTTCGACCCCGGCATGTCGCGGCCCGAACGCACCATCGGCTGCCCGCTTTCGGTCAGCCAGTGATGGCCGTCCACCACTTCCTTGAGGCTGCCGACCTGCCAGGTCAGCTGGTTGATGGTATTGCCCGGCCAGAAGCGCTTGCCTTCGGGATCGAGTTTCATGCGGTAGCGGTGGTTGTAGAACACCAGCGCGTGATGGTCGGAGGCATAACGCGTGAAATAGGCCGTGCAGTCGCCCATGTCGGCGAATTCGGGCGGATTGCCCTTGCCCTTGAGGGGATCGCGCAGGTCCACGATCTTGAATCCGACGAGATCGGTATAGAAGCGGATCATCGCCGCCTGATCCTGGGTATTCATGCCGAAATGCCCAAGGCGGCGAATCTTGAACGGCTGGTCCATCTTGACCCCGCCGACGTCGAACTTGCCGTTTGCCGCTGCCATCTTCACGCCCCCATTAGGCTTTTCACGCCTGTTGCAGGACCTTGCCCGAAAGATCGTTGACCAGCGTCACATCGATGACGACGGCCACGCCTTTGCGCTCGGGGTCCTTTTCCTGTTCGAACGGTATTGTGCGGGCCCAGACCGCATCGCGCAATGCGCCGCTCTGGACGATGCCGGCGGTGCCGTAAAAGCGCAGCGCCAGCTTGAGCGCCGGGTTGCGCCAGTAGACGACGACCTTGGGATTGGCCCGGATATTGGCGACGGCACTGCGCCCCGCCCGCTCCCAGTAGGCAAGGCGCGAGGCATCGAACACCATCATCGAGCCCTTGGGGCTGATCTGCGCCTGCCCCAACCTGTCGGCGGTGCCGAGCAGGCAGGGCACCTTGTCGTCAAGCGCGGTGTCGAGCGCCTGCCACTCTCCGATAAGGTTGATCGCCACCCCTGCCCCCGATGCGCCCTATTCCGCCGCCGAACGCACCCGCGACGGACGATAGGTTTCGCACAGCTTGCGCCATTTTTCGGCGCGCGCTTTCTGGGCCTTGTCGACGTCTTCGGGAATTTCGATGAAAGGCGGACGCAGCGGGCCCGGATCGACATAGCCCGCGTGGCGGATGCCCACCTTAGACGCGGTCTCGCGCCACGACAGGTTGACCTTCGGATCCGCCGTCACCGGCGAGATCGCGAACATGATCTCCTTGGCGCGGTCGATGTTTCCGCTGGTCACGGCCTCGTGGTAGGCGAGCAGCGGCTGCGGCCCCATCCACGCGTCGATGGACCAGAAACCGGCCGCCCCCAGGTCGTAATAGGGATGGAACTGGATCCAGTTGCAGAACACCGAAATCTTGCCCTTCACGATTTCCTGCAGCTTCATGAACTGGATGGTATCGCGGTGGCTGTCCTTCATGGCGATCAGGTTGGGCAGCTTGACCAGTTCCTGGAAGGCCGGCACCGGCAGCGTCACGTTATGCAGCGCCGGGTTGTGGTAGATCATGATGCCGAGCTTGGGGAAACGCGCGGAAATTTCCTTGTAGAAGCGGATCGCGTTGTCGAGGGACGACGGGAAATAGAACGGCACGCCGACCAGAACGCCATAGGCGCCGATCTTTTCCGCATAAGCCATCTTCTGCACGGCTTCGCGGGAATTGAGTGCCGTACAGCCGACGAACAGCGGCACCCGCTTGTTGACGATCTCCACCGCCGCCGCGTTCAGCTTCTGGAATTCGGGAAACAGCAGGGTATGGAATTCACCGAAGGAGCCGCAGGTCGAAATGACCCCGGCGCCGTCTTCTACCATGCGGTTGAGGCCGGCCTCGAGGCGGCCAAGGTCCACCGTATCCGTCGCGTCCATGCTGGCCGCATCGTCGGTGGCAAAGGCCGGCATCATTGCCATCATGCCGGAAAGATCTGCTGCGCTTGCCATGTGTTCCTCCTGTAAGACTGTTTCTTGTGTCGGGGCGGCTCTAGCCTGCCCGCGGTTTTGTGCGACTCTACACCAATTTCGGCACCTTGCCAGCCGGGGCCCCAAGGCCCCGAGTGCCTGCCTCAGCCGCCGTGGCGGGCCAGCAGCATCTCGCCATAGCCAGAGGCCGCCACGTCCCATTGCACACCGTGATGGGACACGGCGCCAAGCAGGTTGCGGTACTGGCGCTCGATCCCGTTGCCCTGGTAAAGCGCCCGGCCACCCGCCGCGTTGAACAGCCGCGTCCCGGCCTTGAGGGCGAGTTTGCAGGCGAACGCCACATTGCGGCGCGAGGTCATCAGGTCCATCTCGCTCAGCTTGCCGCCCGCTTCCAGAACCGTCATCGCGTTGCGGATGGTGCCGAGGTAAAGCGCTCCCGCCGCGTCGATCTCGGCCGAGGCTCGCGCCGCCGTCATCTGCGTGCCGGGCTGCTTGCCGACTGAAATTCCCCGCGACTTGCGTGGCGCGGTATAGACGAGCCATTCCTCCAGAACGCCACGCGCCATGCCGACGGCAAGTGCTGCAAAGCCCGTCGAGGTGATGCCGCCGCGCGGTGTCTTGTAAACAGGCGCATGATTGATCGCCGTACCCGGCCCCTCGCCCACGCGGGCCCGGGCGCCATCAAGCCGGCGATGGGCGGGAATGAAGGCATCCTTGACCTCGAAGCTCTTGGACCCGGTTCCTTCGAGGCCCACCGTATGCCAGTCGTCGATGATGGAAAAATCGGCGCGCGGCACCAGAAAGAAATGCGGTCCGTCAAGCTTGTCGCCTTCGCGCTCGATGTAGCCGCCGCAGATCGCCCACTGGGCGTGATCGACGCCGGACGAAAATCCGTGCCGCCCGGAAAACCTGAAGCCGCCATCGACGGGCCGCGCACGGCCCACCGGGTCGAAGGCGGCCGAGATGTGAGCGAAATGATTCTTGCCCCAGACGTCATCCTGCGCTTCGGCCGGGAAGGTCGCGACCATCTGGGCATGATCGGCCATGATGCGCGCAATCCAGGCTTGCGAGCCGTCGGCGGCAGCGAGGATCTCCGTCACCTCGCACAGGATGTCCCAGCCAAGTTCGAAGCCGCCGAACCGCGCGGGTTGGGCAAGGCGAATGATCCCGGCGGCGTCGTAATCGGCCATGGTGGCATCGGGAACGCGGCGCAGGCGTCGGGCGTCTTCGGCCCGATCGCGCAGGCGGGGCGCAAGGTCGCGAGCACGGGCGAGGATTTCCGCCCGGTTTGGCGCCCTGTCGGCCCCGCGGGATACCGCGTCCAGCCTTTCAATGGTCATGCAAGCCCTCTCCTCCTGCCGCCTCTTGTCCGGGCGGGTATGGGCCATCGTATAACTCAAAAATATCTTCCGATATTCAAAAATTCTGTCTCGGCGCGGCCCGGAATAGCTATCATATCCGCCAATCGGCGCCGCACCGACGAGCGCCGGATCAATCGGGAATTTTCAGGGAGAAACGACCATGACCAGCCCGCGCCCCCTCGCCCTCATTGCCGGCAGCTTGCTTGCCTGTACCGCAATCGCGCCCGCCGCCCGGGCCGACGCCGTCGCCGATTTCTACAAAGGCAAGCGCCTGACCCTGATCGTGCCGACGGCGGCGGGCGGCGGCTACGACGTCCCGGCCCGCGCGCTCTCGCGCCATTTCAACCGCCATGTCCCGGGCAACCCCGGCATCGTCGTGCAAAACATGCCGGGTGCGGGCGGCAAGCGCGCCGTCAATTATGTCTACAACGTCGCGCCCAAGGACGGCACGCTGGTTTCCGCGATCCACAGCTTCATTTCCTTCGATCCCCTGTTCGAAGGCCCGAAATCCAAGGCCCGGTTCGACGCCCGCAAGTTCAACTGGCTGGGTTCCATCGCCAGCACCACCTCGGTCGGGGTTGCCTGGCACGATGGGGCGGTCAAGTCCTACAAGGATTTGCAGACGACCGACCTGGTCGTCGGCGGCGTCGGTACCACGACACCGATGGTGACGCACCCATACCTGTTCCGCGGGCTTCTCGGCATGCGCTTCAACGTCGTCGTCGGCTACCTGAGCGGCAGCGAGGTCGATCTCGCCATGGAACGCGGAGAGGTCAAGGGACGCATCGATTACACCTGGTTCGGTCTCAAGGAAGGCCATTCCGACTGGCTCAAGGACAAGAAGATCAACATCCTTTTCCAGATGGGTCTGCGCAAGGCGAAGGATCTTCCGGACGTGCCGCTGGCGCTCGACATGGCGCGCAACGAGGACGAACGCCGCATCCTGGAAACCGTGTTCCTGTCCTACGAATTCGGCCGCCCCTACATCACGACCCCCGGCGTGCCGGCAGACCGCCTGGTAGCTCTGCGTAAGGCTTTCATGGACACCATGAAGGATCCCGCCTTCGTCGCCGACGCGGCAAAGAGCAGGCTGGAAGTCGACCCGGTCTCCCCCGAACACCTCGCTTCGCTGGTCGAGCGCGCCTACAGCCTGCCGCCCGCGCTGGTCGCCCGCATCAACGAGCTGCAGACGCCGCCCAAGCAGTTGACCAAGGTGAAGTTCAAGACCGTGCGCGCCACCTTGGGCAAGCCCGGCAAGAAGGGCCGTTTCGCCATTACCCTTGCAGACGGCGGCAAGACGGAAACCGTGATCATCAGCGGCCGCAGCAAGGTGACGGTCGCGGGCAAGAAGGACGATGCCAAGGGCCTGAAGGCCGGGATGACCTGCGCGATCGAATACCTCGGCGACAAGACCACCGCCGCTTCCGCCGCCTGCGACTAGACGCTCAGGCCGCGCCCGAGACTTCCACCTTGGGCATACCGCGCTGGGTCAGGCGATCGGTCAGCTTGGTCATGATCGCATTCGCCCCCATGGCGAGGGCAAAGATGATGATGATGACCGAATACATCTCGGGGATGCGGAAGAGCTCGTAGTTCTGGATGGCGAGGAAGCCGAGGCCCGCCTTGGCCAGCTTGATCTCCGCGACCAGGGTGCCGATGATCGCGACGCCAAGGCCGAGCCGCAGCCCGGTGACGACCGGCAGCACCAGCGACGGCAGGTAGACCTTCGTCACCATCTGCCAGGGCGAGGCATTGAACATCTTGCCGACGCGAATCAGGGTCGGATTGATCAGGTGCATGCCCGCCACCGTCGACAGAACGACGGGAAAAAAGGCCGACAGCGCCGCCATGGCGATCTTGGAGCCCACCCCGATGCCGAAAACCACCATCAGGATGGGCAGGAAAACCACTTTCGGCGCGGGCGCCAGCGCAAGGATGTAGCCATCCATGACCCGGCCGAGGAAACGGCGCACGCCGAACAGGATGCCGAGACCGATGCCCGCGATCGAACCGATGGCGAACCCGACCAGCACTTCGTAACTGGTGACGCCCAAGTGGTGGTAAAACTCCGCCTCGGTCAGGTGCCGCCACATCGCCGCGAAGACCCGCAACGAAGAAGGCACGATATCGCGATAGAACAGGCCCGACTGGGCGAGCGCTTCCCACGACGCCCAGACACCGAGGATGGTGCCGATCTGAATGCGAAGCTCGGTCGTCAGAAAGCCCGCGCGCTCGCTTTCGGTAACCCGCTCTAGACTGACCTCAGCCATGTCTGGATCCTTTGCACGATTCGGAAATAGATGAGGCTCATGAGAATGACGAAGATGATCGCCGCATACATCGCCGGGATGTTGTAGCGGTCGTACATTTCCCCGACCATCCCGCCGAGCCCTTCGAAATTGAGCAGGAATTCAAGCGCCACGATGGAGATCAGCGTGTAGATCATGCTCAGCCGGATGCCGGTAAAGATGATCGGAACGGCGGACGGCAGCATGATCTTCCAGAGAATCTGGTGCTCGGTCATGTTGAAAGCCTTGCCGACGTTGATCAGCGTCGGTGAAACCGTCACCAGCCCTTCGCGGGTCTTGAGCATGATCGGGATCGTCGCCGTCACGAAGCCCATGATCAGAAGCATGCCGACGTTGCGGCCGAGCAGGACGAGAAACAGCGGATAAAGCAGCAGCTTGGGCGAGGCGAACAGCGCGCCCAGCCAGCCTTCGTAGGCACGCCCCACCGTCTGGTAACGCCATAGCGCCCAACCGCACGGCAGGCCGATGCTGATCGCCAGTACGATGGCCGCCAGCGTCGTGCCGAGGGTCAGGCCGAGGGCGCGAAAGGGCTTTTCCTCTTTATAAATCTCAACCGCAGCCGACCAGATTTCGGTAGGCGGCGCGAGGATGAAGGGACTGACCCAGCCAGCATCCACCGAATACTCGGCGGCGGCGACAAGGACGGCGAGCGACCCAAGCCCTACGAACGCCACCTTCGCGCTCATGATCGTGGATTGCCGCATCGCCGTCCTCCTCTTTGCCGGATCAGTAGGCCGATTACATCTTCGGCTTGTAGACGACCTGGATCATCTCATCGAGCTGCGCCTTGGTCAGCGCCTTCTTCAGACGCTTGTTGGCAAGCGCGTCATTGATCGTCTGATCCATGCCGCCGACCGGCCAGTAAGCGTGATTCTTCAGGGTCGAGTACTTGGTGACATCCTCGACGAGGTCAATCGGCATCTTGGCGAACTTCGAATAGGCCGCCATGCCTTCCTTGGAATAGGCGAACTGGTGACCTTTCCACATCGCCCGCATGAAGCGTTCGGCGACGCCCCGGTTTGCCTTCAGCCAGTTGGCATTGACCGCATGCACGCGGATCGACTGGTCGCGCACGGTCGGCGCATCGTCGCCCTGGACAATGATGCGGATTTCACCCGAGCGGACCTTGTCGAGGCCAACCGGCGGGGAGGCCCAGCCGATGTCGATCTGGCCGGACAGCAGCTGGGTCATGGTCGCGGTGGCGGAACCGGCGGAAACCAGCTTCACCTTCGACTTGAAATGATCCTTCAGCGCGGCGGCAACCAGGTTGGTCGAGGAACCGGGGCGCGAGAAGCCCATCGTCGCGCCTTCCGGCGCATCGGCGAGCGTCTTGATCTTGCTGTCCTTGCGCACATACCAGAACAACCCGCCCGAGCCGGTCATCGAGGCGCCGATGACGCGGATCGGCGCGCCCTTGGCGAAGGCCGACACGATACCGAGCGTGCCGGTCTGGGTGGCGATGTCGACCGCGCCGGAAATCACTGCCTGCTGGGCGTCGGAGCCGCCCGAGGTCCAGACCACCTCGACGTCGAGGTTTTCAGCCTTGAAATAGCCCTGCTGTTCGGCCCAGACGACCATCGCCGTCGACCAGTTGCCCTTCTGGCTGGCCGCGACCTTGACCTTGTCGGCGGCAACGGCATTGCCGGTGCCGAACGCGAACGCCGCGGCGGCCGCAAGAATTGCGGTAAGTGTCCTGAGTTTCATATGCCTCTCCTGTGGTTCCTGTTTTTCAGGTAACGGACGGGGCCGATGTTGACGATGGCCCCACTTCTTGAAGCGTCAGACGTTTTCGGCCTCGACCATGCCGCGGGAGGCTTCCTCCCTCAGCAGTTGCCAGATGGCCCCGACATACCGGCCGAACTGGTCGGTCGCGATGATCTCGGAACTGCGCGGCCGCGGCAGGTCGATAGGGATGATTTCCTTGATGCGCCCCGGCCGGAAGCTCATAACGACGACGCGGTCCGACAGTTGCACGGCCTCGGTGATGTTGTGGGTGATGAGCAGGGTCGTCTGCTTCAGTTCCCGCCAGATCTGCAGGATCTTGTCGCCGAGCAGCATACGGGTCTGTTCGTCGAGCGCGCCAAAAGGCTCGTCCATCAGCATGATCTTGGGGCTAAAGGCGAGCGTGCGGGCAATCGCCGTGCGCTGCTTCATGCCGCCCGAGAGTTCGGATGGATAGCGGTCCTCGAAGCCCTCGAGCCCGACGAGGCGAACGAAACGCCGCGCCATCTCCTCGCGTTCCGCCTTCGGCATTCCGGCGACTTCCAGGGGAAAGGCGACGTTTTCCAGCGTGGTCCGCCAGGGAAAGGTCGATTCTTCCTGAAACACCATGCCGATGTCGCGATGGGTGCCGCGCACGACCTGGCCATCGACCACCACGTCGCCCTCGTAGTCGCCGACTAACCCGCCGATGACCGAAAACAGGGTCGATTTGCCGCAACCGGACGGCCCGATGACCGACACGAACTCGCCTTCGGCCACGGAAAGCGACACATCGTCGACCGCGTGCACCCCGGTGCCGTCATCGCGCCGGTAATGTTTGGACAGATTTCGGACTTCAAGCATCCCCGCCATATAAGCCTACCCCTGACTGTCATGGCCGCCGCCCTGGGGCGTGAACTTATATAAGGGGGGCGTATGGCCCCCTTTGATTGGGCCAAATCGTGCCTTCTCTTCGCAGAGAAAACAACACTTTTTCCGGCAATCAAGAGACGGGGAAACGAGGCGGAGGAAGGGCTAGCGATTCTTCGGTGAAATCGCGTAGGTGCGGGAATCGATTCGCAACTCGCCATCGGCCAAATTGAGCGAAAGACGGAGGCTACCCTCGTTGCGCTGCCATGGCGTGATGGTCATGACGCGCTGGCCCGCCTTTGTATAAGGCTCGCGCATGGCGATCTTGGTCGCCTCGGCGGTCGAGCGTGCCCGGATGATGATCATCCCGAGCCCGACCCGGTCTCCCTTTTCGTTAACGAAGGGACCGGCCGCGAAAAGAATGCCCTTACGCTCAAGATCGACCAGATAACGGTGGTGGACCATCCGCATCTTTTCAGGGGGCATCGGCATGGGCGGAGGATTGGCGGGCGGCGTCATCCAGCACACGTAGCATTGCTCACGGGCAAGCGGGATGCCGAAACTGGGCCGCGCCAAAGACGAAACGGGCGCCGACACACTAGGTGTCGACGCCCGCTCGTTTACTCGGTTCAACCGCTCCGGTGCCTTCTTCGAAGTACCCTTCCCAGCAGTTCCGGCCTTGGGCCGGCTACCGGACCGGGTGCTCTTACGCGAAGGCACCTTCGTCACGGCTGATTACTTGCGCTTCTTCGCAACGCGCTTCCGCTTGGCGGGAGTGCGGCGGGCCGAAGCCTTACGCTTCGTGGCCTTCTTGCGCTTCGCGGTCTTCCGCTTCGCGGTCTTGCGCTTGGCGGTCTTCTTCGCGGCTTTCTTCTTCGCAGTCTTCTTCTTCGCAGGCTTCTTCATGCTGTTCTCCATCGAGGGTTACTGCATCGCAGAGCAGTAACAGATGCATTGAACATAAACGCGGTGAAAACTTTTACGCAGGTACTAACGATGGCCGAATAATCGGCTCGAAAAGGATAATGAACTATTAATATGGGATTTTGCAAGAAAACACTTGCAATCCCCTTTCAGATTTTTTTAGCCGTCAAAATGGACCGACACCCGGTTCCCGATTCAATTTTTGCAACACGACACGAATCACGACGACGACTTGCAGCGACTCCGATTGTCATCTTGCCGCGTTGCGACAGTACCGATGCAGCACTCTCTTTCATGCATTCATTTTCATTGCGGCAGAGACTCAGAGATACCGCCACTGGGTCGGCACTGTTTGCGCTGCGGCAATCCCCGCCCCAGAGGGGCCCCTGTGAAAGCGGCGGATTTCCTTGGGTTTCCTGTTCGGCTGCCCGCGGGCCAAGGGACGGATGCGCCAGCACACATTTGAATTGCGTGGGCGTTGGCGAAAGTCCCCTTCATGTATCGGAGAGAACATCCGACGTGGTGCATCTACGCTGCAACACCTTGCACCGACACTGCATCATGCGCAGTGTCGGCAGGTCGAAAAGCATCCGAGAAATCTGCGTTCCCCTCGTGACGGGACCTTCCCCCCACGCCCACCGGCCCCCAAAAAAAATTTTGCATTCGATGCGTTTTTTTGGGGAGGAGACGCCTTCGGACCGGTTTTTTCGTCCCCGACGGGCGCGCCGACGTCCGGACGATGACCTCGTCCGGAATGCAAAAAATTGCCGTCAGCGCGATTGGGAACCGGACGTTGAAGTGTCGACCGCTCCCTGCGCGGTGACGCGTGCGCCGATAGCGTCGGTGATTCGTTTGGCGCCTTCGACAACGCGCGCAGCGAGCGTCTCGACCGGTTCGGCATCGGCGCGTCGTTCGGGCATGGCGAAAGTCAGGCTCGCGAAGATATTGCCGTCGCCGTCGAAGACCGGAGCCGAAATGGCGAAAACGCCGCGGTCGAGCTGGGCGCGTCCAGTCAGGAAAGGCTTGGCCCTGATGGCACGAAGATTGGCGCGAAACTCCATCCAGTCACGGCCAAGACCGGCAGAGGCAATGGCATCGCCGTGATCGCGGAACAGGCGCCGCAACCGGCCTTCGGGCAGATGGGCCAGGATGATGACCGAGGCCGAACCGCGGAACAGCGGCATCGGACGGCCCCGGGAATAGCTGATATCGAGGGAATTGGGGGTTTCCGCGAGGCAGACCGAAAGAACCGAATCTCCCCTCAGGCCGCATATAAAGAGAATGCCCTCGCCCAGATGCGGCAGGAGATCGGCCAGCACCCTCGTCCCCACCGTGAGCAGCGGGTCCGAATGACGGATTTGGCGGTCGAGCTCAATGATCCGGGGGCCCAGGCTGTAGCCGCCGCCGCCGACCGGGGCGAGCAGGCCCGCCTCGCACAGTTCCTTGACGTAACGGTAGGCCGTAGACCGCGTCAGGCCGAGGCTTTCCCCGAGCGCATCGACGGTCCAGACCGGTTCTGCCTCGGAAAAAGCGTCGAGAACGTTGAGCATGCGTTCGAGGCTGGACAGGGCGGCTTTCCTCCCGGCGGAAGGGTGGATTATCCGCGCAAAGGGGATTGCGCTCAATCTCATAATATGGGATTTTTCAGGGCGGTTGGGCGCGTAGCCCATATATAAATAAGTGTCGCGCCCAAACCGCCCTCTTTTGCTGCCCCATCTGGCAACGCGCAAGCGCCGGTTTTCGGCCGATCGCCGTTGTACAGAGGGTGCCGGCGGGGGAAACTTCATGCGGCGGAGCGCAAAGGTCAGAACCTGCCAGGAGGACACGCGCCTATGACGACTTCATCCCCCCTGTGGCCGGCGCGGCTGCACCACATCAAGATCACCTCGGACCAGCCACCCGTCCTCATCGATTTCTACCAGCGCGTCCTCGAACTCGACACCAGCGAGGTCACCGATGGCGTATGGGACCTGAAGGGGAGCGAACGGCGCTTCCTGATCGGCCGCGGCAAGCGCAACGGCCTCGCCTTCTCCGCCTTTGCCATCGATGATGCTGCGCGCCTCGGCGCCCTCAAGGCTTACGTCGAAGGCCAGGGCATCGCCACGGCAGCGGGCGCGAGCCCCCTGTTCAAGAGCGAAGGCGCCTTTTCCATCGCCGATCCCGACGGCCACGTGCTGACTTTCGGCACCCCCAATGACAAGGGCAAAGCCAGCGACCGCCTGCCCGGACGGCTCCAGCACTCGGTCAAGGGCACGCCCAACCTCGAAGCCGTCATCGCCTTCTGGCAGAAGATCGGTTTCGTGCTGTCGGACGAGGTGAAGAA
>JAURLI010000066.1 GCA_030831315.1 Alphaproteobacteria bacterium
CAGAAGACCATCCAAAACCGCCGCTTGAACCACAAGCGTCAAGCAGCATAACCTGAAACAGATGAGCCCGAGCTCTCCGCTCCAAAATCAGACCGCCTGTTCCAAATCATTCGACGACGGACAATCTTCAACTCCAAGTGGGGTTAAGATGAGCCGAAAACCCTCCGCTAAGCAAACATGCCAAACTGTCCCATGGGCGCTGATGGCGGACAGAGCCACTCCAAGTGGTGCGATTTGCCTTCCCGAGTATGGACGATGATGCCCCGGAGAGCTACGCCAATCAGAGAAGGAGCGGGCGGTCATCGCCATTCGGGTATCGGCGGCCGACGCACCCAAACGGGGGGATGAACATGCAGGTCGGATTTGTGGGCGTTGGGGCAATGGGCGCGGCGATGGCTGGGCATGTCACGAAAGCCGGACATGACGTAATCGCCTGGGATCTGGACGCGGCCGCCCTGGCCGCGGCCACCGACGGCGCCGTATCGGCCGCCCGCGGGCTGGCGGATCTTGCCAACCGGGTTGAGGTGGCTGTGATTATGGCTGCACGCGACGAACAGACCCGCAGCATCGTCGCCGGGCTGCTGGATGGCGGCCTCGCCGTCGGCGCGACCATCGTGGTGGCGGCGACCAATGACCCGCGCACGATGATTGACCTCGGGGCGCGCTGCGCCAAACAGGGGATCGGATTTGTGGATGCGCCGGTCGTTTACGGCCTGCGCGGCGCGCAGGAAGGGGATCTTGTGTCGCTTTGCGGCGGCACAGCCGAAGATATCGCGCGCGTCCTGCCCGTGCTGTCGTGCTACAGCCGGTCGGTCGAACATCTTGGGCCATGCGGGGCCGGACAGATCGGCAAGACCTGCAACAACATGATGCACTGGGCCTTGTGTGTCGCCAACTACGAGACGCTTGCCCTGGCACGGGCTTGCGGGCTTGACGCGGGGGAAATGCGCCAGACCTTGCTGAAGTGTCCCGCGCGGAACGGCACGCTTGAACGCTGGGACACGACTCGACTGACATGGCATGAAAAGGACATGGACGTGGTCCTGACCCTCGCGCAAGACGCGGGCCTGCCATTGCCGCTGTTCGGCCTTGTCGACCAATTGGTCAAGCGTCTTGGCCCGGCGGATATCCGTGCGCTTCTTGATGGCCAGCCGGCGCGCTATCTTGGCCTCGACATTCCCGAAGGCCCCTTCCCGGTCGTCAGCGCAAAGGCCTAACGTTCCTTTATGCAGAACGACGTCCCATTGACGGTGGGGGCGTTAAACTCGTAGCATTCCGGCGCAGCGGCCAGTTGCGGCCCATCGAGACCGGAGAAGGCAGCATGTCCGACGAAACAGCCCCGGGCGTTGGCCACAACAGCGAGGAGGGCCGCGAACCGGTGGTCTGGGAACGCTGGAGCAAGAAGCGTACCTTCGTGCGTGCGCTGGAAGGCACCTACGGCGAACTGAAGGAAGAACTGTATCGCCAGCCGCGGATCTACCGAACCAGCGAGATGAAATGGAAGGGCGGGCCGCAGAGTTTCGGCAAGAAGGTCATAAACCCGCAAGCCAATCGGATCGCCCAGTCGATCGAGGCGCATGTCGATGTCTACGCGCCACACGGCTATGGCCAGACCCACGGACACATGAATTCGGCCGTGTTCTTCGTACTGAAGGGCAAGGGCCACGACATCCATGACGGCCGGCGGCTCGATTGGGAAGCAGGCGACGCGCTGATCGTGGAAAACGCCTGTGTGCACCAGCACCTGAGCGACAGCGACGATGAAACCGTCGTGCTCGTCCTGAAGGCCAAGCCGCTGTTCCTGTTCATGCACATGATCTTTCAGAAGATGGTTCACTACCCGCCGAAAGACCCGGTTCCGGGGCACGAAGACTACGCGCCGCCGGCCAGCCTGTAAGGAGCGACACCATGGATCCGCAAACCTTCGTCGATGCGATCGAACGCCAGCGTGCACGCTCCGCCGGGCCGGTAGTTTCATTCTACAACGACGCGCTGAAAGCCTCGCGGGAGTTCCGAAAGGAATATCAGGACCGGATGAATGTGGTGAAATGGGACCAGATGCCCATGGAACGGTCGGCCGACGGGCTGATCAAGCACATCATCAACGAGCGGATGGACACCAAGGAATGCTGCATCGACATCTACATGCAATTCATTGCCGCGGGAAAGGCCACGGGCACCAGCCGGCACCTGACGGAGGAAATCGCCTTCGTGATCGAGGGGTCCGGTCACGACCTGCATTACGACGTGCATTTCGAATGTGATGTCGCTTTCCAATGGAACTGGGACACGACGCCAAAGCGTTATGACTGGGGTCCGGGGGATTTCATCTATGTGCCGCCGTACGTTGCCCACAAGCGGGTCAACGATTCCGCGGTAGAGGCCCGCGTTATCGTGTGCAACAGCCGGGTGATGAAGGCCATTGGCCTTGACTGGTTCGACCAGCTCGAACCAGCCGAAGGGTTCGAGGATGTCTGGGTGCCGCCCGCCGACGAATAGGGCGCGGCGTCGGATGCGGCCTGTCGGCACGGGTCGCGGCCCGTGCCGTTCGCTTTCACAGGGTGGTCAACTGCGGCGCGACCGACACGGCCAACCCGACCAGGTAGGCCAGGAGGCCCGCCAGGAAGGGCACCACCCCTGCCGACAGCAGCCGCAGGCGAAGGAACGACAGGCCAAGCAGGGGCAGTTCGTAGATCAGCATCCTGTGTGCCGCAAAGATCGACCAAGCACTGATGAAGGTGATCAGCGCTGGGGTCGAGGCGCCCGCACGGGCAAAGACGGCGGCGATGGCGAAGGCGATGACCGGCCCCGCGGGAACGATCAGGCCGGCCGCCGCCGCGATGGGCAGCGCCGCCAGTCCCGCATCCTCGCCCAGAAATCCGGCAATCGTTTCCTTCGGGATGAGTTGCGCGATGAAACCGGCGGCGATGAGCGCGCAGACCATGCGCGGCACGAGAACCGCGAACTGTTCGATCGCGCGCTGGATGATCGGCCCCGGATCCTCGCTGCGGCGGATCGCGACGAGAACAAGCCCGAACAGCAGGGCCGTCAGGATCACGAGGCCGACGTTCACGGCCGCCTCCTGCCCGCCGCCGGGGCCGCGGCCAGAACAAGATCCAGTGACAGCGGCAAGCGCCTTGCGATCAGTCCGGCAATGACGGGCAAGGGAAGGCACAGGGCAAAGCGGAGTGCCGCGAATTCCAGCCCGAGGAAGGGCACGTCCCACAACAGGATGCGTTGCAGCCCCAGCAGCGCCCATGAGGTGATATAGGCCACCAGCGCCCCACGCTCGGCTCCTGCGGCGCCCAGCATCGCAAGCAACGCATAGGCCGACGACGGACCGCCCGGCGTTACAGCACCGGCGGCCGTGGCGACGACAAGACCAAGAATGCCTGTGTCGCGCCCAACCAAGGCGGAAACCTCGTCGCGCGGCAGCATCACCCAGATGAGGGCCGCAACCGACAGGGCAACCATCACGCGCGGCAGCGTCGAAAGGATCAACTCAAGATCATGTTCAAGCGTCGCAAGGAAGTCATCCGTGCCGCGCAGGGCAAGGCAAACCAGCCCGATCCCGATCATCGCGGCGAAAAAGCCCCAAAAGCCCTTCCCGAACGCAGCCCCAATTACCTTGCGCCACCAGAACGCGCTAGCGAGGAAACCGAAGCCGGCCATGCGCCTGGGTCCTAGCCATGCAGGTGGCCGTGCGGGCCGTGGTGATGATGGTGGTGGTGGTTGCCGTCGTCGTCATGGGAATGACCATGCAATTCATCCTGACGGAGGCGGTAATCCTGTGTCAGGCGCGCGGTTTCGGCATGGCCCGACAGCACCGCCTCCATCACGGGACGGAAAAGATCGGCTTCGGGCGGCAACTGCCCGGCCAGGAACCCCGCAAGCCTGGCAAATGCGATGGCTTGGCAGGCGATGGCGTCGACGGCCTCCGCCGGGTCTGCCGCCGCGGTATCCCCCAAGGCGCGCCGCAGACCGGCGGCAAAAAGCGCCTCCATGTAGGCCGCGCGCCCTGCCGAGGCGTCAAGACCAGCGGGCGCCCCCTCCGTTTCGCCGCCCGGTTCTACCTTGAGCATCCGGGCCAGGACCATAAGTCGCTCCGCCACATCCAAACCGACCTGCTCGGCGTCGTCTATTTCACCGCACATGCGCCTGCCCCTAGAACAAATTCAGCGCAGCTGCGCTTTCGATGGAAAGGCTGCCGCCAATCCAAACCCCCGTGGCACCGATCGCACCGATGACACCATTGCGCAGCCAGGTTGCACACTGCTGTGCCCAGCTCAGCGCAACGCTCGCCACGGCGGATACGGCGGCCATCCCCAGCATCGACCCGACGCCGAAGACCGCGAAGTAGGCCATTGCTTGCCACAGGCTTTGCGTTGCCGAAACGGCCAGCACGAGCAGCGCACCGGACCCGGCAGTCCCATGCACAACCCCGACCGCGAGCGTCTTCAGGTCGGTCGCACTATGTTCGTGCCGATGCGGTGACGCGGCATGAACCATCGCCTCCCCGCTATGGGAATGAAGGTGCAGGTGCCGCGTGCCGTCGTGATCGTGCACATGCGCATGCACCCGGTCCCGATACAGGCGCCACAAGGTCTGGCTGGCCAGCAGAACGATCATGAGGCCGACGACCAGTTCGAAACTGGCCTGAAGTCCCTCGGAAATCGCCAGCCCGAGAATCATGACAACGCTGCACGCCGCGAACAGCGCGATGGTGTGGCCGATGCCCCAGAACATGCCGCGCCGCGCGAGGGCCGCCCGGCTGCCGTTGAGCGTGAGCATGTTGGAAACGGCGGCAAGATGATCGGCCTCCAGCGCATGCGCCATCCCCACCAGAAGGCTGAGTGGCAGAACAGAGAGAAGGGTCATCAATGTCTCCTTCAGGCCCGAAGCGCCGAGAGCATCGCCGGAATGTAATCGTTGTCACGCGCCACGACGAGCACACGGGCGAAACGGCGCATGGAGTTCACGACGCGATCGACCTGCGTATCCTGCTGGCCGGAGGCCAGCGCGAACCCCGCGCACATGATGTTGCGCCCGAAGGCCTCGCGAGCGATGACCTCTGCCGCGCCTTCATTGTCACCCCGCGTCGCCAACAGAACGACCACGTCGGCGCCCTCCAGTTCAGCCAGAAGATCGGCCGTACTGCCGTCGGGATGCGCGATCGGAAGCCCGCTTGCCGCGGTCACGGCGGGATCGACGGGCCGGGCGTTCGACACGGTTAGGAAATGCGCCCCATTCCAGGGATCTTCCGTAATGGCATACATCGCCTCGGCCGCGCCCGGGTCCAGCGCGAAGATGCGCGACGACCGGGTGCGGGAATTCGGATACTGCACCCGATATTTCGCCTCCGCCGCTGTGGCGGCCCGCGCGCAGCCGTGCAGAAGCGTCGGGTGGTTGACGTCGATGAAAGGGCCGACCGACGCCATCTTACACCGATGTCTGCTTGACGCCGGGACGAACGCGCAGATCGTCCTTCATCGCATCCTTGAAGGGCTGATCCGGCGGCAGGACCCGTGCCGCCGACCGCACCATCTGGTGTTCGGGCGTGCGGCCCGGCGGTTCGACACCCTTGTTGCGCAGGGCTTCCGCCGCCTTGCGCAGACGATGCCGCGCCATGATGATCCCGTTGTCGGTAGACACGAGGTTTTCCTTCGTCCGGTCCACGATCGGCCCCATCGATTCCTGCAAGGACGCGTCCTGCATGGCGATGCCCCAGATGCCCGAATAGCTTTCACCGCGCTTCTGCGCCTCGCGGTCCATCAGGTAATCGTTGTCCTTGTTCTGGCGCGGGCGGAAGGTGCCGGGCACATATTGGTTGTGCACGCCGTAGCCGTCGATCATCGCCTGCCGTTCCTCTGCGGTCAGGGCGCGGGTCGGATGATAATCGAAGGACCAGGCCCAGCAGTTTTCACCGTCGATCGGGATCCAGAAATGCCCGTGAACCGGATGGTCGCCGCGCGGTGGGACCATCGTGAAGGAAGGCATGACCCAAGGTGTGATGCGCCAGTAGTAATGCCCTTCTTCCGCCATGCGGCGGGCGCCGATGAACAGGCCGCCGTCGGATTCCACGACTTCGAAGACAGGCTTCTTGTCATTCTGGTTGTACTGGTTGCCACGCGCGCCCTTGAACAGCGGGTCCGTTTTCAGACTTCCGGAATGCAGGAACGAGACATGGCTTGAATCGATGCCACCCTCCATCGCTTGAAGCCAGTTGCATTCCTGCCAGCGCTTCGAGGTGTAGGTCTGTTCCGCCGGGACGGTCGCAAATTCCCAGGTCGGCAAAGGCGGGCGATTATCCTTGTCGCCCATATGGGTCCAAAGGACATCGCCGATCTTGACCAGCGGATAGGCCCGAAGCTTGATTTTTTCGCGAAAGCCCGACTCGTCAGGCTCCGACGGCACGTCGACGCATTGGCCCGTGTAGTCGTATTTCCAACCGTGATACGGGCACCGCAGCCCGCCGTCCTCGTTCCGCGCGAACCAGAGCGACACGCCCCGGTGCGCGCAGAATTCATCCATCAGGCCATAGCGGCCCTTGCTGTCGCGAAACGCGATCATCCGTTCGCCCAGCAACTTCACACGCACGGGCGGACAATCGTCTTTGGGCAGTTCCGAAGCCAGCAGCGCCGGAATCCAGTATTGCCGGAACATGTCCCCCATTGGCGTGCCCGCGTCGGTCTGGGTGAGCAGATCGTTCACTTCCTTGCGCAGCATCTCCGTCCTCCATCAGATCGGCGCCGTCGGCGCCCTGGCAAGCAATTCGATCGGGCGACCCCGTCGCCCGCCCCGTCAACCCTTGGGCGGCAAGTCGGCCAGCTCTGCCTCATAGGCCGGATCCATCGCCGAACTCAGGCCGTGGCGCGCCAGCGCATCCGCAAACATGCGGCGCACCTCTGGCGATTCATCGGCGTAATCGATCTGGTCACCGCCGATCCGCTGGCTGATCCACGCCTTCGGGACGCCCTGCGCGTTGCGGATTGCCACCCCTTCATACTTGAAGGCCAGATACCGCGCCGGCGTCGTGCCGGTGTTGAAGTGCTGATGATACCACATGTTCGGCGGCACGATCATGGAACCGACCTTCCATTCGTAGCGCGTCGGCTCCTCACCCTCGGGATACATCAGGCTGTAGCCTTCGCCCGACAGGATGATCACATGCGCGCCCGGACCGTGGCGATGGCATTTCTTGTAGGTGCCGACCGGGAACTGACTGATGTGGCTGTTCATCGAACATTTCGCGAGCTGGAAGCGGATGTGGCCGCCGCCTGCGCCACGCTCCTTCGCCTCGATCAGCGGCAGGTTGACCGCGTCCGCGACGAAGTTGGTTTCCATCAGAAGTCCCTTCTGTTCGCCCTTTTCGGCGAAGTAGTCGGGTTCGCCGGAAAACCGCCCCTTGAAATCATGCGCAGTTCCGAAAATGAACTCCGGCTCCTCGAAAACGTTCATCAGCGGCGGCAGGTTCGTCACCGAGACGAAGCGTGCGGGCTGGCTGCCCGACCCGTTGAAATGCTGGTGATGCGCGTTCAGCGGAATGCCAAAGATCGCCCCCGGCCCCCATTCGAAACTGGCGCGGTCGCCGCTGTCGTTCCAGACGGTCGTCGACCCCCGGCCGGACAGGATCAGGATCGTTTCCTCGTAAAGCTGGCGCTGCGGGGCCAGTTTGGAGCCGGCGGGGATCTCCATCACGTAGCAGTCGTTCGACGTGCGCGACGCGTCGTGGTTGATGAATACCGCATTGCCGCCGCGCCGGGCCCATGGCTTCAGCTCGACCTCATGCAGGCTCGGCACGTAAAGCCCGTTGATGATGTCCAGCCCTTCGTTCGCGACGAAGCGCGTGTAGGGCGTTTCCTTCTCGGCCTTAAATTTCTCGGCCAGCCCGTCGGAAACGATTGCCTGCTTGACCATCCGCCCCGCCCTCCCTTTCGCAGCGGCGCCATTCCCCGGTGCGATTTCCTGTTGCGGGGACGATACGGCACGTCTAATGTAGCGTCAATGGACCGACGGTCCGCATATAGGAACATTACCAGCATGGTGGACACGGGCGAAGACAAGAAACGCGGTGGCCTGCACACCATCGACGATCACATGTTCGGCGCCCTTTTCGACCATGAACATGATGGCGACGCGGATCACGACCACGACGACATCGACCCCGGCCCGCTGGAAGAAAACCCGATCTGGCAACGCGATAATGTCAGCCTGACATCGGTGGGGATCGATATAGGATCGGCCGGAACGCAGGTGATCTTTTCGCGCATCCACCTGCAACGCGTGGGCACCAGCCTTGCCAGCCGATATGTGATCGTCGACCGGTACACGGCCCATGAATCGCCCGTGAGCTTCACCCCCTATGCCGACGAGAGCTTGATCGACGGCCCTGCGCTGGGGAAGATCATCGACGACGCCTATGCCGGCGCCGGCATCCGTTCGTCGGACATCGACACCGGCGTTGTGATCCTGACGGGAGAGGCGCTGCGCCGCGAAAACGCGCAGGCCATTGCCGGGATCGTGGCGGAAAAGGGCGGCGAATTCGTCACCGCGACCGCCGGCAACCATATGGAGGCGATGCTCGCCGCCTATGGGTCGGGTGCCGCGAAGGCAAGCCACGACAGGCGCTGCACGATCCTCAACATCGACATCGGCGGGGGGACGACGAAGCTTGCCCTTGTCGAAAACGGCGAAGTTCGCTGGACCGCGGCGCTGCATGTCGGGGGGCGGCTAATCGCGACGCACAACGGCCGCGTGGACCGGATCGACCCGGCCGGGCGCCACCACGCCAAGGCGGTGGGCGTGCTGCTGGATATCGGTGCGCCCGCACCGCTGTCCACCATGCAGGCGATTGCCGCGCGGATGGTCGATTGCCTGGAACGAGCCGTCACAGGGCGCATCGACGACGACCTTGCAGCCCTGTTCCTGACCGACCTGCCCGAGGTTCCCGCGGGGCTGGGCGGCGTCATGGTGTCTGGCGGCGTAGGTGAATATGTGGCCGGGCGCGAAACGCGCGATTTCGGGGATCTGGGCTTTCACATCGGCCCGATCCTTGCGGACCGGATCGCGGCCGGTGCGCTTGGGGCCCCGCTGATCCCGGCCGCAGCCTGCATTCGGGCCACGGCGCTGGGTGCCTCGGAATATTCGGTGCAGCTTTCAGGGCAAACAAGCACGATCACGTCGCCAGGGCGGCTCTTGCCGCGACGCAGCATGCAAGTTCTCTGGCCTGCCGTCGACCTGCGCCAACGGCCCGGCGCCCCGGCGATTGCCGCAGCAATCCTTCGCCATTACGAGGCCTTCGATCTCGACGTGACGCGACACGAGGCGGCGCTGATGTTCGAATACACGCTGCCGCCGGATTACAGGGACATCCGCGCGCTGGCCGATGGCGTCGCGGCGGCGATGGCACCGCGCATCGCGGCTGGCCTGCCGCTTTACATCATGATCGACGGCGATATCGCACAGACGCTTGGGGGCATCCTGCGCGACGAACTTGCCGTGGGCGTTGACCTGCTAATCCTCGACGGCCTTTCGCTGCGCGACTTCGACTTCATCGACCTTGGCAAGATCCGGCTGCCCTCGCTGACGGTTCCGGTCACGGTAAAGTCGCTGCTGTTCTCGGACGATCCGCGCGCCCCGTCGCGCGCCGATCGCATCGCTTCGGCAGCTGCGCTGGCGCAGGCGACCCCGGCGCAGCGCCACGGCCATCATCACCACGACCACGACCATCACCACGCCCAGGCGCCGAAATCGCCAAGCCCCGCTGTTGACAGCCCGGTGCGCGAACCCGCAAACAAAACCCCGTTCCCCATGACAGAACGGGAGGGTCAGGGATGACCACGGAACCAGTCCCGACGGACAAGCCGCAACCGAACCGCAACCCGCGGCGCGATAGCACGCGGCTGTCTTCCGTCACCACGGCAATCCATCTTCTGAAGGCCTTCACGAAAGACGACGAGGATCTTGGTATCAGCGAACTTGCGAAGCGCCTGGGCGTTGCAAAGAGCACGGTCCACAGGCTTGCCAGCGCGCTTCTGGAAGAGGACCTGCTGCAACAGAACACGGAAACCGGCCGCTACCGCCTTGGGATCGGTCTGTTCCTGCTTGGCGCGATGGTACGCTCGCGCCTGGACGTGGCGACAGAATCGCGCCCGCTGCTCAACGAGTTGCGCGAAAAGACCGTCGAGAATGTCCGGCTTGCCGTTCTGGAACGCAATGGCGTGATCCTTCTGCACGACCTTGAAGGGCCGCAAAGCGTGCGCCTTCGGTCTGCCACCGGCCAGACCCGCCCGGCGTGGTGCACGGCGGAGGGGCTTGTGCTTTTGTCAGGCCTGCGCGAGGCGGATCTGAAACGCATGCTCGATCAGCCGCGGACACAGCGCACCACGCGGACGATCGTCGACGAAACGGAGCTTCGCAACGAGATCCGGCAGGTAAAGCGCAACGGATACGCGATCGAGGACGAAATCCACGATGTCGGCACCCGCTGCATCGCGGCACCGATCTACAACAGCGAAGGTCGCATAATTGCCGCCGTCGGAATGGCCGGGCCGCGCACCCGCGTGAGGCGCAGTCAGTTCGGCAAGCTTGCGCAGGCGGTCGTTTCGACGGCCGACAAGATTTCGGAACGCCTTGGCGCAGGCAAACGCCAGAAAATCTACGTCTGACGGGTCACAACAGGAAGGGGCGCCATGCCAAGGATCACCGTTGCGGGAAGTGACGCAAGTTTCGAATGCACCGCCGGTGACACGATCCTGCGCGCCGCGTTGCGAGAAGGTATCGGGATGCCCTATTCCTGCAACGTCGGGTCTTGCGGGAACTGCCGCTTCGAACTGGTAGAGGGTGCGGTAGATCATGCCCGCGCCGATGCGCCCGCCTGGTCTGAACGCGACCTCAAGCGCAACCGCTGGCTTGGCTGCCAGGCGATACCGCAGGGCGATTGCACCGTGAAATTCCGCTCCACGCCCGATGCGCTGGCACCGGCGCGCCCAGCCCTGCGTCAGGCACAGCTTGTGTCGGTTGAGGATGTGACCCGTGACATCCGCGAGTTCCGCTTTGCGGTGGAGGGGCCGGATGCCTTCGAACCCGGCCAATATGCCCTGATTTCCGCCCCGCAGATCGCGAGCGCGCGGGCCTATTCGATGGCGAACCTGCCCGGCGATGGCCTGTGGCATTTTCAGATCAAGCGGGTGCCGGGTGGCGCATTGACCGGATACCTTTTCGATACGCTCGCGCCGGGCGGGACCGTCACGCTCGACGGGCCCTACGGAACCGCCTACCTTCGCCCCGACAGCCCGCGCGACCTGATCCTCATGGCGGGCGGGTCCGGCCTGTCGCCGATGGTGTCCATCGCGCGTGGGGCGGCGGCGACCGGGCTGACCGCACACCGGAAGGTGCATTTCCTTTATGGCTGCCGAAGCCGGGCAGACCTGTTCGATCCCTCGCTGGTCACTTCGATCGACCCCGCCATCAGCCTTACCGCCGTTCTGTCTGAGCCCGATGCGGGCTGGGATGGCGCGACCGGCTTTCTGCATGACCATGCTGACGCGACCTTTGGAGCGGCGCTGGCGGAAGCCGAAATCTATTTCGCCGGACCGGCTGCCATGTCTGGAGCGATCCAGCGGATGGCGCATGACAGCGGCGTTCCGATGACGCAGCTTCACTTCGACGAATTCTACTGACGCGGCAGGAGCGCACGATGGCAAACCTTAGACTGACGCTGGGCTGCTGGGACTACGACCGCGTCCAGGCCATGATCGACGGGCGCGTGCGCCCGCAAGGCATCAACCTGACCTTCCTCAACATGATCGTCGAGGAAACCTTCTTCCGCATGCTGCGCAACCACGAGTTCGACGCCGCAGAAATGTCGATGTCTTCCTACGTGGTTTCCCTTTTCAAGCCGGATCGGCCCTTTGTGGCAATTCCCGTTTTCCCGTCGCGCTTCTTCCGGCATTCGTCGATTTATGTGAATGCGGACGCCGGCATCGAAAAACCCGCGGATCTGATCGGCAAGAAGATCGGCACGCCGGAGTACCAGATGACGGCACCGGTCTGGATCCGGGGCCTTTTGCAGGAACATTACGGTGTGCCCATCGACAGCGTGACTTATGTCACGGGCGGAGAGGAATCGCCCAATCGCGACGAAAAACTCAAGCTTGACCTGCCACCGAACATCCGCGTGGAACGCATCGGCCCCGGCCAGACGCTGGCCCAGATGCTGGCGACCGGCGAAATCGACGCGCTGCATACGGCACGCAAGCCGTCGACTTACGACGGGGTTCGGGTAAAGCGCCTGTTTCCCGATTTCGTGCCGGTCGAACGGGCCTATTTCCAGCAGACCGGCATCTTCCCCATCATGCATGTCATCGCCATCCGACGCGAGCTTTACGAAGCGAACCGATGGATCGCGATGAACCTGTTCCAGGCGTTCCGGCAGGCGCAGGAGATCTGCTACGCCGGCCTGAGGGAAACGGCGGCCCTGAAGGGTATGCTGCCGTGGTTCCATGCCCATGTCGAAGACGCGCTTGCGACGATGGGCGAGGATTTCTGGCCCTATGGCGTCGAAAAGAACCGCCGGACGCTCGAAACCTTCCTGCGCTACCACCACGCGTCAGGTCTTTCGCCGCGGGTCCTGACGGTAGAGGAAATGTTCGCCCCCGAAACCTTCGAGGAATTCGTGATATGACGGCCGTTACCATCCCCGACCTTCACGAAAAGAAGGCGCGCGGCGAAAAGATCTTTGGTGTCGTCGCCTGGGATACGCCGATGGCCGCCATCGCAGATCGCGTGGGCGTTGAAATCGTTTCGGTGGGCGACACGGTGGGCAAGAACCTTTGGGGCCACGACAACCCGCTGGCCGTGACGATGGACGAAATGCTGGTCGTCACCAAGGCGGTTCGCCGGGGGGTCAAGCGGGCGCTGGTCAGCGCGGATTTTCCCTACGGACCGCTGCAGGAAGGCGTGGACAGCGCCGTTCGCGCCGCCATCCGCTTCGTCAAGGAAGCCGGGGTGGACATGATCAAGCTTGACGGCGCGGCGGATTATCCCGAGGCGGTGACAGCCCTGACGCGGGCCGGCATCCCGGTCTGGGCACAATTCGGCCTGACGCCGCAGACGGCCCTTGCCATGGGCCTGCCCTATGAAAACCAGGCGGGCAGTGCGGCCAATCTGCCCGCCACAATGACCGAACGAATGATCGCAGAGGCCCGGATGCTGGAGCAGGCGGGCGCGGTGCTGCTGGATTTCACCAACTCCGGCCCGATCGTCGGCCCAGAGGTCGTGAAGGCGGTGTCGATCCCGGTCATCGGCGGGTTCGGCGGCGGGCCCTGGCTGGATGGGCGCATCCGGCTGTCGTCGGCGGCGACCGGCTATTCGGTGGCCGCCCTCGACAAGGAACCCGACACCTACGCCAACGTCGCGCGTGTAATCCACGATGCGCTGTCGGAATGCGCGGCCGATGTCCGTGCCGCACGCCAGATCAAGGGCCAACCGGGGAGGACCTGATGCCGTTCGCAACGATCGACGGGCTCAGCACGCGCTATGAGGTCATGGGCGAAGGGCCGCCGCTGCTGATGTTTTCGCCGGGCGGCTTCGATGCCCGGATCGAGAAGTGGACGGACCTTGGCGTATATGCGCGGGTCAGGCTGCTGGATCACCTTCCCAAACGCTTCACTTGCATCCTGTTCGATCGCCGCGAAAACGGGCAGTCGGACGGGCGCGTGGAACGGATCACCTGGGCTCATTATGTCCGGCAAGCCGCCAGCCTTCTGGATCACCTCGGTATCGGGCGGGCGCATCTCATGGGGGGCTGCATGGGCTGTTGCCCGGTGTCGGCCTTTGCCGTCGCGCACCCCGATCGTACCCTGTCCATGGTGCATTTCTGGCCCGTCGGGGGGGCGAATTACCGGATCAGCGGGCATCAGCGGTTTGCAAGGCACCTGGCCTTCGTCGAGGAAAACGGGCTTCAGGCCGTGGTCGAGCTTGTCAAAAGCCATGACAAGAACTTTTCCGCCGATCCGCGCGGCGGCCCCTGGGGCCAGCCGATCCGCAACTCCGGCGCCTTCGCGCAGCAGTATGCGGCGCAGGACAAAGCGCGCTACTTGCTGACTGTGACGGCGATGTATCGCGGGCTTCTTGACCGCGACACCTCGCCCGGCGCCGAACCGGAAGAATTGATGTGCCTGGATATCCCGTCGCTGATCGTTCCCGGATCAGACGGCTTCCACGCAACATCGGCCGCCCGCTACATGCAGGAATGCCTCACCGGATCGGACTACTGGGACATAGTCGCGGCCGACCAGACAGAGGCAAACACCCCGGCCCGGGTCATCGACTTCCTCGGGTCCGTCAGCTGAACGGACGGGGCCTGTCACACCCCACCGCCGTGCAGTGCCCTGCCATCACCCCACCAGTTCGCGTGTTTCCGCCGCGAACAGATCTTCGACAGGCACGGGCGCCGGGATGATGCGCTGCGTCACGGCATGCCCCATCAGCGTCTCAAGCGTCTTGAGGTTCGGCGCGATGCCATAGGGCAGCGGATCGGCCATGATGTCGAGCGCGGCAAGGTGAACGCGGTCGGCGGCGGTCGGCGCGCCGACCCGACCCGCCCTGAGGTCATCGACATAAAGCCGCTTCGACGCGGCGAACGCCTCGAACAGCGCTGCGCCAAGGCCGGGGTTGGCGGCCAGAACGTCGTCGCGCACCACGACAAGATGGTTGATCGGGTATAGTCCGCGGGTCTTCAGCGCGGCGACCCCGGCCGCGAAGGCATCGGGGATGATCGGCGCGACGCCCGGCGCCTCGACCGTGGCACCGACGATGCCCGCCAGCCGGCCCGCTGCGATCTCCTCCCCCACCTCCGTTCCCTCGGGGAGGTTCCGGACATTCGGCGGGTTCACGAAACTTGCCACATGTTCGTCGCCCGTTGGCGCCCAGGAAACACGCGACAGGTCGACGCCATGTTCGTCCTGCAGGATCGACCGGGCCCAGACGCCGGTCGTGACCGTGTAACCGCGGTTCACCGCCACCCGACGCCCTTCCAGATCCTTCGGGCGGGTCAGGCCGAGCCCGGTGTTCCAGGACATTGCGCCATGATGGAAATCGCGCACGAGAAAGATCGGCAGCGCGGTGAAGGCAACCCCATGCGCGCGCGCGGTGATATAGGTGGTCAGGGCCATTTCGCAGATGTCATAGGCCAATTCGCGGACCATTCGGCGAAAGCCCTTCACCAGCACTGGCACCTCCTCGAATTCGAGCGGCGCGCCGGGCACACGGATGGTGCCATCCTTCAGCGCGCGGTTGTTGCCCTGCGTCCGTGTCACGATGCGGAAGGCGTGGTCTGTCATGGGGCTTCCTTTCAGGGTCAGCAGCAATCGCTGCCATCGTCGATGTAAAGCGAAAGCAGATAGGCAGGCGGCAGGTCTTCTTTCGCGACCTCGGCGGCCGGCCGGTAGACCGCCCAGCGGATTGCCCGGCCGGCGGCATCGGGGAACCGCGCCACGGTGACGCGGGGCGGATAACCCGGCAAGCGAACCGCTTCCTCCCGCACCAGAACGACTGTCTCGGGGCCAAGACCATAGGCCCCGCGAACGGCGGATTCGATGCGCTCAAGATGCGTCAACGTGGCCTTGTCCGGCCCCGATCGGAGGAACATTGCCGCCTTCTCCGAAAGGAAGATCGGGCATTCGGAACCCCGGCCAAGCAGGCCCAATTATCCCAATCGTTCCTCTATGTGGAACTTTGTTCTTGCTTCGATACTGCCGTTTTACTAACCGGTGGTCAATCCGCAAGTGGAGCTTTCACGATGCCCGAAACAGTTCTCGCCGCTGTCAGAACCGGCCCGCACCGCACGGAGTTTCGCGAATTTCCGATGCCGGACATCCCCGACGAAGGCGCGCTGCTGAAAGTGGAAGTGGCCGGCATCTGCGGGACCGACGTCAAGTTCTACGCGAAGCCGCCCTTTGCGGAACCGGTCATCATGGGCCACGAAAACATCGGCGTCATCGCCAAGGCCGGGGCCACATTCAAGAAGCGCCGTGGCCTCAAGGAAGGCGACCGGGTCTTTGTTGAGCATTACGTCGGCTGCATGAACTGTGACCACTGCCATCGCGGCGATTATCGGCTGTGCATGGCGACAGACTGGCGCAAGAACCCGGACGGGCTGCGGTTCGGCTACACGCCGATCACCAAGGCACCCCACCTGTGGGGCGGCTTCGCGCAATACATGTTCCTGCCCTGGAACTCGATCATCCACCGTGTGCCTGACGGTCTATCCGCCGAACTTGCCGGCGTCGTGACGCCGATGGCCAATGGCATTCAATGGGCGTTGTTCGATTGCGGCGTCGGTTACGACAGCCGCGTTCTGGTCCAGGGCCCAGGACAGCAGGGGCTGAGCCAGGTGGTGGCCTGCAAGCAGGCAGGGGCGTCGCTGATCATCGTCACCGGCACGTCGAAAGACCTCAAGCGGATGGAGGTCGCAAAGGCGCTGGGAGCGGATTACGTCATCAACGTGGAAACCGACGATCCGGTCGCCCGCATCGCGGAAATCACCGGTGGGGAAGGTGTGGACGTCGCACTGGATTGCACGGCGGGCGCGGGCACGGCGCCGACGTTGCTGGGGATCGAAGCCCTGAAGCGCAAGGGCGGCACGCTTCTGATCCAGGGCGAGGCTGGCGATTTCCCGAACTTCCCGATGGCGAAGGTGGCGAACAAGTACATCACCATCAAGGCTGCCCGCGGTCACAATTACCAATCCTGCGAACTGGCGCTGAAGCAGCTCAATTCCACGCGCTTTCCACTCGACCTGATCACAACGCACAGGTTTGGGCTGAAGGACACCGACGCGGCGATAAAAGCCGTGGGCGGAAGCGGCGAGGTGATCCACGTATCGCTGATGCCGTGGGACTGAGGCTGTACGATGCCTGACCAGGCTGGACCGGATACGGACGATCGGATCCCGGTCACCGTCCTGACCGGGTGGCTCGGGGCAGGAAAGACGACCGTTCTGAACCACCTGCTGGCCACGGCCGATGGCCAGCGCCTGGCGGTGATCGTGAACGAATTCGGCGATATAGGCATTGACGGCACGCTGATCGATGCCGGCCCCTTGGACCTGATCGAGCTCAATTCCGGCTGCCTGTGCTGCGTGGTGCGGGGCGATCTGATCCGCAGCCTCAAGGCGCTTGCGGCCCGCGACGGTTCACGTCCGGATGCGGTGGTGATCGAAACGACTGGTGTCGCGCATCCAGCCCCCGTGCTTCAGACATTTCTGGCCGATCAGGTTTTGGCCGGACATTTCCGGCTCGACGCCGTGGTGACCGTCGCCGATGCGGTGCATTTGCCGGCAACCGTTGCATTGGAACCCGATGCGGCCGACCAGTTGGTCTTGGCAGATGTCGTCGTGCTGAACAAGCTTGCCGACGCCACCGACGGGGGCACCGCTGCGGAAATCTGCGTGGCAGCGCATGCGCCCTTTGCCACGCTGCTGAAGGTCGATCGCGGTCGGGTGCCCGCGGCGGCGCTTCTGGGGCGCCATGCCTTCGATGCGGCCACGCTCGCAACGCGACTGGCCGATCTTTCGCCCCGGACGCCCGGCCCCGACGCAGCTGGCCACCAGCACCACCGCAACGATGGCCCAGCCGCGCACGCGCTGACGGTCGAGGGCCCATTCGATCCCGTTCTTCTGGCCGACTGGCTTGATCATCTGCTTGAGGCACAGGGCGACACGATCCTGCGCATCAAGGGCATTCTTCCGGTAGCAGGCGAAGGCATGATCGTCCTGCAGTCCGTCCACCGGATGACGGAAACCGCCCCCGCCCCGGCGGGCGCCCTGGCCCAAGACGCGCCCGGTCGCATCGTTCTAATCGGCCGCGGGATCGAACCGCTTGCCGTGGCCCGGGATCTTGCCGCCTGCCGCGGCCCGAAAAACGGAGTAATCTGATGCCGACAGTCGTCACCGATATCGCACGTGCCGATCCGACAGCGACCGAGGCCCTTGGCCGGTTCGGCGTGGCCACCGTCCACGAAGCTATGGGCCGTGTCGGCCTGATGGCGCCAAGGCTGCGCCCGATCTGGCGTGGCGCGCGCGTGTCGGGAACCGCCGTTACCGCCCTTTGCCCGCCCGGCGACAACTGGATGATCCATGTGGCCGCCGAACAGTGCCAGCCCGGCGACATCCTAGTGGTCGCGCCTGTCTCCGCGTCAGACTCCGGGTATTTCGGCGACCTGCTGGGCACACTGCTGGCGACGCGGGGTGTTCGCGCGCTGATCATCGACGCAGGTTGCCGCGATGTCGCCGAACTGGCCGCGCAGGGCTTTCCGGTCTGGTCGAAATGCGTTTCGGCCCACGGAACGGTCAAGGAAACGCTGGGCGATGTGAACCTGCCACTGTCCTGTGGCGATCAGATCGTGAACCCCGGCGACGTCATCGTGGCCGATGACGACGGCGTCGTCGTGGTGCCACGTGCCAGCGCAGCCCACGTGGCCGAAGCCGCCGCAGCGCGCGAGGCGCGTGAAGCCATGATCCGCGAACGCTATGGCGCAGGGGAACTTGGGCTCGACATGAACAACATGCGCCCAAAACTGGCCGAGAAGGGTCTGCGCTACGTGCGTCAGGCCGATCTGCGGCAGGACTGACCGGGAAGGAAACGGACGATGATCATCGACTGCCACGGCCATTACACGACGGCGCCACAGCAACTTCAGGATTTTCGCGATGCGCAGATCGCGCATTTCAAGGACCCCTCGGCCCCGCCGCCGAACCTTGCCGCGATTTCGGATGACCAGATCCGGGAATCGATCGAGCAGAACCAGCTGAAGGCGCTGCGCGATCGCGGCGCAGACATGACGATCTTTTCCCCCAAGGCCTCGGCCATGGCGCATCACATCGGGGACGAGGCTGTTTCGAAACGCTGGACCCGGATAAATAACGACCTGATCCATCGCGTGACAACGTTGTTTCCCGACCATTTCATCGGCGTCTGTCAGTTGCCGCAGTCGGTGGGCGTTCCGGTCAGCAACTCGATCGAAGAACTGGAACGCTGCGTTCTCGAACTGGGCTTTGTCGGCTGCAACCTGAACCCCGATCCGTCCGGCGGCATGTGGACCGGCCGCCCCCTGACAGACCGCAGCTGGTATCCGTTCTTCGAGAAGATGGTGGAACTGGACGTGCCGGCCATGATCCACGTTTCGGGATCGTGCAACGACAACTTCCACGCCACGGGTGCGCATTACATCAATGCCGACACGACAGCCTTCATGCAGTTCATCCAGGGTGACCTTTTCCGCGACTTCCCCGATCTGCGCTTGATCATCCCGCACGGCGGCGGTGCGGTGCCCTATCACTGGGGGCGCTACCGGGGCCTTGCCGACATGCTGTCGAAACCGCCCCTGACCGAGCATGTCATGCGCAACGTCTATTTCGATACCTGCGTCTACCATCAGGCCGGAATCGACCTTCTGTTCCGAGTGATCGACATCGACAATATCCTGTTCGCATCGGAGATGTTCGGCGCGGTCAAAGGCGTAGACCCGGAAACGGGGCATACTTTCGATGACACGAAGCGGTATGTGGACGCACTCGACCTATCGCCGGCCGATCGCTCCAAGGTGTTCGAAGGCAACGCCCGGCGCGTCTATCCGCGGCTTGATGCGGCCTTGAAGGCACGCGGCCTCTAGCCGCAAACGGCATTTCGCAGTTGCAGGAATGCAGCCTTGCACGGGCTGCATTCCTGCTAGTCACACGGGTTGGCGGCAGCGTGTCGCGTTGAAAAGAAGGGAAAAAGCGCTTAGCTGCACTGCAGAAAGAAAGGTAGGTGCACCATGGCGACCTTCGCCCTCTCTGCTGTCCCGAACTTGTCTGAACTCGTCACACGTGTCGCTCCCCGGAGGTCGCTGGCCGATCCTTTCGGGATCGTGAGCGGTTATCGTGCCTATGTCGTTTACACCCAGCTTTCGGCGCTTGGCGATGTGGAACTGGCAGAAATGGGTCTGACCCGCGCCGATCTGCCCCGCGCCGCGATGGAGGCGATCCGGGCAACGGCCTGACCGCTCAACGCGTCAAAGGCGGCGCACGACCGGGCCGGGCTTGGATGCCAACTGGTCAGCGATGGCGGAAATGAAGGCGCGAAAATCCGGCGTGTCGAAAAGATTCAAGTGTCCCGAGGGGAAGACGAAGCTGAGCACGCGCGTAACGCTGGGGTTGGTGATCAGCCGGGCCCGAAGGGTGCCCGACCGCAGTTCCCCTACCGCCGCGCCATAGGGCATGATCGTGGCCGCGATACCCTTCGCGACAAGGTTCTTTACGGCCCGGATCGATTGCACCTCGTAGGCGATGGTCAGTTCGTGGCCAAGCTGTCGGGCGATATTTACGACAAGCCGCGAAACCGCATCGTGCCGCCCGGTCAAGGCCAGATCACCACCAAGAATGTCACGGAAATCAATGGTCGTCGTCGCCGGAGGGGTAAGCGATGGCGCGGATAGGTAGAACAAATCCTCCTGCAGCAGGGGATAATGTGCGAACTTTGGGTCGATATCGGTCGAGAAGGTCAGGGCGCAGGTCAGTTCGCCCTGTTCGAGCTGGCGGATCAACACGAAGCTGAAATCCTCGACCATGCGCAGCGTGATGCCGGGCAGACGGTGCGCCAGATCGACGAGGATATCGTCGCCCACCATGCGCATGAGGCTGGGCGTCAGGCCGAAATCAACGACCTGGCCGGCGGACGAGCCGCCGAAACGACGCACGGCGCTGTGTGCCTCATCCAGCAAAGACAGGATCTCGTCCGCATAGCGGAGCAGCACTTCCCCGGCCGGAGTGGGCGTGACCCCCCGCGAATGACGATCGAGCAGCGTAACGCCCAGCTCATCCTCGAGGTTGCGGATCTGCATCCCGAGCGCCGTCTGCGCGACATTGAGCGCCCGTGCCGCCTGCGTGATATTGCCGACCTCGACAGCCTTGCGAAGGTAGACAAGCTGCTTGATCTTGACGGTCATGCTTCCATCCGCGCGCGGGACGGCAGATCTTGTGGTACCCGCCCAGGTAAAAAAAGCTGCTCTGCCACCAGCTTTTCCGCTTTCAGAAGATGGGGCCGGCCAGCGATTCGGCAATCCCCCCGGGCAGCCCCAGCCACAGTAGCATTGCCTCGCCATCGAGTGTCAGGAACAACACACCGATCAGGGAGACAAGGATCGTCAGCAGGATCCAGCGGTCCATCACCTCGTGGTCGGCGTTGAGCAGGCCGTTGAAAACAATCCGGAAGACCATAGACAGGCGCTGGATTGGCACAACGACCGAAACCGGCGCAACCGCAAGCGCGAGGTAGCGGAACAACTGCGACAGGGCCACGAAAAGGGTGGACAGATAGAACCAGACGCCGGCGCCGCGGTCCATTCCGGCCATGTAGCGCCGCCCCCCGGCCGCTGCGACCAGCCCAGCGACAACGATCGTCGCCGCGACATAGGACACGAGGACACCCGCCACACTGTCGGCAAGACCATGCCCACCACCCGACGCACGCGCGGCGTCAAGACCAAGCGCGATCAGAAGCGGGCTGACCCCATAGCCAAGCGCGCAAACCGCCCCCCAGCCGAAACCCGGCAGATATTCCGGTTCGAACCCCTTGGCGCGCGCCTTGGCGGTCGACGACTTGTGCTGCCGCAGTACGACGACCGGCCCCAGCATGACCAGCCCGATCCCGACGAGGTTGAGGAGGCTCACGCGTTCGCCAAGGAAGACGACAGCCAGGACCAGCGAAACCAGAATGCTGATCTGCTGCACGGGCGTCGACAGCGTCGCCCCAAGGGCCTGTGTCGCGCGGTAGTTGCCATAGCGCCCCAACACGAAATGCACGATCCCCGCAAGCGCCATCCAGGCCCAGGTTGCCGCGGGCCAGTCGGCCAAAGCCGCAAGTCCGCCGAAGGCGATTGCGAAGACCAGGAACAGCGGCACCCCAAGGGGAACCGTGATCGCCATACCCTGAAGCACCGAAGCCTTCAGCACACCGCGCCGCACTGTCGAGTTGTTCAGGCCGAAAAACCCGGCGGACAGGAACGCCAGCACTGCCCCGAGCATGGCCGTCCTGCCCCGTCAGACGCGGGCGCGCAGGTAACCGCGCACGAGGTCCGGTGTCAGCATCATCCCCGGCTTGTATTCCGGCGCATCCTCGATCTGTTCAAGATCGTTCAGGCCGCATTGCTTGAAGATGCGGTTGATGACCGAAATCAGCCGCAGCGGCCGGTCTGGATCCGCGTTGAAATGCTGGTGGATCGTATTCGGCGGCACATAGATCACGTCGCCCGCCTCGTAGTCGAAGCGCTGCACCTGGTCCTGCGGCTTCCAGAAATAGGTATCAGTGATTTCCACGTCGCAATCCTGGTGCAGATCGTAGCCCCTGCCCTCAAGCACATAAAGGCATTCTTCGGCCAGATGCCGGTGCTTGCCCGACCGGGAACCGGGGGGCACGATCTGCATGTAGGCGTCGACCGTTTCCATCCGCGTGTTCATGTCCTCGTTGATCAGGTGCTTCAGAAGACCCTGACGCGACATATCCCACGGCATCTCTTCGGGCCGCACGATCTTCTTGCGCTGCGCGTTGCGGTCCGGGGCGGCCTCGGCGTCATCGAGAAGCTTCTGATAAAGGTCGCGGTTTTCGGTCCCGTCGATCCAGACCTTCGTTTCACCCCAGGCCATGATCAGTATCCCCCTTCGGGATGATTGAAATCTTCCTCTTCTTCACGAACGACATAGCCTTCGCCGCCGGGGGCAGCCGTTGTCTGCCGGGGTTCCACCGTCTTCTGGAAAAGCATGTTCATGAAAACGAACATCGGCTTGGTCTTGAGCACGAGCGCCCGCGCCGGCTTCGTATTAGACGCGTTGAAATGCTGGTGCACGCAGTTGTTGTGCACGATCGCCACGTCGCCAGCCTTCCAGTCGTAGCGGATGCCGTCGTGGATTTCGTAGCCTTCCCCATCGAGAATGTAGAACGCAGCCTCGTTCACGTGCCCGTGCTTCTGGCTTTTCCCGCCGGGGCCATATTCCTCCAGATGGATGTGAAAAAGTTGGCTGATGCCGTCTTTCGGCTCAACGTAGTGGCGGCTGTAGGCCTGCGGCCCATCGACGAACTTGATTTCGCTGGCCTTGCGCACACGCGGCATAGACCGCAGTCGTTCCAGTTCCCAGCCCAGGTTGTATTCGCCCTGGATCGAGCGGACGAAGATGCGATCCTTCTTGCTATGGTAGTAGCCTGCGGGCTGATCGCTGTCGGCGTTTTCGAACATTTCGCTTCCTCCTGTCGGCTCTGACGGCTTACCGCAATTTTCAAGCAAGAACAATATTCTGCTATACGGAACAGTCTTGAAGATCGGATCAAATTCAAGAGGCCAACCATCTGTTTTTCATAGCTTTTACATCAGATTGACCAAAAAGGAAGCCTTGCGAAAAAAGGGGGGCATACAAACTTTCCTCTGGCATTTTCTTGCATGTGGAACAGCGTTCCCTTAGAATCTCAGCAAGCGAAGCAAGGGAGACGACCGTGAAACGCATCGAACTGTGCAGCCAATCCGACGTCGCCGAAGGCACCGCCATCATGGTCGAGAGCGACGGGCTGGAACTGGCCGTCTACCATGTCGAGGGTCAGTTCTACGTCACCGACAATCTCTGCACCCACGGACCGGGCAAATTGTCTGAAGGATACCTCGACGGCCATGTGATCGAATGCGATTTCCACAATGGCGCGTTCGATATCCGCAACGGCGAGGTCGTCGCCCCGCCCTGCATGGTCAGGCTGAAGACGTACCGCGTCTTGCCCGACCCTGGAAATGTCATCATCGAAGCCGACTGACGCGGGCGTCGACCGGCGTTCAACCCGGTCGGCGGCCCGCCATGACACGGCGAAGGGTCGGCAGCAGGAAGGTGATGACGATCGCCGCGATCAGGATCACCGATACCGGCCGATCCAGCATGAAGCCCAGGATATTGCCGTCCGAGATCAGGTTCACCTGATGCAACGACCGTTCGGCGATGTCGCCCATGACCAGCGCGATGACAAGCGTCAGGCGCGGGTAGTCGAACCGGATCATCAGATAGCCGATGACACCCATCACGACTGTCAGGGCCACGTCCGCCATCCGCCCCTCCAATACATAGACGCCGATCAGCGACACCGCGATCACGACGGGGACAACAACGCCGACGTCGATCTTCGTGATCAGCACAAGCCAGCGCGCCAGAAGAAGCCCGATGATTGAGGCACCGACAGCCGATGCCGTCAACGCAACGATCAGGCCGTAGACCTCGCGTTCGCGATGCATCAGGATACCTGGCCCCGGATCCATCCCGTGGAGCACGAGGATCGCCAGGAAAAGGGCCGTTTCCGCGCTGCCGGGAATGCCGAAGGCCACCGTCGGGATCAGGGACCCCCCGTCCTTTGCGTTGTTCGCCGACTCCGGGGCGATGACGCCCTTGATGTTTCCCTTGCCGTAGCTGTCGGGGTCGCGGTCGGTCTGCACCACCGAGGAATAGGACAAAAAGGCAGCGACCGTTCCGCCCAGACCGGGGATCGCCCCGATGATGGTACCGATCGCGGAGCCACGCAGCAGAACCGGCCAATGCCGGAACACCGCCAGCACCCCCTCGCCCACCCCGGTTATCGCAAATTTTTCATCCTTTCCGGATTGGGCCACCGATCCGCCCTTGAGGGCAAGTTCCATCATCTGGCTGATCGCGAACATGCCGGTCAGCGTTGGAACCAGCGGGATGCCATCCCAAAGGTAATTTATGCCCCCCGCATACCGGATGTCGCCCGAGATGGAATCGAAACCCACGAAGGCAAACATCAACCCGATGCCCCCCGCAATCAGCCCGCGCAACAACTTGCCGCGAACGGAAACGGCGATGGCGGCAAGGCCAAGCACGGTCAGCAGGAAGAACTCCGCCGGTCCGAAGGAGAGGACCACGTCGCGCGCAATGGGAATGAAAAGCAGAAGGGTAAAAAGCCCGATCAGCCCGCCCAGCGCCGATGCCGCGGCGGACGCACCGATGGCCAGCCCCGCCTTGCCTTGCCGTGCCAGTGGGTAGCCATCGAATGTGGTCGCGGCATTGGGCGCAGTGCCCGGCGTATTCAGCAGGATGGCCGTTACCGACCCTCCAAAGGACGTGGCGCCCATCGCCCCGCCGGCAAGATACATCGCCTCGATCGGCTCCATGCTGTAGGTCGCCGGAATGATGAGGGCCAGCGCGGTGGTCCCGCCAAGGCCGGGTATAACGCCAAAGGACAGGCCCAGCAGGATGCCGGCGGCGAGGTATAGCAAGTTCCCGCCAAGCGCGAGCTCGACAAAGGCATTTGCCAGCGCATCGAATCCCATGGCCCTTGCTCCTTGCGCACCCGGAGAGACTGGTGGCGCGCGCCCGCGGCTCGCAGGCGCGCGTCCCCAGGATCACTGCGACAGCAGGTCCTTGTACTGAAGATAGAAGGTCGACAGGTCGTCCATCATCGCCCTAGTCGCCGCTGCATCCTTGAAGTTCAGCGTGGTTCCGCTTGTCTGCGCCCAGTCGGTCACGGCAGCTGCCTCGGTCGCGGCACGGAACGCATCCGACAGCTTGGCGACAACGGCCGGGTCCATGCCGGGCGGGCCGCCAACAACGCGGTTGATGGTGAACTTCGCCAGTTCCGGATGCCCGATGGCGGCCGCCGTTTCGACGCCCTCCAGCAGCGTTTCCTCGCTCAGCGTAAATATCATCCGCAAATCGCCGGAGGCGACGTATTTGGCCAGCGATCCGATCGGCTTCAGCGTTGCGTCGACCTCACCACGCATAACGGCGATCATCGTGTCGTTCGACCCGCTGTAGCCGGTCACGTTGGTGATCGGACAGTCGAGGATGTCGAAGGAAATCACGGCCGTGATACTGGACGTTGAATCGCCCCCCGTATCCGAAAGCTTGATCGAGCGGCCCAGCGCACAAAGGTCCGCGACCGAGTTGATCGGGCTGTCGGACTTGACCGCGATCCCGTATTTCTCCTCTGCAAGGTTCGCGATCCAGGTGATTTCGCCCAGGGAGAAGCCGATGTCCCGGCTGGTCGCTTCGGACACGGTCAGGCCGGGGATATTGAAGATGCCGATGGTATAGCCATCGGGTTCCGCGCGATGGACGGTTTGCCCGCCCCGTGTCCCAGACGCGCCTGGGATGTTTTCGGGAACCACGGTCGTGCCGAGGATGGATTCGAGCGTCGGCGCGAAACTGCGCACGATCGTGTCGAAGCCGCCACCCGGGCCGTAGGGGATCACGAAGGTGATCTTGTCATCGGCAGGGTATTCCGCTGCCGCAATCGTGGCTGAGGCGACGAGCGCGACAAGCGCCGCGGCCCCTTTCTTCAACATGGTTTTCATCGGTCCATTTCCTCCCTTGGACTATGTCGCAGCTACCACCGGGCGAAGCCGCCTTTCGAAAACAGAAGGCCGCGGTAAAGCTCGTAGTCGAGCAGCCATTCGAACACCGCGATTTCGAAGACGAAGAGGCAGGTTGCGATGGCGGCGGCCTCGAACAGGCCGCGTCGCGCCCGGAACCGTATGAAGGCAAGGCAGAAAAGCGGCAGCGTGACAAGGATGCCGAAGATCGCGACCCCGGCGAAGACACCGAGGAGCCAGAGCAACAGCCCCATCTCCCTGCCGAAGGGCGGCACATCGGGCATTTCCCGCCGGTGGAACGACGTGCCCCAGACATCGGCCACCACCCGAAGCCCCGGAAGGTCCAGACGGCTCCAAAGATCGATAACCCCCAGAATAACAAGGCTCGCCGCGACGATGCGGGGAAATTGCCGCCCCTCGGGCGCATAGGCCCCGGCGAACACCCACCCCAAGACGCCGATCGCAATGACGACAACCGCCGGCCAGACCGATACGACCGAAGGGGCCGGGTGATCGCGGGTGTCGTCGGTCGGTCCGCTCATGCCTTGACCCTTCCCGCGCCCAGTCCGGCGCCCTGTCCCGCCACCTGTCCGGCGGCCCGCCGCGGCGCGGCCTCACCGGGAAACAGAAGCGATTTGACCACCACCGGAACCGCGCCGGTCGCGCGGATGACGGCGCCGATGTCGACGAAGTCGAAGTCCTTCAGCCGCACGCCGTCTATGGCGACGATCGGCGTATCGACCAGCCCGTTTTCGCGGCAGTGGATGCCCAGCAACCCGCCGATATCGCCGTCACAGACAACGACAAACGGATGATCGTTCACAATCAGGTCGGCCAGACCTGCGACCAGACCGCGTGCCAACCCATCAAGCCGCGCATAGGTGGCCGACCCCTGCCAGCCGATCGCGACAGCCACGGGCCGGTCTGCCGCAGCCAGGTCGGCGTGCTCCAGCGACCGCTTGATCTGTCTGGCCACATGAACCGGGTCGATCACATCCCCCGACAAGCCCAGGGCGGGGCGAATGGCCGCGAGGTTGCGCAGGGGCAACGTGTCCAGCGGATCAAGGAACACGGTCGAACCGCTGACCTGCACGCAGTGTTGCGACACACCCGTGACCGTTGCGCGAATTCCAGCCCCATGGGGAACGAAGTCGATGTCGGCGGCCATCATCATGTCCCGCAGCGCGGCGGCCAGCGGGCGGCCCAGATCGCCAAAATCGGGAACATCGGCCCCATAGATGTATTCCGCGACACCGCCGGAAAATACGACACCATCGAACTGCAACCCTTGCGGCAGCCCGGGCAGGCGCAGCAAGTCCGCCGGTTCGCGCCCTGCCAGCGCGCGACCGATCCGCGCGGCCATCGCCAGGCCCAGCCGCGCCCGATCGCGCCGGGGCAGCACGTCGCCCAGGATAAGGCGAATGCCGGCATCTTCGGCGGTGCGGGCGCCGAAATCCTCAATCCGCACGATGCGATCCTGCGCATCGGTCACGACAAGCCGCGCACCGGCCTCAACCGCGGTCAGGGCAATGACGTCGCCACTACGGCAGACTGCGATCTTGGTGGTGCCGCCCCCGACATCGATGTTTACGACGGTGTGCCCGCGTTCCGACGCGGCAACCGCACCCGAACCGTGCGCGGCCATCAGCGCTTCGAGCCGGTCGCCGGCGCTCAACGATACGAACCGGCCTGCTTCGGCAGCAAAGATCGTGCCAATCGCGCGCGCATTGCGCCGCCGCACCGCGACGCCTGTCAGGATCAGCGCGCCGGTGTCGATGGCATCGCGGGGGATGCCGGCACGGGCGAATTCCGCGTCGAAGAATGCACCCAGCGCCACGGCGTCGATATCGCCATCCCTGCGATAGGGCGTCAGCAGGATGTCGGAGGAATGCAGGGAGTCCCGTGCGGCCACAACATAGCGCGTATCGAGCCGTTCCAGCACAATTTCAGACAGGAGCATGTGCGAAGTGGCCGACCCGATATCGATCCCGACGCTGGTCAGCCGGATTTCGTCTTCCTCAAGCAGCGAACGATCCGCGCCGGAAAAGAAGACGCCTCCGCCGATCGGCGCCGGATCGACCCTGTCGGGTGCCCCCGGCATCAGCCGTCGCTTTCAGGCCGAATGTAGCGCGACGGCTCCATCCGGCTTTTGCCGCCGTTGCGGGCGATCAGATCCTCGAATTCCTCGCGCAGGTGCGGATCCTCCATCCAGTAGGGGATCGCGGTGCCGCCTTCGGTAACATCCATGGCCGTGTAGTCGGTCTGCTTTTCACCCGGCCGCAACCCGGTCACGAGGCTGGGGTGGTTCGGCCCGAACCACGCCGACAGTCGGAAGGGTTCTGCCGAAGTATTGAAATGCTGGTGGTACCATCGCGCGCCACCCGGCGCGGCGCTGACCATGCCGAAGGGGCCGTAGTCGACGCGCTGCACCTTCTCGGTATGCCCATCGCGCCAGGGGTTTACCCCACATTCCTCTGGCCAGGTATAGGTATAGCCCGCGCCCTTCACGCAGATCAGCACGGCAGCAGACGTGTGGGCATGTGCCTTGGAATAGCGCCCCGTCTCATGCTGGCCGATCCAGAGATAGAACTTGTTGCCGGTCATGAACGGCTCGACCCGCCGGTAGCCGGGCGACCGGCGATTGTCGAGCGGCAGATCGCAATTGACGATGTCTGGCACGAGGTTGGTACGCCGCATCGCAAGGCCGCGGATCGGGTCGGGTTCGATGTCTTCCGATGGCCGGTAGAAATCCTGCGCGCCTGAATAACGTTCGCTGAAAGAATAGGGCGTGTTGAAGATGAAATCGGTGCTGCCGACAAGGTTCATCAAGTTCGGCGCGGTGGTTCCGGCGATCAACAGCGCGGGCTTGTTCGTCGCGTTCACGATGCGATGCATCGCGTTCACCGGGATCGAGAACAGAGACCCTTGCTGCCATTCGAACACATGGCGCGCCCCGCACTCCTCCAGCCAGACCTCCGTCGTGCCGCGGCCTTCCGCCACAAGAAAGATTTCTTCGTAAAGGTGTTTCTCGGGGTTGAGCGCGCCACCGGGCGGCACCTCGACGACATAGCAGCCCCATTTGCCTTCGGTCCCGTGCAGCTGGATGTATTGGCCGCGCCCGCCCATGCGCGGCCAGTCTTTCAAGTCCAGATCCTTGACGCTGCGCAAGCCGACACCCCGAAACACCGGCACGCCGTCATCTTCCATGAAGCGGTCATAGTCCGACATGGGCTGGCCGAACTTGCCGTGGCCGGCGCGCTTTTCGGCCGTCGGCTCGTGCCAGTGAACGCGGCCGGACATATCGTCATGCATGGCGGTTTCCTTCGGAGGGGCGCGTCAGAACACGCGGTAGCCTGCGAGATAGCGGAACAGCAGCCCGCGATAGAGTTCGACGTTGAAGCCCTGCTCGAACAGCAGGAACAGGGCGGCCACCGTCCCCGCCGTGACGAGCAGTGCCAAAACCCAGCGTTCCCGCGCGAACCAGCGCATCAGGGCCAGCATGAAGATCGCCACGCCGATGTAATGCCCGAGCGTCCAGATCAGCAGGCCGACCACGACGAAGGTTGCCAAAAGCCAGCCGAGCTTGCCGAACACGGCATTGCGGCCGCGCATCGCCTCTCCGATATGGTAGCGCACTTCGGCCAGCGCGCCGGCCTTTCGAAGCTGGAACGCCTGCACGCCGATCAGCGCAATCAGGGGCACCATGATGACGAAGGGCGTCCGCGACGAGACGAGCTTGTAGCTGAACGCCTCGACAAAAGCGGCGAGGACAAGGGCACCGACGAACGCCAGAAACAGGATTTCAAGCGCGTGGATGCCGGTTTTCTGGCGGCCATCGTTGTGGTTCGACACGGCTCAGGCCCTCCGGCGATCGCGTATGATGGACAGGATGTTGAAAAGAAGGAAGGCCAGCGTGAACAGGCCCAAGGCCGCGGGGATCGGCTGCGTGAAGAAGAACGGGCCATCCAGAAGCAGCGCGAGGTAGAGGTTCTTTTCCACCGCGAAACCCAGCACAAACCCGATCAGCAGCGCCGCCCGCGAATAGTTCAGCACCTTCATCAGGTAGCCGACGATCCCAAAGACGATGGCAACGCCGATGTCGAACATCGCCCGGTCCGTCGCGTAGGCGCCGGTCAGGATGACGGCCATCAGCACCGGCACGATAACCTCTGCGCGCATCGCGGTGGCCCGCGACATCGGGTTCACAAGGAACATGCCGACCAGCGTGCCAATCAGGTTGCCGATGATGATCGTGAAGATGATCACGAACACGATGTCGAGATGCTGGTTCAGCATCCGCGGCCCCGTTTCGAGACCGACGATGAACAACCCGGACAACAGGATCGCCATGGACGAACTGCCTGGAATGCCGAAGGCGATGGTGGAAGCAACAGCCCCACCCTCCACTGCGTCGTTGGCGGACTCCGGTCCGATCACCCCCTCGACATTGCCCTTTCCGAAGGTTTCCTTGTTCTTCGATGTCTGTTTCGCATGGCCGTAGGCGATGAAAGAAGCTGCGGCACTGCCCAGGCCCGGCACGATCCCGATCGCGGTGCCGATGGCGCTGCATCGCATGACCAGCCACCAGTTCTTGAAGGCCAGGCCAACTCCCCGGAAAATCTGTCGTTGGGTTTCCGCCGCCGACAAAGGCTTGGTGACGCCGCGCGCCAGCGATCCGCCGGTGCCCCACAGATCGAACATTTCTGCCACCGCGAACAGCCCGAGTATGACCGGCACAAGTGAAAGGCCGTCGGACAACGACAGTAGCCCCATGGTGAAGCGGTCTGTATTGGTGACGTTGTCGAGCCCGATCATCGCCAAAAGCAGGCCGCACAGGGCGGCGATCAAGCTTCGGATCAGATCTTCTTTTCCGAGCACCGCAACGAATGTGAGGGCAAGGAAGGCCATCATCACCACTTCCGGTGGGCCGAAGAACAGCACGACCTCGCGCAGCACGGGGATCAGCGCCGCAAGCACCAAGGCTCCAAAGGTCGCCCCAAGGAAGCACGAAGCCATGGCGGCGCCGACCGCCACGCCCGCCTCGCCCCGGTCGCGCATCGGCGGCCCGTCAAGCAAGGTCGCCGCATTCTGCCCGGTGCCGGGCGTGGAAAACAGGATCGCGGTCAAGCCCCCGCCCTGGGCGACGGTCGCATGCGCGCCCATCAGGAACGCAATGCCAGAGGCGGGTTCCATCGTGTAAAGGAAGGTGACCGCCATCGCCATCGCGAAGTGTCCGCTCAGCCCCGGAATGATACCGACCACAAGGCCGAAGATGGCGCCGATGCTCAGATAAGGAAGCACCTCAAGGCTGATCGACTGAAGAAAGCCGCTCGTCAGCCCCTCAAAAATGGTCATAGCCGGACCCGCCCCTGCATGTTGGGTTGTTGATGACGTTTGTCATGTGACGCCGCCGGAACCGTGCCGGGGCGCAGAAGCTCCGCGGGCGGCGAAAGATGCCGCCCGCGTCCGGTGCCTCACTCAGATTTCACCGCGGATGGCCGCGACCAGCTTGGCCCGCACATCGTCGGTAAGTTCGGTCGATGCCCGCGCGATGTTGCGCATCGTGGGCCCGTCCACATAGGACAGTTCGCGGCCTGCATCCGTCATCATCTTGACGAAGTCGGGGTCCGCCATCGCCTTTGCGAAGGCGTCTTGCAGGAAGGCCAGCCGGTCTTCCGGCACGCCTGGCGGAACCGCAACCGGGCGGCCGACGGCATTCAGCGCATCCCAGGCGGCCATGATCGGCGCGATTTCCGCAGCGTTCGGCATCTTTTCGGCGTATTCGAAGATGCTGGGCACATCGAGTGCAAGCGGCGAACGGACGCGATCGCTTTGCACGACGATCACGTGCTCTCCGTCCTGGACCCCCTGCAGCGCAGAACCAAGCGAGCCCCACATCGCCTCGACATCGCCACGCAGCATCGCCTGCCTTACGTCGGACGAGTTGTCGAAGCCGTGGACCACCTTTTGCCCGACACCAAGCGCAGGCCCAGTGATCACGGCATCCACATAGGTCGAACCGCCCAAGCCCGTCGCGCCGACGATCACATCCCGGTCAGCGGCCATCAGATCCTCGAAGGTCTTGTAGGGCGACTGGCTGCTGACGACGAGAACGCGGAGGTCGGCAACCATCCGCCCGAGGTAGCCGTATTCGCCGATCTTGTAGCGCACGCCCTCGATCTCGGACAGCTGGTTAGTCACCATCGCCGAACCGTTGATGATCCCAACCGTCAGTCCGTCCGCAGGCGCGTCGAAGATCTCGTTCGCGCCCTTCATGCCGCCGGCGCCGGGCAGGTTCACGACGTCGACCCGCGCGCCCGTGTATTTTTCGAGGTAGGGCGCGATGGCGCGGCTGTATTCGTCATAGCCGCCGCCGGGGTTGTAGGGGATGATCCACTTGATCACGTTGTCCTTGTAGAACGACGCAGCATCCTGCGCCCGGGCGAGGCCCGCGGCGGTGATCAGGGGGGCGGCAGCAAGCGCGGCGACAACGCCCTTCAGAAAAGTCCGTCTCATGTCTCTCCTCCCTTGGTGGGCCGGCTTCCCCGGCCATCTGTAACGAACTGGCTACGCTGCGGGCCGGTTTGCCCGTTCCCGTGCCGATGGACCGTCTCCTTCCGCTTCCGCGGCCGGCTTGTCGGCACAAACCCCGGATGGTCCGGGTTACACGAGCTGTCGCACCCCGTTCGTCATGTCGAAGCGTAGAAAGGGCAACGTCTTTCCGTCAATGGGACAGCGGTCCATATGGGGGAACAAATTTCCGTGGCGACCAAGCGTTTTTTCCGCTTGCCTGTCAGATCGCCACCAACACTACCCCCGCCATCGCCAACCCCGCCGCCAGCAACACCCGCCGTCCCGGCATGGGTTCGGATCTGAAGACGAAGACCGAAAGCCCGATCGAAATGAAGATCTCCAGCGACGCGACCATCACGACGCTCGCGACATCGGCATGCGCAAGAGCGGCGAACAGCAAGATCTGCCCCGCCGACACAAGCAGGGCGGCGAACACGACCCAGCGATCCAGCTGCCGGAACATCCCCAGAAGGTTCGCGCGCCGGTCGGCATTGACGGCGGCAAGCAGGGCGAAGACGGCAAAGCCGGCGACCGCGCTGACCAGCGTCCCCAGCGCAGGCGAGGGCAGCGCGTCAAGTCCGAGTTTGCGAAAGACGTAGGAAAAAGCATAGGCCAGCGCGGACCCCACCCCCAGCATGTAGGCTTGGACCCGCACCTCGCCCGGTGCGCGGCGCAGCGCCCCGCCCACCATCAGCGCGAAAGCCGTGGCGATTGCCACCATCCCCACCGCATCGGGCCAACGCAAGGCCTCGCCGAGGATCAGCGCCGCGAGAAGTA
>JAURLI010000067.1 GCA_030831315.1 Alphaproteobacteria bacterium
CGGGAAGGCTGGAAGCGCCGGGCATGTTGCGGGCGATAAAGGTCGGCCGGCCGGGAATATGTCGCACCAGATAGGGGCCGAGCGCGCGCGCATAGGCGTCGTAGCCGCCACCCGGCGGCAGTCCGATGACGATGGACAGGGTCTTGCCCTTGTAGAAATCGGCGGTGCTTTCTGCAGATGCCGATGGCGATAAGCCCGCCAGCGCCGCCGCGCCGGCAAATACCACACCCAATACGCCATGCCCTGAACGTTTCATGGAGGCCTCCCCGTTTGCTTGCTTGCATTGCGGGGCGTCTGCCGCGCCCCTGCCGGAGATGGTGAAGCCTCGTCCGGGGACTGGCAACGGAAATGGCGGCGCCAGGGAAATCCCGCGCCGGGCCAAGGGCTTGGCGGGTGGTCGCTCAGCGGACCGGGTTGTAGCCCAGATTGGGGGCCAGCCATTTTTCGGCCTGCGCTGTGGTCACGGCGCGCCGGCGGGCGTAGTCCTCGACCTGGTCGCGGCCGATCTTGCCGAGGCCGAAATAGCGGCCCTGCGCGTTGCCGATGTAGTACCCCGACACGCTCGCCGCCGGGAACATGGCGAAACTCTCGGTCAACTTGATGTCCGCATTCTGTGTCGCCGCCAGCAAGGAGAACAGCGCCGGCTTTTCCGAATGATCGGGACAGGCGGGATAGCCGGGTGCGGGACGGATGCCTGCATATTTTTCGGCGATCAAGTCATCGTTCGAAAGTTTTTCATCCGCCGCATAGCCCCAGAACTCCTTGCGCACGCGCTCATGCAGGCGTTCGGCGAAGGCCTCCGCCAGACGGTCCGCCAGCGCCTTGAGCAGAATGGAATGATAGTCGTCGTGGGCTTTCTCGAACGCTTTCGCGCGCTCGTCGCAACCGATGCCCGCCGTCACCGCGAAGCCGCCCATCCAGTCACGGATACCGGTCTCCTTCGGCGCAACGAAATCGGCAAGGCAGATATTTTCGCCGCGCGTCTTTTTCATCTGCTGGCGCAGGAAGTGGACGGTTTCCAGCACCTTTCCGCGCGAATCGTCCGCATAAAGCTCGACATCGTCGCCGATGCTGTTGGCGGGCCACAGGCCGACGACGCCGCGCGCGACGAGCCAGCGCTCATCAATGATGCGCTTGAGCATGACTTCGGCGTCCTTCCACAAGCCGCGCGCCGCCTCGCCCAGCTTGGCATCGCTCAGGATCGCCGGATACGTGCCGCGCAACTCCCATGTCTGGAAGAAAGGCGACCAGTCGATACGTGCCGCCAGTTCGGCGAGATCGTAATCGGGCAGCGCGCGTACGCCGGTGAAAGCGGGGGCAACGGGCCGGTGCGCGGCCCAGTCGGGGCGGAAGGCGTTGGCGCGGGCCTCATTGAGCGTCAGAAGGCGGCCTTCGTCCTCGCCCACATCGAACCGGGTCTTGATCGCGGCGTAGTCTTCGGCGATGCCCGCAACGAAGCTGGCGCGGTGCGCCTCCGACACCAGGTTCTGGGCGACACCGACGGCGCGCGAGGCGTCCACCACGTGCACGACAGGGCCTTGGTAATTGGGGACGATCTTGACCGCGGTATGCACCTTCGATGTCGTGGCGCCACCGATCAGCAGCGGCAGCGTGAAGCCCTGGCGCTGCATTTCGGAAGCGACCGTCGCCATTTCCTCGAGCGACGGCGTGATCAGGCCCCACAGGCCGATCATGTCGGCGCCTTTTTCCTTCGCCGTTTTCAGGATCGTTTCGTAGGGCACCATGACGCCGAGGTCGATCACCTCGAAGTTGTTGCACTGGAGAACGACGCCGACGATGTTCTTGCCGATGTCATGCACGTCGCCCTTGACGGTGGCGAGCACGATGCGGCCCTTGGGGCCGCCCCCGCCGCCCGCGGCTTTTTCCTCTTCGATGAAGGGGATCAGGTGGGCGACTGCCTGCTTCATCACGCGCGCCGACTTGACGACCTGGGGCAGGAACATCTGGCCCGAGCCGAACAGGTCGCCGACCACGTTCATGCCGTCCATCAGCGGGCCTTCGATGACCTGGATGGGATGCGGAAATTTCTGCCGTGCCTCTTCGGTATCGGCCACCACGAAATCGGCGACGCCCTTGACCAGCGCGTGGCGCAGGCGTTCCTCGACCGTGCCCTCGCGCCAGGAATTGTCCTCGACCCTTTCCTTGCGCGCCCCCTTCAGGTTTTCGGCGATGTCGAGCAGGCGCTCGGTCGCATCGGGTCGGCGGTTGAGAACGACATCCTCGACCCGCTCGCGCACGTCGGCGGGAATCTCCGCATAGACCGCAAGCTGGCCCGCGTTGACGATGCCCATATCCATGCCCGCGCGCACCGCGTGATAGAGGAACACCGCGTGCATGGCTTCGCGCACGGGATCGTTGCCGCGGAAGGAGAACGACAGGTTCGACACGCCGCCCGAAATGAGGGCGTGGGGCAGGGTTTTCTTGATCTCGCGCGTCGCCTCGATGAAGTCGACGCCGTAGTTGTTGTGCTCCTCGATCCCGGTGGCGACGGCGAAGATGTTGGGGTCGAAGATGATGTCCTCGGCCGGGAAGCCCGCCTTTTCGGTCAGCAGGCGATAGGCGCGGGTGCAGATGTCGATCTTGCGGCGAAGCGTATCCGCCTGCCCCTTTTCGTCGAAGGCCATGACCACGACGGCGGCACCCAGCTTCAGGATCTCGGCGGCCTGGCGCAGGAAGGGCTCCTCCCCTTCCTTGAGGCTGATCGAATTGACGACGCCCTTGCCTTGCAGGCACTTGAGGCCCGACACCACCACCGGCCACTTGGAACTGTCGACCATGAAGGGCACGCGGGCGATGTCGGGTTCCGATGCCGCGAGCCGCAGGAAGCGGACCATGGCCGCTTCGGCATCGAGCATCGCGTCGTCCATGTTGACGTCGACGATCTGGGCGCCGCCCGACACCTGGTCGCGGGCGATGTCGAGGGATTGCTCGTAATTGCCTTCGCGGATCATCTTGGCGAAGCGGATCGACCCAGCGACGTTGGTGCGCTCGCCGACATTGACGAAACCTGCGTCTCTGCCGCCGCCGATGGTCAGCGGCTCCAGCCCCGACAGGCGGCAGGCGGGCTCCAAATCCGGCAGGCGGCGGGGCGCGATACCGGCCACCGCATCGGCGATTGCGGCGATATGTTCGGGCGTCGTGCCGCAGCAGCCGCCCACCACATTGACGAAGCCCGAGCGGGCGAACTCGCCGAGCAGCCCCGCCATGTTGGCGGGTGTGTCGTCGTAGCCGCCGAAGGCATTGGGCAGGCCCGCGTTGGGATGGACGGAAACCCGCGTGCCGGCGACCCGCGAAATGGCCTGCACATGGGGGCGCAGTTCCTTGGCGCCGAGCGAGCAGTTGAACCCGACCGAGAGCGGCCTGGCATGGGCGACGGCGTTCCAGAAGGCTTCGGGCACCTGCCCCGACAGGGTACGGCCCGAGGCATCGGTAATGGTGCCCGAAATCATCAACGGCAGGCGGCGGCCGAGGCGTTCGAACATCGTCATCAACGCATAGATCGCGGCCTTGGCGTTCAGCGTGTCGAAGGATGTTTCGATCATCAGGAGATCGGCGCCGCCCGCGACCAGCCCTTCGGCCGCTTCCGTGTAGGTCGCCACCAGATCGTCGAAGGTAACGTTGCGAAAGCCCGCGTCGGAAACGTCGGGCGACATGGACGCGGTGCGGTTGGTCGGACCCAAAACGCCCGCAACGAAACGCGGCCTGTCCGGGGTCTTCTTCGTCCACGCATCGGCAACCTTGCGGGCAAGGCGCGCACCTTCTTCGTTCAGCTCGCGCACCAGGCTTTCGGCCGCGTAATCGGCCTGGCTGATCGAGGTCGAATTGAATGTGTTGGTTTCGAGGATGTCGGCGCCCGCCGCGAGGAAGGCGTCATGGATGCCGGAAATGATGTCGGGCTGGGTCAGGGTCAGAAGGTCGTTGTTGCCCTTGAGCTCGCGCTCCCACTCGGTGAAGCGGTTGCCGCGAAATGCCGCCTCGTCCAGGCGATGGGCCTGGATCATGGTGCCCATGGCGCCATCCAGAACGAGGATGCGCCGGGCCAGCAGTTGGTCGAGGGTCTTCGCAGCGTCCACGGCTAGTTCCCTGCCCGCGGCCTGAGGCCGAGGATGTGGCAGATCGCATACGTCAGGTCTGCGCGGTTGAGGGTGTAGAAGTGGAACTCGCGCACGCCGCCGTCATAAAGGGCGCGGCACTGTTCGGCGGCCACCGTCGCCGCCACCAGGCGGCGGGTGTCGGGATCTTCGTCCAGCCCTTCGAACAGGCTGGCGAGCCAGTCCGGCACGGCGGCGCCGCACATGGCGGAGAACTTCTTGACCTGCGCGAAATTCGTCACCGGCAGGATGCCCGGCACCACCGGCACGGTGATGCCCGCGGCCCGCACGCGCTCCATGAAGCGGAAATAGACGGCGGGGTCGAAAAAGAACTGGGTGATGGCGCGGCTCGCCCCCGCATCGATCTTGTGCTTGAGGTTGTCGAGATCGGCATCGGCGCTCGTCGCATGGGGATGGGTTTCGGGATAGGCCGCGACGGAAATTTCAAAGTCGTGCAGCTTGCGCAGGCCCGCGACCAGATCGGCCGCGTAAGCGAAACCATCCGGGTGCGGTGCATAAGCACCCTGCCCTTCGGGTGGATCGCCGCGCAGGGCGACGATATGGCGCACGCCCGCCTGCCAGTAGTGTTCGGCGACGTCGAGGACTTCCGAACGGCTGGCGCCGACGCAGGTCAGATGCGCCGCAGGCGTCAGGTCGGTCTCCTTGCGGATGCGCACGACGGTCGCATGGGTGCGCTCGCGCGTCGAACCACCGGCCCCATAAGTAACCGAAACAAAACGCGGCGCGAGCGGGGAAAGCCGGCCAATCGAGTCCCACAGCGCCGCCTCCATCTTTTCGGTCTTGGGCGGAAAGAATTCGAAGGAAACCTCGATATCGCCGCGCAAAATGCGAGGAAAGCCAGGCATGTCAGGAAATCTCCCTGTTGGTTTCTGCGCGCCGGGCAAGCCACAGCTTCACCGTGATCGGCCCGCCAGGCAGCGCCACGGGCTCGCCAAGGTCAAGACCGGCCGCCGCGCACCACGACGACATCTCGCTATCGGAAAAGCCAAGACGGCGATGGGCATGCTCGTCACGCAACTGTTCGACCGCGTGGGGAGCAAAATCAACGATCAGCAGGCGGCCGCCCGGGGCCAGCACGCGCGCGGCCTCGGCGATCACCTGGCCCGGCTGGTCGGCGTAGTGCAGAACCAGGTGCAGGGTGACGAGATCGAAGGACGCGGGCGGCGCGCTGATCGCCGACATGTCGCCGAGACGAACCGAGCAGTTGGCAAGGTGATCACGGTCCAGGTTGGCCCGCGCCACCGCAAGCATGTCGCGCGAACGGTCGATGCCGAGGCCTGCACCGACGCGCGGACCCAATACGCTCAGCATGCGGCCGGTGCCAGTGCCGATATCGAGAAGATTGTCGACGGGCGCATCGCCGAGGACATCGAGCACGGCCCGCTCGATTTCGCGGTCGTCCACGCGCAGGCGCCGGATTTCATCCCAGCGTGCGGCGTTCTGGCGGAAATAGGCATCCGCTGCGGCAAGGCGTTCGTCCTTGATGGCGGCGAGCCGCTCGCCATCGCGGCGCAGCACCGCATCGTCGGCAGGTGCCATGCGCACGAAAGACGCAGCGGCGGCGACGGCGGGGCCATGATGGGCGAGCCGGTAAAAGGCCCAGGTCCCTTCGCGGAAACGTTCCAGCAGCCCGGCATCGACCATGAGCTTGAGATGGCGCGATACGCGCGGCTGGCTCTGGCCGAGAATCTGGGTCAACTCCGACACGGTCAGCTCGGCCGCGGCGCAAAGTGCCAGCAGTCGCAGCCGGGTCGGCTCCGCCACGCCACGCAATGCGCCCATGTACTCGTCGAAGGTCAAAATCGCGCCCTTTCACGCCGGCCGCCGGGCCCGATGCCCACCAGAGGGTGCAAGCAATACACGAAAACTATTAATAGATAAATAAAGATATCTTTATGTTTCCAAATTTCCGGTGCTTCCAGCCTCGCGAAAAAGGGTATTTCTTTCGTCAAAGTCGGGGGCTGCGGGCGACACCTTCCCCCGCCCCCAAATGTCGGTCATCGCTGGTTTTTTTGGGATACCTATGGTACTGAAATCCGCGTATAAATTTATTAACCGCGGAGATGCCGGATAATGCGCTCGATTAAGAAAGCGTTCAGCCGCTCCGTTCATTATTGCGTCGTGTAGGAAGACCCGTCGGCCCCGCCCATCGGCGCGAGCAAAGATACGGTTCTGTCCAGTCGGAGAGGCCAAGGCCAAGATGTTTGAAAACCGGTTCGCGTTCCTCAAGATGCGTATAGCGACTTTGTTGCTGGCCTCGCTCGGCACCCTCGCGGTGGCCGGCTGCGCCACGCCGCCGAGCGATCCCGTTGCCCGCACCGAATTCGAAAAGGAAAACGATCCGCTTGAGCCGCTGAACCGCGCCATTTTCGGCTTCAACCGCACGATGGACGGCATGTTCCTGCGCCCCGCCGCGATCGCCTATCGCGAAGTGCTGCCGCAGCCCGTGCAGAAGGGCGTCTATAACTTCCTCGGCAACCTGCGCTCGCCGGTCGTTTTCGCCAACGACGTCCTGCAGGGCGATATCGATCGCGCCGGCAACACCGCCGGCCGTTTTGCCATCAATACCACCGTCGGCATCCTCGGCGTCTGGGATGCCGCGGCCGAACTTTTCAACATGCAGGGCCACAGCGAAGACTTCGGCCAGACCTTCGGCGTCTGGGGTGTCGGCGAGGGGTTCTATTTCGTGCTGCCCTTCCTCGGTCCGTCGAACCCGCGCGATGCGACTGGCCTGCTGGTCGAATACCTGGTCGACCCGTTCAATCTCTGGGCACGCGAACAGAACGTGGAGGGCTGGATTCTCGCCCGCTCTCTCGTGACCGGTGTCGATTTCCGCGCCCGCAATCTGCAAACCCTGGACGAGCTGGAACGCACCTCGCTTGACTACTACGTCGCGGTTCGTTCGCTGTATCGCCAGCGCCGCGCCGACGAAATTCGCAACGGCCGGCCCACTTCCGACCAGCCCGCGCCCGGCATCACGGTTGCGCCCGAGGGCCAGAAGCCCGCCGGCGACGACAGATCAGCCGAAGCACGCTGACCGCGGAAACGAGGTTTCCGCAGATGACCGGCATCGCCCTTCCCTTCCTTGCCATTCGCCGCTTCCTGGCCGTACTGGGAGCCGTTCTCGCGCTCTCCCTCGCGGCACCGGCCGGTGCCGCCGGCAGCGGCGCGCTCGGCTTCGTGCAGAAGGTGGGCGACACGGCCATCGCCGACCTGACGGCTGCGGGGATCTCCGATTCGACCCGCGTCAAGCGGATGCGCAAACTGCTGAGCGATACCTTCGATGCCGAAACCGTGGCGCGTTTCGTGCTCGGCCCCTTCGTGCACCGCGCCAGCGCCGCCGAGCTCAAGGAATTCATGCGCCTCTACGAGATTTACGTGGCGCATAACTACGCCGGGCTGTTCAAGCGCTACAGCGGCGAGAAGATCGAAATGCAGCGCGAGCAGGCACTCGCCAACGGCAATTTCGACGTCTTCGGCGTCATCCGCCAGCCGTCGGGTCCGCCCATCAACATGGAAATGCGCGTTCACCGCGTGAACAGCAACTTCAAGGCGGTCGATCTCAAGATCGAAGGCGTCAGCATGCCGCTGACCCACCGCAAGCAGTTCGCTTCGGTCATCACCCAGCGCGGCAACAAGGTATCCGGCCTGATCGACGCGCTGCAGGGCGCCGTCACCCGTTTCGAAAAGGAAACACCGTCCGAATAGCGCGCTGCAAATCGCAAAACAAAACCCCGCAGGAACTGCCCGCGGGGTTTTTTGTTTGCCGGATCGGCTGCGACTAGCTGCGCACCAGTGGCTTGTAGCGAATGCGGTGGGGCTGGTCGGCTTCGGCGCCAAAGCGGCGGTGCCGGTCGGCCTCGTAGTCTTCGAAGTTGCCCTGGAACCACTCGACATGGCTTTCGCCCTCGAAGGCGAGGATATGGGTCGCGATACGGTCGAGGAACCAGCGGTCATGGCTGACCACCAGCGCACAACCCGCGAACTCGGCCAGCGCATCTTCGAGCGCGCGGAGCGTATCGACGTCGAGGTCATTGGTCGGTTCGTCGAGGAGCAGGAAATTAGCCCCTGATTTCAGCATCTTGGCCAGATGCACGCGGTTGCGTTCACCACCCGAAAGCTGGCCGACCTTCTTCTGCTGATCGGCACCCTTGAAGTTGAAGGCACCGACGTAGGCGCGCGACGGCACCTTGCGCTTGCCCAGTTCGATCTCGTCGCGGCCATCGGCGATCTCTTCCCAAACCGTGGCATCAGGCTTGAGCGCGTCGCGGGACTGGTCGACATATCCGAGCTTCACCGTATCGCCGATCCTGAGCGTGCCGCTATCGGGGGTTTCCTGCCCGGTAATCATGCGCATGAGCGTCGTCTTGCCGGCGCCGTTGGGGCCGATGACGCCGACGATGCCGCCCGGCGGCAACCGGAACGAAAGATTGTCGATAAGCAGGCGGTCGCCATAGGCCTTCGTGATGTTTTCGGCGTCCACCACCACGTTGCCGAGACGCGGGCCGGAAGGGATGACGATCTGCGCCTGGGACTGGGTGGCGCGCTGCTCGGCATCGCTGACCATGCGTTCATAAGCGGCAAGGCGGGCCTTGGACTTGCTGCGCCGGGCCTCGGGCGAAGACCGCACCCATTCCAGTTCGCGGGCAATGGTCTTGGCGCTGGCATCGGCCTCGCGCTCTTCCTGCAGAAGGCGCTTTTCCTTGGCCGTCAGCCAGGCCGAATAGTTGCCTTCGAACGGCAGCGCGCGGCCGCGATCGAGTTCGAGAATCCAGCCCGCGACGTTATCCAGGAAATAACGGTCATGGGTGACGGCAACGACGGTGCCCTCGTAGTCGTGCAGGAAATGCTCCAGCCAGGCCACCGATTCCGCATCGAGGTGGTTGGTCGGTTCGTCCAGCAACAGCAGGTCGGGGCGCGACAGCAGCAGGCGGCAGAGCGCCACGCGGCGCCGTTCACCGCCCGACAGCTTGCTGACATCGGCATCGCCCGGCGGGCAACGCAGCGCATCAAGGGCGATTTCCACCGTGCGCTCCAGTTCCCAGCCGTTCACGGCATCGATCTTTTCCTGCAGGTCGGCCTGCTCGGCCAGCAGGGTGTTCATGTCGTCATCGGACAGCTCTTCGGCGAAGCGGGCAGAGACCGCCTCGAACCGGTCGAGCAGCGCCTTGGTCCCGGCGACACCCTCAAGCACGTTGCCCATGACGTCCTTGGCGGGATCAAGCACCGGCTCCTGCTGCAGGAAACCGACCCGCGCCCCTTCTGCAACCCGGGCCTCGCCCGTGTATTCGGTGTCGATGCCGGCCATGATGCGCAGCAGCGTCGACTTGCCGGCGCCGTTGACGCCGAGCACGCCGATCTTGGCACCGGGCAGGAAGGCGAGGGTGACGTTTTTCACGCATTCGCGGTGGCCGGGATAGACCTTGGTCAGGTCCCGCATGACGTAGATGTACTGGTAGGAGGCCATGGCCACCCTTTCGCTGCTGATTTGAGGAAACCGGGCGCAAGGTAGCGAAACCGCCGCCAAGGTCAAGCCTGGGACCTGGCCTTGCCCCTGCCCGGGCCTGCCCGCGCAAAAAAACCGCGGGGGAAGCCATATGGCGTCCCCCGCGGGTCTTTTCAACAGGCCCAGGCCGAAGCCGGGGCATTTACTGGCGGCAACCGGTTTAGGCGGCGCCGATCTTCTTCATGAACTCGCCGATCTCGCCCTTGAGCTGGTCGCCCCGCTTGGCAAGTTCGCCCGAGGCATTGAGCAGGTCCTCGGAGGCCTTGCCGGTCTCCTGGGCCGCCTGGGTGACGCCGACGATGTTCTGGGACACGTCCTGGGTACCCTTGGACGCTTCCTGAACGTTGCGGGCGATCTCCTGGGTGGCCGCGCCCTGCTCCTCGACCGCGGCAGCGATGCCGCCGGCGATCTCGTTGATGCGCTCGATCGTCTCCGTGATGCCCTTGATCGCATCGACGGCGTCCTGGGTCACACTCTGCATGGACGAGATCTGGCTGCCGATCTGCTCGGTCGCCGTCGCCGTCTGGTTGGCGAGGCTCTTCACCTCGCTCGCCACCACGGCGAAGCCCTTGCCCGCCTCGCCCACGCGCGCCGCCTCGATGGTGGCGTTGAGCGCAAGCAGGTTGGTCTGGCTGGCGATGTCGTTGATCAGGTTGACGACCTCGCCGATCTTCTGGGCCGCTTCCGCGAGACCCTGCACCGTCTGGTTGGTGCGCTGGGCGTCTTCCACCGCCTTGCGGGCGATGGTCGCGGACTGCGACACCTGACCGGAGATCTCGTTGATCGAGGAGGACAGCTCCTCGGCCGCCGAGGCGACGGTCTGGACGTTGTGCGAAGCCTGCTCGGCCGCCGCCGCGACGGACGACGCCTGGCGGTTGCTCTGCTCGGCCACGGCCGACATGGATTCCGCCGTACCGCGCAGTTCCGTCGAGGACGACGCCACTGCATCGACGATATCGCGGACACGGCCGGCCAGGTTGACCTGATCGGTCAGGACCTGCCACGACACCATCGGGCCGACATAGGCGCCCTTTTCATCGGTGACGGCCGAAACCATCAGGCGGAGCGTCTGGTCGCCCAGCTTGATGTTCGCGTTATGCGGCAGGTTCTTCGGATCAGCCAGCAGACGGCGCTGATGTTCCGGGTTCTTGTGGAAGACATCCACGCAGGACCCCAGCACCTGGTCGGCCTTGACCGGCAGGAGATGCTCGATCGTCTTGAGCGTCGCCTTGCTGGTGGCGTTGATGTAGTTGATCTTGAAGTCCGTCGGATCCAGCGTCATGACGTTGA
>JAURLI010000068.1 GCA_030831315.1 Alphaproteobacteria bacterium
CAAGAGTAGTGAGACGCCAAGAGCCAGTGCTGTGAGTGTGCGTTTCATTTTTAGACCTCCAGCACTTTGATAAGCTTTAGAGCCCAGATGCTGTTTCAAGTAGCGACACCGAAGTGACTGCCGGTCGCGCCAAACGATCTCTCTTTTGTCAGTCCAGAACTCACTGGCTCCTCAAGCAATAGTTACCACTCGAATACCACCCGCTTGGGCAAGCACCGCGACGATGGATCGCAGGGCGCGCGTTCTGGCCCGCCAAGCAAAAGTTCCCGCTCGAATACCAGCCGCTCGGGCAGCCGCCGTTGCGGCTAATCGCAGGCCGCGCGTTGCTGGTCGGCGAACAATAGTTACCACTGCTGTAATAGCCCGACGGGCAACCGCCATTCCGTGGGATGGGCGATTGAGCAAACGCTGCATGACCGGCGATTACGGCGAGCAGCGCTAGCACGACGGCGAGGGGGAGCTTCTGGGACATCGCTTGCTCGCGATGATTTTCAACCTGCATATCTAACAATTCCTCTTGTTTGCTAGACGATCTAAGCCGATTTATTTCAACAACGATTTTGTAGTATCCGGATTAGTATCATCACGAAGATAGTGGTCGCTCCAGTCTAACTTGGGCATTTCCAATGGGCATGCCTCCGCTCCAAACGGGACACCTCCGACCCATGCGGGGTAGAGCGATCGAGTTTTAAAAAATTCGAAGCCGAAAACAACTTTTACACTACACGTCCCCTTAGAGTGTAACACTCTGGTAATACACGCTGACCCAGAGAGAACGTCATAAGTCATTAATCTAGAATCAACTCCTAATTTCCTACTGAGTTTTTCAAAAATCGAATTTCTAAATCTCTCATTATCCCAGTGTAGCGCGCATGAAAGTCCTATCCTCTCCAGAATCTTTGTTTTGTTTTTTTCAGAGAAAAATAACTTTTTCAGCTCTTCAGTACTTTGCTTTTGAGCTTTTTTAGGATCACAGGACTCAACAATTTTTTTATAAGATTCCTCGTCGATTTTTCGAATCGCGCAAATGGAAATGGGTTTGTTTGCATAATTAGAAAACGGTCCCCCACGAGCTTCTTCAGAAAATTCAGGGAATTCCCCGCCGACCCCGCCGATTAAATTCCACATGGAAGGTTTCTTGCGGCTGTTAACTTTGCTCATTTTATCTAATTGTTTTAATTTATGACATAAGTAGTCAGGGCCCCTGCGATTTTTTGGATCGAGATAAATCGTGGCAAGTCTTTTCTTTATTTCGTCAGCCGATATCGTGAAACTATAGCGCTCATCATAGAATTTTTTATTTGGATATTTGTCATCAGGGCCGTAAGCACTTCTCATATTAGATATGCATTTTTTACCATGTTCTTTAGCCAACGCATTGTCAGCAATACAAGATTCTACTATTGGCTTATACTTGGCATTTGATGATAAATCGGCTGAGCAAAAACTCTCTATCCATGCTTTTTCTTTCTCAAGAAATTTAGAATTCTCAAAAATTCCCTTCGGGAGGAAGCCAAATATTCCATCAGGATTTTTCGCATTTAGCCTGCTTATTTTACGGCAGGTTCCTAATCGCTTGGCAGCTATGTACCTAACCTGATCAATCTGATCAATTCCATTTATTGTCTCTAAAAACACATTTTTAACACTATCTTGTTCATATTCCCATGCAACAAGATGCTCCATTTTAATCTGAAAAGGTTGAAAAAATTTATTTGCTATTTCTTTTCTGTCCTCAATGTAGTTTTTTTCAAGGCCAGAGAAGAAGGCTTTACATTTTTTATACGTCAGTTGTTGAGATGCAGCGGGAACCAAATTGGGTGTCGCTGTTGTTTTGCGACTGGCTTCAGAAGGTAACACTGTTTCTTTTGAACTATTGGAGCCAAATTCATTGCTACTTGATGCGGCTTGGTTCCTCCGTGTTTGTTTGCTGGCACTGCCAGTTGGTTTATTTTCTTGCTGGCGCGCGGTCTGGTCCTTGGTTGGCTCGTCGCCAAATTCTTTATTATCAGACACTGCTTTGTTTGGAATAGAAGATTGTTTTTTAATAATAATGTCTCTAGGAGCTGCTCTGTTCGCAATAGTTTTAAGGAGTTTTTCTAGGCTCTGTGCGTCGTTTCTAGATAATTTAATTTCGCAGTTACGAATATTATTACCTCTGGCATTTATTATGGAGCCCTTGAAAAAATCATTAGAAACTTTTCCTAGCTCAAAACGCCATTCATTCTTTGCGATGTCTGATACACCCAAAAATTTAATGTTTTTTGAAGATACATCTAGTACCCAAGTTATGGATTTAAATTTGTTATTTTGATAATGCGTTCCTACTTTCTTCTCATTTGAGAAGTTAAAATTAATGTTTCGAGTATAACTTGGGTTGCCCGTAACGAGGTGCTGTTCACAATATAGAGTAGAACTCGTTTTCGCGTACGCCGTGGTGGCGAATAAAAGTGAGGCTGAAATGGAACATAATATTTTTCTCACGATAACCTCGCTTTTTTGCTTTTAATCACCAAGGAACATATTGGATTTAGGGTTCATACTGCTTCGATCGAGGGTTTTTGACAATCTCGTCGCCAGCACGCCGCCTCAGCGTCGGCCGCGCGGCGGAGCCATTTGTTAATGAAGCTAAGCGAAGGGGAATGAACGATGGTTGCCGCAAAACCTTTTTCTAGAGGTGCTGTGCCGGGCGTTGACCTCCTTGCCTCGTTTGACAGGAATTTTGGAGAGAACTGGCCTTTGCGGCAAGGGCCGATGGAGGGCCCGTCCGGCGTCCGGGGGCCGGTTGCGACGCAAGATTGATCCAAAGCCAACGGACAAACCGTATAAAGATCGATCTTTCCAGATCACAGTTTCCTCCCCGACTTCAGCCCCGGCATCAAAAGTGCCGGGGTTTTCTTATGGGGCCGCTCCAGACGTTTCTCAGATTTAGTTATCGGAAAGTCTGCAAGGGTGGGATGCATTTTAATAAAGCATTCATATTATTTATTAACTCGATTGAAGATAGACCATATTGCAAACGTTACCAGTATACCTCTTGGACCTGGGGGTTACCCATCAGCCATTGTCAGACGTCAATGGCATCAGTGCCAATGGTCATGAACACTGGAATTGTTACTCTCCCTCATGCACTGCAGGTGTCATCCCGCATATCTGTTCATAATGTTCTACTATAAGTTGTTTACATGATGTGGCATGCCGCCTCTGGACGATCAGGCTGTCATGAACTGGCAGAGAAGCAATCTGATGCTTGCGGATAAGGGTCAGAACGGTCCGGATAATCGCCTGTGACTCGTAGTACATGAGTTCGAGGGAAGAGAGCTTCTGTCGCTCCCACTTCCTCAGGACAGGCAGAGCGCCGAGAATGACCGGAGTAATTTTCTTCAGGGGATAGTCTCTTGAGAGCTCGATACCCAGTTCCCGCATGTCCTCGATATGGGCCGGGGACCAGCGCTTTGGTACGTCACCTTTTCCAAGCGCCATCGTCACCCAGGCTTTAACGACCCCCCTTGGAACACCATTGACCTCATAGGGGTCCTTGGAAGGAACCATTGGCACCCCAAAAATTCCGTGGAGGATTGTCAGATGACTGGCCCGGATATCCAGCTCAATGACCGGCTCTCCATTGATCCTGATGGCTGCCCTCTGCTGCTTCTTTAGGAGTTGGTAGTTGTCTTCTCCAATGCTGTAGAGCCTGCCACCCCTGTCCCAGTCGTATCCCTCCTTTTTGCCCTCATTGAAGACCCTCCTGAATCCACGATGGATGGCACCACTGAGTTCAATGGTGGTCCAAAAGGCGTTTATTTCCCTGACCTCCTTTTCGAGACGCGCTGAGACAGATGAAGCCGCAAACCTCATTGGCCTTCCCTGGCTCTTGATGTGACCGGCCCGGGTACTGGGTGCTTTAAGAACGAGAACTCTGGTGGGCGGGTGCTCATGAAAATTCTGGTCGATGTTTTCCGGAGAGATGCCGAGCCCGACGGCGAGTTTCAGAAACTTCCCAAGTGGCCTGATCCGGGTAGCCCGACCTCTCCCGCTGGAGCTTTTCTCGCCGAAGACTTCGCGATCATAAAAACCGCGGTGAATTTCAATCAGCCCCAGGTCGGAAGCAGCCGTCATGATCTGCTTGAAATGACGGTAGGAGACTTTCTCCCCGGTGAACGTGTTGGGGCTTTGTTCGTGCCAGGACCAGCGTCCCGTTGACCTCTGCTGGGCCTTGAGCAGGTCGGCAAAGAACGCGCCACAAGCTGCATTGAAGCGTCCCTCGGCCTTTTCCCCGCGTCTGCGGGTCTTCCTTGGATTTGCGCCGCTGAGAAGTGGACCAAGATGGGCACAGAAGGCCCGGGCGTATTCGGTAACGGGGTAGAAGTCGAGCTGCATCCGGCGGGCCTGGCTGCGGGCTTCCCAGTCGAGGGGTTTGCGTGACACTGGCTTCATCGAGGCACTTTATCGGGCTTCAGAGGGGGGCTGTGATTCGGTCTCGCTTTGCGGTGCCTGTGAGGCTGACAGATCTGATATCGCGCTGCAGGGGCATTTCCAGGCCTTTTCCGGGGTCTTTTTTGGGCCTTTTTCTGTTCCCTCCCCGGTGGGGGAACCGAACCATGGGCCAGTGGCAATGAGTGCAGGGGGGGGGCGACGGTCAGGACTGTCACACATTTTGTAACACAAAATCGTGCCAAAACACGGGTTCCTGACCTCAGAGCTTTTGCAAGCTACTGAAATCATTATATATTTTTTTTAGAAAAAAGGTGGCGTCCCCTAGGGGATTCGAACCCCTGTTATCGCCGTGAGAGGGCGATGTCCTAGGCCACTAGACGAAGGGGACCCGTGGCAACCGGCCTTGGCCGGAAGGCGAATTATCTAGCGGTTCGCCGGGCGGCGATCAAGGACAAAGGGCGGGGCGTCCGGCCCGGTACCCGGAAACCGCTCAGCTTTCAGGGACTTCCGCGAGTTCGGCCTCGGCAAAGGCATTGCCATCGAATGCATAGGCTCGCACCAGGGTGGCCCGCATCGCGCCGCCACCCACGATGACCCAGACATCCCCCGCCGCCGCGCCGTCGCGGGCGCGCGCGAGATCGGTCGCCGAAGGCTCGGCCGCGCCGCCGGGATGGGAATGGTAAGGCCCGATGACCGCCTCGCCCGCGTCGCGGGCAAGACGGTGGGTGGCGAGGAGAACGACGGGATCGACCTCGAAACGGCGGGCGGGATCGTCAGCGACATTGGCCGCGGCGACGGCGCGGGTGATGCGGCAAATCGCGCTATCCCGGCGGCCGATGAGCAGCCCGCAGCATTCATTGGGCTGGGCGGCCCCGGCCGCGGCGCGGATCGCGCCAAGGGCAGAGGCGGTGATTTCGACCCTCACCTCGCCCCGCCGGCGGCGATGTCGTAACGGGCAGCAAGGCGCCCGTCGGCGGCATCGAAGACGAACAGCGCCTCACGCCCATCGGCAAGGCGTGCGCGCAGCAGCAGGCGCCCGCCATCGAGGCGCGATTCGATGATGGCCGCACCGGCCGGCAATTCGAGGCGCATGGCCGTGCCGGACGACTTGGAGACCGGCGCAGAACCGCCGATTCTTCCCGCCCGTTCGAAGATCAGCGTGGCCAGCACGCTGGCCCCGATCAGGATGGCGATGCCCATGGCAATGACCAGGGTCTTGAGTGCGCGCATGATTTTGTCCACTCTCCCCGCCATGAACAGTGGCAGCAAAACAGATATCCCTGACGGGGCCCGGATCGTCGTCGCCGGCGCCGAAGCGCGCGGGCGGATGGACGCCTTCCTGGCCGCAGAACTTTCCGACCTGTCGCGATCGCGCCTCAAGGCGCTGATCGGAGCGGGCGCGGTCACCGCCGACGGCGCGACGATAAAGGACCCGTCCCGGGCGGTCAAACCGGGGGCGACCTATTGCGTCATCCTGCCCGCCCCCGTTCCGGCGACGCCGGTGGGCCAGGATATCGCCCTCGACATCCTGTTCGAAGACGACCACCTGATCGTCATAAACAAGCCCGCCGGCCTCGTCGTGCACCCGGCGCCGGGCAATCCTGACCGTACGCTGGTCAACGCCCTGATCCACCACTGCGGCACGAGCCTGACCGGCATCGGTGGCGTCGCCCGGCCGGGTATCGTCCACCGCCTCGACAAGGATACATCGGGCGTCATGGTCGTCGCCAAGACGGCCGAAGCGCACGCTTCCCTCGTCACCCAGTTCGCGAGCCGCACGATCGAGCGGGCGTACGGCGCCCTGGTCTGGGGCACGCCAAGCCCGGCCGCGGGACGGATCGAGGGCAATATCGGCCGCAGCCCGCGCAACCGGAAGAAAATGGCAGTCCTGCGCAATGGCGGCCGCCCGGCCGCGACGCGCTACAAAGTGGTCGCCGCCGTCGGCAGCAAGGCCTGCCGCATCGAATGCCGCCTGGAAACCGGCCGCACCCACCAGATCCGCGTCCATCTCGCCCATATCGGCCATCCGGTGATCGGTGATCCTCTTTATGGAGGCCGCCGTAAAATCGCCGGGTTTGACGCCGACCATCAGGCCCTGCATGCCTTTCGCCTCGGATTCCGGCATCCGGCAGGCGGCGAACTCCTGCGTTTTGAGGCTGATTTTTCTATATATTTCATCGCTTTACAAAAATTTTTAGAAGACTTATAAAAAATATTATTCCAGACTGATTTAGTAATGTATAATTCGCGCCATGAACGGGGGGTCCCGTTCCCTGTGTCTGCAAGTCGAGGTTAAAGCCGAAGTCATGGCCAACAGCGTTTCCAGCCTCCCCGTCCTGTCCCCGGAAGGGAACCTGTCGCGGTATCTCCAGGAGATCCGCAAGTTCCCAATGCTGGAAAAGGAGGAGGAATACATCCTCGCCAAGCGCTGGCGCGAACACGGCGACAGTGAAGCCGCGCACCGGCTGGTCACCAGCCACCTGCGACTGGTCGCCAAGATCGCCATGGGCTATCGGGGTTATGGACTGCCGCTCGGCGAACTGATCTCCGAGGGCAACGTCGGCATGATGCAGGCGGTCAAGCGTTTCGACCCGGAACGTGGCTTCCGTCTCGCCACCTATGCGATGTGGTGGATCCGCGCCTCGATCCAGGAATACATCCTGCATTCGTGGTCGCTGGTGAAGATCGGCACGACGGCCGCCCAGAAGAAGCTGTTCTTCAACCTGCGCAAGCTGAAGGGACAGATGAAGGCGATCGAGGAAGGCGACTTGCCGTCCGAAAAGGTCGCGTTGATCGCCCAGCGTCTCGATGTCAGCGAAGACGACGTCATCACCATGAACCGCCGCCTCGCGGCGAAAGACCATTCCCTGAACGCGCCGATCAAGACCGATGCCGACGGCGGCGAATGGCAGGACTGGCTGGTGGACGATACCGACAGCCAGGAAACCGTCATGGGGGAACGGGAAGAATACCAGCAGCGCCACGAGCTTCTGGCCAGCGCCATGCGCAGCCTGACCGATCGCGAACGTCACATCCTGACCGAGCGCCGCCTGAAGGACGAGCCGACGACGCTCGAAGACCTGAGCCAGCGCTACGGCATCTCGCGCGAGCGCGTGCGCCAGATCGAGGTACGGGCGTTCGAGAAACTCCAGAAGGCGATGAAAAGCGCAGTGGTCGAAGGCGAAGTCCTGGCCCGCACGGCCGCAGGGTCCTAGCTGGGCAGCGACCCGGCGCGATTAACCCCGTCACCCCATTCCTTGATGAGGCGCCTGCGCTCCGCGTCGAGCTTGCGGATGCGCCGTGCCGCCGTAAGCTCCATGAGAAATCCCGCAACCGAAGGCATGCCGAGGTAGATGATCCAGCCGACGGCAGCCGCGGCATAGATCACCAGCCAAGCATAAACGTCGGTGAGAATGCGCATGGCCTCTATCAAGTTATGGTTTTTCGACCAGAGCGTGACGAGGAACGGCAGGGTCCCCGCTAAATTGAGGAAGCCGACCGAACGGGCCGCATATTTGCGCGGGTGCGCGTCAACGATGAAGGCGACGAGGGTCGGCAACAGGCCCAATGTGAGAACCAGCATCGTCGGCAGGGCGAATACCATGCCCCCGATGAAGGCGCCGAAGAAAATGAACTGCGCCAGACTGCTCCCCGCGCTGGTCGGCCTGCCCTTGTTCTGGATCGTGCTCATAACCGTTTCCCTTTACCAGATCAGCACGGCGCTGATGGCGATCGCGAGAACGCCAAGAAGGCTCGACAGCCCCGCCGCGATCTGGTGACCGTATTCCTGCACCCGCCTGGGATCGTTGTAGCCCATGCTTTTGAGGAACGAGACCTCGGCGCTGAGCCGCGCGTATTCCGCGATCGCTTCCGAGTAGCCCCTGCGGTCACGCTGCCGGGCATCGCCGTTGGCGAGATACATGTAAAGCGCCGCGATATCACCACGGTCCAGCAGGCCGGGAAGTTCCGCCGCTACCTTTTCCCGCCACATCTGGTGGTGGAAGCTCTCGATCGCCGGCGCCAGGTACTGGCCGAGCCACCGCGCCACCCCGGGGAAGCTGCGCCCGCCGGTCTGCGCCTGAAGCGTCGCCAGCACGCCGAGCATGCCGAGGGCTGCGCGCTCCGGATCATTCTGGTCGCTCGCCATCAGCAGCAGGGGCTGCAAATCGACGCGCACCTGCGAACCGATGAACGCGGCAAGATGGCGATCGAACGGCGGACCCTGCTTGCTGCGCGACGATGCCCTTTCGAGCGCCGGCAGAAGATCGACCACCTGCATCACCTTCTGATCGATGACGAGCGGGCTGCGGCAATACTGGTAGGGATTGAGGTCGTAAAGGCAGCGCTCTATCCCGAAGCCCATCGCCTGATTCTTGAGAACCCTCATCTCGTTGGCAAGAATCCGCGGCAGGGACGGCTTGACCTGGTCGGGTGTCGCCATGGTGCGGTGGCGAAAACCGGGCAAATCTTCAAGTATGATCTCGGCAACGGTACGGGTCTTGTCGGCATCGGTAAAACTGGTGGCCAGCAGGGCCCCGATACTATCGATATGACTGCCTAGTCCGCGCAGACGGATCGGCGCCCGGCTGTCCAGCGCCATGCCAAGGCGTGAAACAAAGGGCGCGGAGCCATTGCCCGATCCGCTTTCCCCCTCGCTCTGCTCGAGCGCGTTCAAGATGGCGTCGCCGAGACCATCATCGCCCAGGCTGCGCCGTGCCCAGCCCAGGACCTCATGGCCTTTTTCCTCGAAGCGAACGCTCTCCCAGTTTTCCGCAAGCCATTGCGCCAGCGGCCGCGGGTTGTAGAAGGTCTTGCCGCCGATGGACAAACCCCGCTGCGCGCGGTCGGGCGTGCTGTTGTGCAGGCTCTTGAGGCGGCGCTCCAAAAGCCAGGCCCTGAGGTCCTCAAGGTTCCATCGCAAATCGGCACGGTCTTCCAGCATGCCCCGCAGGGGCTCACGCAGAAGAGCCGGCAGCCTGTTCTGGCCGCAGAGAGTGAGAAAGGATCCGCGCTCGAGTTTTTCGCGCAGAAGCGTCGCGTCGTCCCTTCCCGCAGCCGGGTCCTTGCCGATGATGAGAGAGAGAATGGTGACGCCGAGGGCGTAAATATCATCGGACGGCAAGCCTGCGCCGCGACCGGCGGGATGCGCCTGCAATAGCGGAATGGTGCAGAAAGCCCCCGGCTGGTGGAAATGTCCGGGCGCGGAAGCAATCTCGCCCATAACAACCGGCGCCTTCGGATCGCGCGCCCGGAAAAGGTTGGTCGGACGAATGCCGCCGTGGGTCGTCTCGATGCCGGCCAGTTCGTCGAGCGTCGAAACGATGGGGGTGACGACATAATTCACGATGTCGAGTTCGGGCATCGGATCGAATGGCGCGGCCAGGGACGGGACAAGACGCGGGCCAGGAGGCCGTTCATAGATGAGAACAAGGCGATGGGACGCCGATTCCGGCCAAAGGACGAACCCATGATCGAGCAGCCGCAAGACACCCCTGGCAGGGAAGCCCTTCAGGTATTCCATCACGGCCGGGCGCGGCGGCAGGTCCGGGTCGCAAACGAGTGCGATGATGCCGTGGTCAGAATTCAGACGGTCGCGGGCCGCATGCGCAGGCGCGCGCGACGTGCCGATCTTGTCGCCAAGCTCGTCCGCCGCGATCTCGAAACGCCCGTTCAGCAGAATCGTCGGAGCATCGGCTCCCACGAGCCCGGCCGCGACCGCGCGGGAAGACGCCATGGTAGTCCTCGCCCAAATCGTAAACTTGCTGGTCCGATTGTCGGTCCAAAAGACGAATGGAAGGTTAACCGCACCCCCGTCAGGGGGCACGAAAACCCAGCATTTTAGCGATTTTTCGGGTTTACCTAGTCGGCGAACGGATCGCGCACGAGGATCGTATCCTCGCGCTCGGGCGAGGTCGAAAGCAGCGCGACCGGCGCCCCGATCAACTCCTCGATGCGGCGGACGTATTTGACCGCCGTCGCCGGCAGTTCCGCCCAGGAGCGTGCTCCCTGGGTGCTCTCCGACCAGCCTTCGAGGCTCTCCCACACCGGCTCAACCGCCGCCTGCCCCGACACCGACGAGGGGAAATAGTCGATGGTCTGCCCGTCGAGCCGATAGCCCGTGCAGACCCGGATCTCGTTGAAGCCGTCGAGCACGTCGAGCTTGGTCAGCGCAATGCCGCTGATTCCGCCGGTCCGGATCGCCTGTCGCACCATGACCGCGTCGAACCAGCCGCAACGGCGCTTGCGCCCCGTGACGGTGCCGAATTCGTGTCCGCGCGCGCCGAGGCGTTCGCCGATGTCGTTGGCCTGCTCGGTCGGAAACGGGCCGGAGCCCACGCGCGTCGTGTAAGCCTTGGTGATACCCAGAACGTAGTCGAGCGCCCGAGGCCCGAGGCCGGAGCCCGCCGCTGCCTGCCCCGCGACGGTATTGGAAGACGTGACGAAGGGATAGGTACCGTGATCGACATCGAGCATGGCGCCCTGTGCGCCCTCGAAAAGAATGCGGCGGCCCTTGCGACGTTCGGCATCGAGGCGTTCCCATACCCGGCCCGCATAGGGCAGGATCTTCGGCGCCACCTCGCGCAGCTTGTCGAGCACCGGCGCGCGCGCAATCTCCTCGGCACCGAGGCCGCGCAGCAGCGCATTGTGATGAAACAGAAGCTGGTCGAGGCGCATTTCCAGCGTCTCGCGGTCGGCAAGATCGCAGACGCGGATCGCGCGGCGGCCCACCTTGTCCTCGTAGGCGGGACCAATGCCGCGCCCGGTGGTGCCGATCTTGTTCTTGCCCTTGGCTTCTTCCAGCGCCGCGTCGAGGACCTGGTGAACGGGCAGGATCAGCGCCGCGTTGTCGGCAAGCAGCAGGGTTTCCGGGGTGATCTTCACGCCCTTTCCGACGATGGCATCGATTTCGGACAACAATGCCCAGGGATCGACGACGACGCCGTTGCCGATCACCGACAGCTTGCCCGGACGCACGACACCCGACGGCAGCAGGCTCAGCTTGTAGGTCACATTGTTGATGACAAGCGTATGGCCCGCATTGTGGCCGCCCTGAAAACGCACCACCACATGGGCGCGCTCCGACAGCCAGTCCACGATCTTGCCCTTGCCCTCGTCGCCCCACTGGGCGCCGACCACGGCGACATTGGCCATAATATTCCCCTGTGCTTTTCCTAGGCTTTTGCGACGGCGACGGCTTTGCCGCCCTTGCAGACATGAGTGCAACCGAGACGCTGCGCCTCGGCGGCGGCATCCTTGACCTGATCGAGGGCCGCGACGGTGATCCAGCCTTCGCCCTGCAGGCGGGCGATGGCTGCGCGACCTTCGTCGAGCGGCACGAACACGCGATCGGGCATGCGCGCTTCAGGCAGCGCCCGGAGGACCGTGTCCATGAACAGTGTAAAGCCGGTCGCAGGTTCGGCGCCGTTGGGACGACCCGCACCACCTGCGAGATAGCGGCCGCCGCGGCCGAGCTCGCCGCGCGCACCCACGGCGAACAATACGAAGCTGACGCCCGTGTGATATTCGAAGCCGCGGTTTTCCACCGGGTCGATGGTCAGCCGGATACCGGGATTGATCTCGCGCAGAAGTGCCACGACCTCGGCCAGCTGGTTGCAGGCGGCAGCCGCCTCGGCCGGCAATTTGAGGCCGGCGAGCGCCTTGAGCGCGCCATCGGCCGGACCGCCGAGCTTGAGAATTTGCGTCAACAGATCCGATGCGCCGTTGCCGAGCGCGGCGATGGCACCTGCATCCTTGCGATCAAGCGCGGCACGGACCTTGCGCGCCTCGTCGTCGTTCAGCCCAAGCGCCCGCGTGATCGCAGGCACCAGGGTCGGCACGTTGAGATCGACCGAAAGGCCTTCGACGCCGATGGCGGCCAGCGCCTCGTGGGCAAGCGCGATCACCTCGGCATCGGCGCGGGCGCCGGCGGCGCCAATCAGTTCGACGCCGGCCTGGCCGACCTGGCGTTCGGGGCGCAACTGGCTGCCCGTCACCTGAAGAACCTGGCCGGAATAGCAAAGCCTGAGAGGACGCGCCTCATGGGAAAGCCGGGTGGTGGCGATGCGCGCCACCTGCAACGTCATGTCGGCACGCACGGCAAGCATCGCATGGCTCGCCGGGTCCATCAGCCGGAAGGTCTGGCTGTTCATGGCGGCGCCGGTACCGCCCAGCAGGTTCTGCTCGAATTCCACCAGCGGCGGCTTGACCTGGGCATAGCCATGGGCGCGGAAGACCCCGAGCAGGCGGTTGACGGTCGCCGTCTCGAAGGCCGCCTCGGGCGGCAGGATGTCGTTCATCCCCGGGGGGAGAAGTCCTGATCCGATCACGTCGTTCATGGGCTTAAATGGTCTCTCGGCAGGCGCTGGGTCGGGGGGCACGCGAAATGCCCCGGCCCGCTTCTAACGCCTTTTGGCCATCGCGGCAATGGATCAGCATGGCGCCCCGCAGCAAAGCCGGGTTTCCACCACGATATGGGCCAGGGAGAGGTCGCTGAGCCGCTCCCGGTAGGTCTCGGCGGGGGGCGGCTCATGGGACACGACCACCAGCTCCGCCGCGTAGAGGGACGGCCCCACGGACCACAGGTGCAGGTCGGCGACCTTGCTGTCGCCCACGGATTCGACCCGGTCGCGGATCGCCTCGCGCAGGTGCTCGGGCCCCTGCTGGTCGAGCAGCACGCCCCCGCTGCGCCGGATCAGACCCCAGGCCCACCACAGCACCACCCCGGCACCGACGATACCCATCGCCGGATCCAGCCAGACCGCGCCGAAATACTTGCCGACCAGCAGGGCGGCAACCGCCAGCACGGAGGTCAGCGCATCGGTCAGCACATGATAGAGGGCGCTGCTCAGGTTGTGATCGCCGTGATGATCGTGTTCGTGGCCTTCCTCGTGATCGTGGGCATCGCGCAACAGCAGGATCGAGACGCCATTGACGACGAGCCCGATGACGGCGACGAGGATCGCTAGATCGAAACGGATCGGCACCGGCGTAATCAGCCGGGCGATACTTTCATAGAGCATCACCAGAGCAAAAATGCCGAGCAGGAACGCACTCGAATACCCGCCGAGCGCATTGAGCTTGCCCGAACCGAAGGCAAGGCGCGGATCACCGGCAAGGCGTCGCGTATAGATGTAGACCAGCACGCAGATGCCGAGCGCCACCGCGTGGGACGCCATGTGGATGCCGTCGGCCAGCAGCGCCATGGAGCCGAAGGCAATGCCCGCCGCAACCTCGGCGACCATGGTCACGAGGGTCAGGCAGACGACGACGAGGGTGCGCGTCTCCGCCGGGCGGCGGCGATCCATTCCGAAGGAATGGTCGTGCTGGTGGGCGCTGAGATCGACACGATGCATCGGGCTCTCCTGCGGGCGCAAGGGGGCGCTGGGGGCGAACCGGCGCCGGAGCGCCGATTCTAACCCGTCAGGAACGAGAAGGCCATGCCGTCCCGCATGCCTCAGAAATCGAGGGCTTCAGCCTGCACCACGTGCGGCAGGGCGCGGACCTTGGCCAAGGTGGCCTCGTCGATGGCCTGGTCGGTATTGACCAGCGCCACGGCGTCCCCGCCCGCCTTGATCCGGCCGAGGCCGAAAGTGGCGATATTGACGCCCGCCGTGCCCAGTGCCTGGCCCAGCGAACCGATGAAGCCGGGCTTGTCCTGGTTGGTGACGAACAGCATGTGCTGGCCGATTTCGGCCTCGAGCGGGATGCCGTTGACCTCGACCACACGCGGCTTGGAACCGCCGAACAGCGTGCCCGAAACCGACTTCTTGTCGCCCTTGCACTCGACGGTGACGCGGATCAGCGTCTGGTAGTCGCCGCCGCGCTCGTGGGTCGCTTCGGTCACGTCGATGTCGCGGGTACGCGCGATCACCGGGGCATTGACCATGTTGACCGTGTCCATCAGCGGCGACAGCAGGCCCTTGAGCACGATGGCCGTCAGCGGCCGGGTGTTGAGTTCCGCCACATGGCCGTCATAGTCGATGGTGACCTTGTCGAAACCGTTACGCGCCAGCTGTCCCGCGAAGCCGCCCAGCTCTTCGGCGAGCTTCATGTAGGGCTTCAGCTTGGGTGCGTCTTCCGCCGAAACGGACGGCATGTTGAGTGCGTTGACCACGGCGCCGGTCATCAGGAAGTCCGACATCTGCTCGGCCACCTGAAGGGCGACGTTCTCCTGCGCTTCGGTCGTGGACGCGCCGAGGTGCGGCGTGCAGACCACGTTGTCCATGCCGAAATACGGGCTTTCCTTGGCCGGCTCCTTGGGGAACACGTCGAAAGCGGCGCCGGCAACCTTGCCGGACTTGAGCGCTTCGACCATGTCGGCCTCGACCACCAGTTCGCCGCGGGCGCAATTGATGATGCGCACGCCGTCCTTCATCTTCTTGATGGCAGCGGCGCTGATGATGTTGCGCGTCGAATCGGTAAGCGGCGTGTGCAGGGTAATGAAGTCGGCGCGCGCAAACAGGTCGTCCAGTTCGACCTTTTCGACGCCGAGATCCTTGGCGCGTTCAGGCGTCAGGTACGGATCAAAGGCGATGACCTTCATCTTGAGGCCGAGCGCGCGGTCGGCGACGATCGAACCGATGTTGCCGCAGCCGACGACACCGAGCGTCTTGGCCGCCAGTTCCACGCCCATGAAGCGGTTCTTTTCCCACTTCCCGGCATGGGTCGAGGCATTGGCCGCGGGGATGTCGCGGGCCAGCGAGAACGTCATGGCGATGGCGTGTTCGGCGGTGGTGATCGAATTGCCGAACGGCGTGTTCATGACGATGACGCCGCTCGCGGTCGCCGCCTCGGTGTCGATGTTGTCGACACCGATACCGGCGCGGCCGATGACCTTCAGGTTGGTCGCCTTGGCAAGAACGTCCTTGGTCACCTTGGTGGCGGAACGCACGGCGAGGCCGTCGTAATTGCCGATGCAGGCAAGCAACTCGTCGGCCTTCATGCCGGGCTTGAAATCGACTTCGACGCCGCGATCCTTGAAGATCTGCACGGCGGCGGGCGACAGTTCGTCGGAGATGAGAACCTTGGGCATTGGTCTGTCCTTAGAAAGAGAAATGAGTGGAGGCGCTCAGGCGCCGAAATCCTTGGCGACGGTCTCCAGGGCCCAGTCGAGCCACGGGAACAGCGCCTCGAGATCCGAGGTTTCGATGGTCGCACCGGCCCACACGCGCAGGCCCGGAGGGGCGTCGCGGTAGCCGTCGATATCGAAAGCGGCCTTTTCCTGCTCAAGCAGCTTGACCATCTGCTTGGGCACGGCGGCCTGCTTGTCCTCGGGCAACGCGGCGAACCACGGCGCGACGATCTTCAGACAGACGGAAGTGCAGGAACGCGCCTTCGCGTCGGCCACCAGGAAATCGACCCAGTCGGTCTTTTCCACCCACTTGGCAATGGCAGCGAGGTTGCCTTCCGAACGCGCGATCAGGGCCTTGAGGCCGCCGATCTCTTCGGCCCATTTGAGGCCATCGATGGCGTCTTCCACACAGAGCATGGAGGGCGTGTTGATAGTTTCGCCCTTGAAGATTCCTTCGATCAGCTTGCCGCCCGACGTCATGCGGAAGATCTTCGGCATAGGCCAGGGGGGCGTGTAGCTGGTCAGCCGTTCGACCGCACGCGGTGAAAGGACGAGCATGCCGTGGGCGGCTTCGCCGCCCATGACCTTCTGCCAGGACCAGGTAACGACATCGAGCTTCTGCCACGGCAGGTCCATGGCGAAGACGGCAGAGGTGGCGTCGCAGAGCGTCAGGCCCTCGCGGTCGTCGCGGATCCAGTCGGCGTTCGGAACGCGCGCGCCCGACGTCGTGCCGTTCCACGTGAACACGACATCGCGCGCGGGATCGGCCTTGGAGAAATCAGGAACCTCGCCGTAGCCCGCTTCGAACTTGCGAAGATCCTTGATCTTGAGTTGTTTTTCGATGTCCTGCACCCAGCCCGCGCCGAAGCTTTCCCAGGCGAAGGCATCGACCCCGCGGGGGCCGAGCAGCGACCACATCGCCATTTCGAAGGCGCCGGTGTCGGAGGCCGGAACAATGCCGATGCGCCAGTCCTTGGGGATGCCGAGGACGGCGCGCGAGCGGTCGATCACTTCGGCCAGACGCGCCTTGCCTTCGGCGGCGCGGTGCGACCTGCCGAGGCTTGCATTCTTCAGATTGTCGAGAGACCAGTTGGGACGCTTTGCACAGGGACCCGATGAAAAGCGCGGGTCGCGCGGCCGGACTTGCGGCTTCATGTCGCTATTCCTTCCAGAATAGTTGCACCCCGTTGGGGGGGTGTGGCCCGCCGCGGATACTAGAGATATTTCCTTTCCCGTCAATTAATCCTGGCGAATAGCCGCCCCGACGTCCGTGCATGGCCGGACGGACGGCGTTATAAATCATATTTGTCAATGCGTTAATGCGGGTTTCCCGGTTCGCGGCGGCGCGTTAGATTGGCCTCGTAACGAACAGGGAGCACCCGTGACGGCAATGGCGAGCATCGGAATTCATGCCTGGGCGACCTATCTTCTGGTCGTCGTCGCCATTTTTGCGTTTGCCAGCGATCGCATCCGGGGCGAGATCACGGCGCTTGGCATACTGGTCGCCCTCGTCCTCCTGTTCGAGCTTTATCCCCTCGCCCCGCAGGCTGGCGCCGAGCGCATCGACACGGGCAGGCTGCTGGCCGGTTTCGCCAATCCGGCTTTGATCGCCGTACTGGCCCTGCTGGTGCTGGGCCAGGGCCTGTCGCGGACCGGCGCGCTCGACTGGGCGCTTAAGGCGTTTCTTGCGGTTACCGGCGAAAGTGTACTGCTCGCCATCGTCATATGCTTCGCCGTCGTTCTGATCGCGAGCGCCTTCGTCAACAACACACCGATCGTCGTCATCTTCATTCCCATCCTTGAGACCATCGGACGGCGTTTCCAGATCGAGCCGAGCGGCCTGATGATGCCGCTGTCCTTCGCCGCGATCCTGGCGGGCATGACGACACTGATCGGCTCCTCGACCAACCTGCTGGTATCGGGCGCGGTCGCGCAGGCAGGACTGCCAGCGCTCGGCTTCTTCGAATTCGCGGTCCCCGGCCTGATCCTGGCCAGCGTCGGCATGGTCTATCTCGCCCTTGTCGCGCCGCGCCTGTTGCGCCGGCGCATTTCGCCCACGACCCGCTTTACGACCGGCCTGCACCGGCGCTTTGTCGCCCAGTTGTCGGTCGGCGCCGAATCGAAGCTGGTCGGCGTCAAGGCCGCGTTCAATGCGCTGGAGATCAAGGGCACGCGGCTCATCCTGATGCAACGCAACGAACGCTCCATCGTTCCCCCCTTCAACGAAATCGAGATCCAGCCGGGAGACGTTCTCGTCGTGCTGGCGACCAGCAAGGCGCTCGGCGAATTGCAGACCAATTACCCGCACCTCACCTTCAACCTGACCGATGAATCACTGCCGGAGGACGAAGAGGAGCGCAAGGAACGGCTCGGCCGCGACCAGCTGCTGACCGAGGTGATGATCGCCCCGGGATCGCGCCTCGTCGGCCAGACGCTTGAAGAAATCGGTTTCCGCCAGCGCTTTGGCTGCATCGTGCTGGGGCTGCAGCGGCGGTCCCACGTCATCCGGCGTCGGCTGACCGGCAGCGTCATCCGCGAGGGCGACGTGCTCGTGGTTCAGGGCACCCGGGAATCGCTGCAATCCCTGCGGGGGCACCGCGGCATCATCGTTCTGGATGGCGCCACCCAGCCGCTGCCGCCCGCGCGCGCCGCCGAAATCGCCGGCGTCATCTTCGCCGCCACGGTCATCGTCGCGGCAACCGGCATCCTGCCCATCGCCGCCGCCGCCCTGGTGGGCGTGGCGCTGATGCTGGCAACGGGTGTCCTCACCCTGCGCCAGGCGGCCTTCGCGCTCGACCGTCGCATCTTCCTGATGGTGGCAGCGTCGCTGGCGCTCGGCACCGCCATGATGGATACGGGCGCGGCGGCGGCGCTGGCGCAAGGCGTGATCGCGCTCAGCGGCGGTGCGGGGCCGGCGGTCCTGTTGTCGGTACTGTTCCTGCTGGTGGCGCTGCTGACCAACGTGTTGTCGAACAACGCGACGGCGATCCTGTTCACGCCCATCGCCATCGGCCTCGCCAAGGGACTGGGGGCGGATCCGATGCCGTTCATCCTCGCGGTGCTGTTCGGCGCGAACTGTTCATTCGCCACGCCCATCGGCTACCAGACCAACCTGCTGGTCATGGGACCGGGGCATTACCGCTTCGGCGACTTCCTGCGCGTCGGCGGGCCGCTGGTCGTCGTCATCTGGCTGGCCTTCAGCCTGATGGCGCCCATGCTGTGGAACCTCGGCCGCTAGAACGCGCCCGCGATCGCCTTGCCCAGCGCCACGGTATCGGCCTTGCCGCCCATGTCGGGGGTCAGAAGCCTGGGGTCGGCCAGCACGTTCTCGACGGCCGAGACGATGGCCGCCGCCGCCTCCCCTTCGCCGAGATGCTCCAGCATCATCGCGCCCGACCAGATCTGGCCGATCGGGTTGGCGATGCCCTTGCCCGCGATATCGGGGGCCGAGCCGTGGACCGGCTCGAACATCGACGGATGGGTGCGTTCCGGGTTGATGTTGGCCGACGGCGCGATGCCGATGGAACCCGCCACCGCCGGGCCGAGATCCGACAGGATATCGCCGAACAGGTTCGATCCCACGACCACGTCGAACCAGTCGGGATGGCCGACGAAATGGGCGGTCAGGATATCGATGTGATACTGGTCCGTGTGCACATCGGGGTACTGCGCCGCCATGGCGCGGAAGCGTTCATCCCAATAGGGCATGGTGTGGATGATGCCGTTCGACTTGGTGGCCGAGGTCAGGTGCTTTTTCGGCCGTGAGCGCGCCAGTTCTAAGGCGAATTTCAGGACCCGGTCCACGCCCTTGCGGGTGAACACGGTTTCCTGCACCACCATTTCCTCGTCGGTTCCGGCATAGAGGCGGCCACCGATTTCCGAATATTCGCCCTCGCAGTTCTCGCGCACGACGATGAAATCGATATCAGCCGCCGTCCGGTTTGCGAGCGGCGTCTTGACACCCTTGAGAAGCCGCACCGGGCGCAGGTTGATGTACTGCTGCATGTGACGGCGGATCGGGATCAGCAGGCCCCACAGGGACACATGGTCCGGAACCCCGGGGAAGCCGACGGCGCCGAGAAAGATCGAATCGTGGGGCCGCAACTGCTCGATGCCGTCTTCGGGCATCATGCGGCCGGTCGACTTGTAGGTTTCGCAGCTCCAGGGAAACTCGTGCCAGTCGAAGGAAAAGCCGAAGCGCTTGCCCGCAGCTTCCAGCACCCGCATGCCTTCGGGCACGACTTCCTTGCCGATGCCATCGCCGGCGATCACGGCGATGCGATAGGTCTTCGCCATTGCCTTTTCTTCCTTCTTTCGGGTTATCGATTGGCGTCCGCGGACGGTAGCGTGTGGCCGTGGTTGAGCGGGCCGTGGCCGCGGCCAAATCCGGGCGCCGTGGCGATGGCGCAGGCGACGTAAGCGCGCGCGCGGGTCACGGCATCGGCGAGGCCCATGCCCTGGGCGATCGAACACGCAATCGCGGAAGCGAGCGTACAGCCGGTGCCGTGGGTGCTGCGGCTTTCGATACGCGGTCCGGAAAAGCGCTGGATGCCGTCGGCCGTAACCAGCACGTCGATGACGTCGGCGCCGGGCAGATGCCCTCCCTTGACCAGTACGGCGCGCGCGCCAAGGGCCAGGATATCCCTGCCCGCCGCTTCCATGCCTTCGACATCGGCGATCTTGCGCCCGGTCAGCGCCTCGGCCTCGGGCAGATTGGGCGTCGCCACGAAGGCAAGCGGCAGCAGCCGCGCCTTCAGCGCGCCGACAGCGCCGCCATCGAGCAGGCTGGCGCCGCCCTTGGCTACCATCACGGGATCGAGCACCAGCGGCACGCCGCGGGCGTGGCGGCTCAGCGTTTCGGCAACCACGTCTATTGTCGCCGCGTCACCCAGCATGCCGGTCTTGATCGCATCGGCGCCGATATCGGCAAGCACGAGAGACATCTGCAAGGCGATGAAATCGACGGGCACGGGGTGAACGCCATGGACGCCGGTGGTGTCCTGGGCAGTGAGGGCAGTAATCGCCGTAGCGGCATAGCCGCCAAGCGCCGTCACGGTCTTGATATCGGCCTGGATACCGGCGCCGCCGCCGGAGTCCGAACCCGCGACGATCAGGACCCGTCCCTTCATCGTCAGTGCGCGCCGGAGGCTTGGCTGATGACGGCGGCTACTTCGTCGACGATGCCCGCGATCACCATCTCGTCCGGTCCTTCGGCCATGACGCGGATCAGGGGCTCGGTGCCCGAGGGGCGGATCAGGAGACGGCCCGTCTTGCCGAGCCGGGCTTCGGCCTCGGCGATGGCCTTCTTGACCGACGCCGCTTCGAGCGGCCGCCCCGCACCGATGGCAACGTTCTTGAGGCGCTGCGGGCGCGGCATGAAAGGCCGCAACACTTCCGAAGCGGGTTTCCCGGCGCTCACCAGCACGGCCAGAACCTGCAACGCGGCGATCAGGCCATCGCCGGTGGTCGCGTAATCGGACAGAACGATATGTCCCGATTGCTCGCCGCCGAGGTTGAGCCCGTCGGCCAGCATCCGCTCCACCACATAGCGGTCCCCGACCTGGGTTCGCAACAGCCCCAGCCCGTGGGCGGCGAGGTATTCCTCAAGCCCCAGATTAGACATCACCGTGGTGACGATCTGGTCACCGGACAGAAGCCCTGCGTCCTTCCACGAACGGGCGATCACCGCGATAAGCTGATCGCCATCGACGAGATTGCCTTTTTCATCCGCCATCAGGACGCGGTCGGCATCGCCGTCAAGCGCGATGCCGAGATGGGCCTTTTCGCGCCGCACGGCCTCGCACATCAGTTCGGGATGGGTGGAGCCGCAGCGCTCGTTGATGTTGAAGCCGTCGGGCTTGACGCCGAGCGGCACGATATCGGCGCCCAGTTCATGCAGAACGGTGGGCGCGACCTTGTAGGCGGCGCCGTTGGCGCAATCGACGACGATCCTGAGCCCGTCGAGTCGCAGCCCGCGCGGGAAGCTTGCCTTGACGTATTCGATGTAACGGCCGACCGCGTCATCGAGCCGCATGGCGCGGCCGAGATCGGCCGAAGGCGCCAGATCGGCGCCGACGCCCGCATCCATGCGGGCCTCGATCTTGCTTTCGACGGCGTCGGACAGCTTGTGCCCGTCCGGCGCGAACAGCTTGATGCCGTTGTCCTGATAGGGGTTGTGGGAGGCAGAGATCATCACCCCGAGATCGGCGCGCAGGGAACGCGTCAACATGGCGACCGCAGGGGTGGGCAGCGGCCCGACGAGGACGACGTCCATGCCGACAGAAATGAAGCCCGCGGTGAGCGCCGGCTCCAGCATGTAGCCCGAAAGCCGCGTGTCCTTGCCGATGACGACCTTGTGGCGGTGCGCGCCCCGGGTGAACTGGAGGCCAGCAGCCATGCCCACGGCAAGGGCGACCTCGGCAGTCATGGGCGCCGCGTTGGCAGTGCCGCGAATGCCGTCGGTGCCGAAATACTTGCGCTCTGCCATGAACCTTTCCTGCGCTTGCGATGTGGCGGCGAGTTTAGCCGCTTCGGGCGGGGCGCGAAAGCGCCGGTCGCTGCCTAGCCCTCGGCCCGGGCGGCCCCTTGCCAGACAGCCAGGGCCTGAGCCGTTTCCTCGACATCATGGACACGCAGGATTTGCACGCCCTGACCCACCGCCCACAGCATCGCGGCCAGCGAGCCGGGCATACGCGCCTTGGGCTCCTCGATGCCCGCCAGGTGCCAGATGAAGCTCTTGCGCGAGACACCGACGAGAACCGGACAGCCCAGCCCGTGGAACAGGGCCAGATCGGCGAGAATCGCCATATTGTGCTCAAGCCCCTTGCCGAAACCGATGCCCGGGTCCACCGCGATGCGCGTGCGCGGAATGCCCGCCGCCTCGCAAGCGAGAATGCGCTGGGACAAGTAGTCGAATACCTCGGTCGGCGCATGAGTGTAGGTCGGCTTGTCCTGCATCGTCTTCGGATCGCCCTGGCAATGCATCAGCACCACCGGCACGCCAAGGCGCGCCACCGTCGCAAGAGCATCGGGATCATGGGTCAGGGCGGAGATATCGTTGACGACCTGTGCGCCCGCCGCGCAGGCATCCTTCATCAAGGGCGCCTTGCGGGTATCTATCGACAAGACCGCGCCGGGCTTCAGCTGGTGCAGAACCTTGATGAGCGGCAGAACCCTGCGGCGCTCTTCTTCCGGCGCCACCGGGTCGGACCCGGGCCGCGTGGATTCGCCGCCGATGTCGATGAACGCAGCGCCACCCTTCACCAGTTCCAGCGCCCGGCGGGCAGCGGCCTCGGGGGCAAAATAATTGCCGCCGTCGGAAAAGCTGTCGGGCGTGATGTTGAGGATTCCCATGATTCGCGGCAGGTCCATCGAGACCCCCGCGAAAGGCTCGCGCGGCCGGGTGATTCGATCCAGAAGGGAATCGATGTGGCGGGCGATTTCCCTGCCCTGATGACGTGACCACAACTGAATCTCGGCAACCGGTGCGATAGCGCGCTCGATCACCCCGCCCTTGCGCACCAAGATTTCGACAGTGTTGAAACCGACGAAACCCGCCCCGACCCGCGCCGTCGCCCGACCCGCCGGTGCCAGCACCGTGAAAGGACGCAGGTAGACGGCCTGCGGCTCGACCGCGGTCAGGTCGGAAAGGGGAACCGGCGGGTTGCTCATGCCGAAAGACCACGGGCCCGGCGAAGCGGGCCCGCGGGATCAGCCTTCCGGTTGCGGCGTGGGCGCGATGCCCGGACCGTCATGGGTCTTCGGCCGCGCGCCCGACGTGGGCACGGTCGAGCGCGTCCCCGCATCACGCGGAGGCTCGCTCGATTCGCGATTGATGGTGCCGCCATCGACGATGGTCCGCACGTCATCCCCGGACAGGGTCTCATGCTCGAGCAGCGCCTCGGCGATGCGGTCGAGCTTGGCCCGGTGCTCGGTAAGGATGCGGCGCGCGTCCGATTCACCGGTTTCAACCAATGTCCGGATTTCTTCGTCAATGAGACGAGCCGTGGCATCGGAAACGTTCTTGCGCTGGGTCACGGAGTGTCCGAGGAAAACCTCTTCCTCGTTGTCCGAGTAACGCAAGGGGCCAAGCTTCTCGCTCATGCCCCATTCGGTGACCATGCGGCGGGCCAGGTTGGTCGCCTGGCGGATATCGTCACCGGCGCCGGTGGTGATGTTGTCGGAACCGAACACCAGTTCCTCGGCGACGCGCCCGCCAAACATCATCGCGATGCGCGAGGTCAGTTCGAGCTTGGCGAAACCGTAGCGGTCCTTCTCGGGCAGCGACATGGTGACGCCCAGCGCGCGGCCGCGCGGAATGATCGTGACCTTGTGCAGGGGATCGTGTTTCGGCGTGAACAGGCCGACAAGGGCGTGGCCCGCCTCATGATAGGCGGTGAGCGTCTTCTCCTCCTCGGTCATCACCATGGAACGGCGCTCGGAGCCCATCAGGACCTTGTCTTTGGCTTCCTCGAACTCGGCCATGGTGACCATGCGCCGATTCTTGCGGGCAGCCAGCAATGCCGCCTCGTTCACGAGGTTGGCGAGATCGGCGCCGGAAAATCCGGGCGTGCCGCGGGCGATGACCTTGGCATCGACATCGGGGGCCAGCGGCACCTTGCGCATGTGTACCTTGAGGATGTGCTCGCGCCCCAACACATCGGGGTTCGGCACCACGACCTGACGGTCGAAGCGGCCCGGGCGCAGCAGCGCGGGATCGAGAACGTCGGGGCGGTTGGTGGCGGCGATCAGGATGACGCCTTCGTTCGCCTCGAACCCGTCCATTTCGACCAGCAACTGGTTGAGCGTCTGTTCACGTTCGTCGTTGCCGCCGCCGAGGCCGGCGCCGCGATGACGGCCGACCGCGTCGATTTCGTCGATGAAGATGATACAGGGCGCGTTCTTCTTGCCCTGTTCGAACATGTCGCGCACGCGGCTAGCACCGACGCCGACGAACATTTCGACGAAGTCCGAGCCGGAAATGGTGAAGAAGGGCACGTTCGCCTCGCCCGCGATGGCGCGCGCGAGCAGCGTCTTGCCGGTGCCCGGCGGACCGACCAGCAGCACGCCCTTCGGAATTTTGCCGCCGAGGCGCTGGAACTTCTGCGGATCGCGCAGGAATTCCACGACCTCTTCAAGCTCCTGCTTGGCTTCCTCGATCCCGGCAACATCTTCGAAGGTGACGCGGCCGACCTTCTCGGTCAGCAGCTTGGCCCGCGACTTGCCGAAACCCATGGCCTTGCCGCTGCCGCCCTGCATCTGGCGCATGAAGAAGATCCAGACACCGATCAGCAGCAGCATCGGGAACCACGACAGCAGCACGCCGAGCAGCGACGGTGTGTGCTCCTCGGGCGGCAGCGCGTTGATGCGCACGCCCTGCTTGGTCAGGCGCTGAACCAGGGTGGGATCGTCGGGGGCATAGGTATTGAACGCACGGCCATCCGAGAAATGGCCATTGATGGTCTGGCCCTGGATGGTGACGTCCGCAACCTGACCGCGCTCGACGCTGGAGACGAACTCGGAAAACGCGAGGCGTCCCTGGTTGCCGCGGTTGGTCGGCGACTGGAAGAGGTTGAAGACAGCGATCAGCAACAGGCCGATGATGACCCAGAGCGCCATATTTCGTCCGAACTGATTCACGCTTTTTTTCCTTTCGCGCCCGGGCCCCTGTGACGAGGCCATCCACTTAACCGGGCCCCGGCTAACAAGGCCCAAACGCCAGACAGATAACAAGACATATAGATAGTGACGACAGGCTGGTTTCACAACCCATCCGGAGCCGCGAAAAAAGCCGCGCCCGCAAGGGAATCTGCCGCCAAAACACGGCAATTTCCGGGCAAAAGCCTAGCAGCCTCCTTCCGCGGGCGTCTATAGGCGAGAAAAGGCACCGCCAGCAGCCCCGCAGACGAGAAAAGGGCCGGCAAACTTACCCTTGCTGCATCCGGAATCGCCCGCACCATGGGGCTTTTCATCAGATCCGGCTGCCGCGCCCGGATTTCCGCCAATCCTTCACGACCAAGCGCACCAACCCTGGCGCCGCGCGGCGCTACCCCGGCCGGAAGCCGCCAGATGACCCTTCCGTCCCAGTGGACGATGCCCGGGCAGGCAGCGACCGGTGGCGCCACGGCGGCCACCTCGCGGCAGACGAGGAGGCCACCCGGGGCGGGCAGCACCCGGCACCCGGCAAGGGTCCGCCCCTTGCCGAGGCGACCGGCGGCGATCTCATCATAAAGGCGCATGAGCCGCGTCTCGCGTGGCGGATAGACGTTACCCCCCACCGCCATCAGGATGCGCGCCAGCGCACGCGCGCCGAGCCACGGTGCGGCCGCGCAAAGTTCACGCAGATTCAGGCGGACGAAGCCCGCCGGATGCGGCGATGCACATCGTGCCAGATGCGTCGCGACGCGATCATCGAGTGCTGCGCGCAAATGGCCGAAGCGGCCCGCAAGCGCGGCGAGCGCGCCCGCTTCCATCCCCTCGGCCGCCAGCTCCGGCGCCAACCCACGCAGGCGCACGCGGGCAAAGGCGGTACTCTCGTTCGACGGATCGCGCACCCAGTCGAGGCCCGCGGTGCGCAGGTACTCCTCGAGCGCCGGACGTGGAACCGCGAGCAGCGGTCGCAACAGACGCAGCGTGGACCTTTCGCGCAGGCCCGCCATGCCGGCAAGTCCGGCAAGACCGCTGTCGCGTCCAAGGCGCAGCAATTCCGTCTCGGCCTGATCGTTGAGTTGATGGGCAAGCAGAAGATGCAGCACGCCTGCGCGCGCGCACCAGCCTTCGAGCAAAAGGTAGCGCGCGTCGCGGGCGCGGGCCTGAATGCCCGGGGCCGACTTGTCCTCGGCATCGGGATGCCAGGCAAGAATGCGCTGGCGAATACCAAGACGGGAGAGACGGCGTGCGACGAGGCGCGCTTCAGCCCCCGATTCGGGCCGCAATCCGTGATCGACGGTCAGCGCGGTAACGGTGCCGCGGCGTGAGCGCACCCAGTCCCGCGCCAGCACGGCAAGCGCCATGCTGTCGGCCCCGCCCGAAACGGCGACGGCCAGGTGCGGGCGCGGCTCCAACGGGCCGAAAGCCGAGATGGCACGGTCGAACGCGGCTTCGACATCGGAAGGATGGCAAGACGTCAGCGGAGCGGCGGACACGCGCGACCTAGCGGCAGCGCAGCTTCTTGCGCTCGGCAGAGACGCGGGACTTTATCGAAGACGGAGCGCTCGGGAAATCCTTCGACATGCGATCGAAGGTGGCGCAGGCACTCTGGGTCTTCTTGAGGTTGGAAAGCGACAGCCCGAGCTTCAGCAGGTTGTCGGGCCCCTTGGTGCTCTTGGGGTAGTCCTTGTAGCCCTTGGCGAAGGCAAGAGCGGCATTGTTGTAATCGCCGCGCACGTAATAGCTCTCACCAAGCCAGTACTGGGCATTTCCCGACAGTTCGTCCTTGGGATGGGCACCAAGAAAAGCCTTGAGCGCCTTCTCCGCCCCGCCCCAGTCGGACTTGGCAAGGAAGGACGTGGCGAAACGGTACTGCTCCTGGGCCGTACCCTTGGGCAGCACCGACGCGGTCTGCTGGGCGGGCGCCGCGCCATCGAGCGGCGCGCTGTCGACGCCTTTCTTGCCCTCGGCATCCTTGAGCGGAATCGTGCCGAGTACGCCGCGCGCCGACGGCGCCGCATTGGCGGGCGGTGCCGTCGCCGGCCCGGCGCCCGTAGCCGCACCCGGTGCGGCGCCAGCCGTGCGGAAACGCACCTCAATATCTGAAGCGAGCGTCTCAAGCTTCTTGGTCAGCTCGGAAATGGCGTGATTGGTTTCTTCAAGGCGGCCGGTGAAGGCGCGCATCTGGGTCTCGATCTCATCGAGGCGGACCTGCATGGCAGCGGCCAGATTGGGCTCCGTCGCAAGGGCGGGCGACGACCCCTCCCCGTTCGACGCCGACGACGGCGCGGCGCCACGATAGACCTGGCGCTGCAGCGTGTTCATATCGTTCTGCAGGCGATCGATCTTGTTGATCAGGGACTGGACGTCGGGACTGCCAGCGCTCTGGGCCAGAGCGGTGCCGGCAGAAGCCGCACCAAGGACGGCGGCGAAAACCGCAGCGAGAATCCCTGCGTGCAAACGGCGCGCAGGACGCAGATCGATTGGAATGGAAGCTTGGACGGTCATTGGCATCAACATGAGCCGAATTCTAGGCGCAAATAAGGCGCCCGCCTATCCCCGAAAACGGGAACAGACGGGCGCCCTGATTCGCAAGCTTGCAGCTATCAGCTGCCGGCGCCGCTCACAACGGTGACGGCACGGCGGTTCTGCGCCCAGGCCGCGTCGTTGGAACCGGTCACCGCCGGACGTTCCTTACCGTAGGAAAGCGTCTTCACGCGGTTCGGGTTCACGCCAAGCGCGACCAGATAGTTCTTGGACGAATTGGCGCGGCGTTCGCCAAGCGCGAGGTTGTACTCGCGCGTGCCACGTTCGTCACAATGCCCTTCGACGGTGATCGTGACCGAAGGATACTTCTTCAGCCATGCCGCCTGGCGCTGCAGAATGTCGCGCGCCTCAGGCTTGAGGTTGTATTTGTCGAAGTCGAAGAACACACGGTCGCCGACGTTGACAACAAAGTCTTCAGAAGTGCCGGGACGCGGCGCAGTAACACCACCCGCAGCGCCCGAGCCGCCCGCGCCACCGGTCCCGGTGGGCGAGGTCTCGCACGCAGCGAGAAGAAGAAGCGCGGCCAACACGCTTACGAATCGCAGAGCCATTTTTTTATTCCCCTTAGTGGAAGATGCCGTGAAATCATACGGACCATGACCATTCACGGCCGACGGTAATCTCGTTCCAAAACCTTAACGGCCCGTAAAAGGCTCGTTAAGGCTATAGTTAACGGCAAAATAATATAGGACACAGCGTGCTAGCTGACAACTGGCACTGCAAAATAATTGTCTAAAATTGCCGGTTCGATGACTTGGAGAGACCCCCGGTCACGGAGTAATCGGCGACCAGGCGGGGTCCGAGGCGTCGGTGGGGGTCACCACCTCGCGCTCATTATATCCGGTGATGTCAATGGAATAGAGCTTCGAGGACCGGCCCCGGCCGCGGTCGTCGGCGGGGGTCTGGCGGAAGAACATCAGGACGCGGCCATTGGGCGCCCAGGTCGGCCCTTCGACCAGGAAACTCTCTGTCAGGAGGCGTTCTCCGGTGCCGTCGGTTCGCATGACGCCTATGAAGAACCGCCCCTGGCGCAGCTTGGTAAAGGCGATCAGATCGCCGCGGGGCGACCATACGGGGGTGCCGTAGCGACCCTTGCCGAAGGAAATCCGGCGCACGTTCGAACCGTCGGAATTCATCACATAGATCTGCTGGCTGCCGCCGCGATCCGATTCGAACGTCACCTGCCGGCCGTCAGGCGAGAACGACGGCGCCGTGTCGATGGCCGGATGGTTGGTCAGCCGCCGCACGCGCCGCGTGCGCAGGTCCATGGTGAAAATGTCCGAATTGCCGTCCAGCGCCTGGGACATGATGACCTGGTTGCCATCGGGCGAAAACCGCGGCGCGAAGGTCATGCCCGGAAAATCGCCGACGACTTCCTGCTGGCCGGTTTCGATGTTGAGCAGATACACGCGCGGCGTGTTGCGGAAATAGGACAGGTAGGTAATTTCCTGCACCGTGGGCGAGAAGCGCGGCGTCAGGACGAGATGCGATCCGTCGGTAAGGAAGCGCACGTTGTGGCCGTCCTGATCCATGATGGAAAGACGCTTGATGCGGCGCTGGAACGGCCCCGTCTCGGAAATGAAAACGACGCGGGTGTCGAAATAGCCGTCCTCGCCGGTGATGCGCTTATAGATCGCGTCGGCGATGATATGCGCCACCCGACGCCAGTCCTGCGGCAGCGCGAAGTAGCCGATGCCCATCATCTGCTGTTCGGCGAAAACGTCCCACAGGCGAAACTCGAAGCGCATGCGCCCATCGGGCTGCATGAACGTGGCCCCGGCCACCAGCGCCTGGGCGCTGATCACCCGCCAGTCGGCGAAGCGCGGGTTGATGCGCAAAGCCTCGGGCTTCTGGATGAAGGCCTTGGGATCGACGGGCCGGAACAGGCCCGAAGACTGGAGATCGCGGCTGATGATCTCGGCCACCTTGCGGCCGATATCGGCCTCGCGCTCATCCTTGCCGAGGAAATCGGTCACCGCGATCGGCATCGGCTCGACCTTGCCGCGGGTGATGTCGATGCGCAGTTCCGCCGACGCAGGCAGCGCCGACATCAGACAAGCAAGGACAGCCAGACAGGCGGCGGCGAATATCTTCAGGTGATTGCGAAATTTCATCATGTCTTCAGTCATGTCCCGGGCTTTTTGCATTAGTCGTCCGCTTCGTGGCGGAATTATGACCCGGTCGCCTCCCTTGGGTTGAAGTCGAGGACCATTTCCTTGAACTGATCGTATTTTTTAGGCGGAATCGGCAAGGGGCTGCAACGGGGATTGAGGACGGCCCGCAGCGCGCTTTCCGCCGCCGTGCGGAAGAACGGCTCCCCCATCCGGCCCTGATCGAGAATACGCGCATCGCGCACGCTGCCGTCGGGATTGACCCAGATACGGATCGAAACCACCAACTTGTCCGCATCGCGCGCGCCGGCAGGAATGTTCCAGCACTGCTCGATCCGGTGACGGATCGCGTCGATTTCCGACACGGTCGCCACCGCATCCAGGGGAGCGCGGTTCTGCACCACTTTCTCGGTGGGCGCCGGCGGCTCCTCCTTTTCCTTCTCCTTGGCCTTCTCGCCGCGTTCATCGGGTGCAACGTCACGCAGCACGGACTGAAGGAAATCGTCCTTGGGCTGGGGCGGACGGCGCTTCGGGCGCGCCTGGGCAATCGCCTTCGGCGGCTGCGGCGCTGCGGTCTCCGGCTTTTTTTCCTTCTTCAGGGTCTTCTTCGGCACCGCCTTTTTGAGAACCGGCACCTTTTCCGCGTCCGGCGCCGGGCGTTCGGTCACCTTGGGCGGTTCCGGCGGCGGCGGGATATCGGCTGTCTTGGGCTGTGCCTTGGGCGGCGGCGGCGTCTGCTTGACCGGTTTTTCCTTGGTCGCCGGTTTCGGCATGTCCTTCGACGTCGTCTGCTCGTCGATCTTCACCATCTCGACCACCATCGGGGTATCGACCGGCTTCTTCGTATCCCAAAGGCGCGGCAGGCCGAGGACGGCAAGCACCAGCACCAGCAGGTGCAGCGCGGCAGACCAGGTGAGCGAGCGACGCATGGCGGCGGATTACCTCTTCTTCGGAGCCTTGCCGCCGCCCTGCCCCTGGGGCAGTTCGGCGATCAGCGCAACGCGCGAGTAACCCGCAGCGCTGACCGTGCCCATGACTTCGACGATGCGGCCGTAGACGGCAGCCTTGTCGCCGCGCACGAAGATGCGCGTGTCGGGCTTGTTCTGGGTGATCGCGCGCAGGCGAGGCACCAGCGTGGCCATGTCGAGCTCGGTCTCCTGCAGGAAGATCTTGCCGTCGCGGTTGATGGTGATCACCAGCGGCTCGTCCTGGCCGGTGATGACGCTCGCCTCGGTCTTGGGCAGGTCGACCGGCACGCCCACGGTGAGGAGTGGCGCCGTCACCATGAAGATGATGAGCAGCACCAGCATCACGTCGACCATCGGCGTGACGTTGATTTCGCTCATCGGCGCGCGCCGGATGACGCGCGAGCCGCGGCGGCGCGAGGTAGGCGCTATGCCGCCGGCCATCTAGCCCTTCTCCTGCAACTGGCGCGAGAGGATCGCGGTGAAATCGTTAATGAACCCCTCCATGCGCCCGGCATAGCGGCCAAGATCGGTGGAGAACTTGTTGTAGGCGAGCACCGCCGGGATCGCCGCGACGAGCCCGAGGGCAGTCGCGAACAGCGCTTCCGCGATACCCGGAGCGACGACGGCGAGCGACGTGTTCTTGCTGACCGCAATCGCCTGGAACGAGTTCATGATGCCCCAAACCGTGCCGAAGAGACCGACGAAGGGTGCCGTGGAACCGACCGATGCGAGAAAGATCATGTGACGTTCCAGCCGCTCGGTTTCCCGCGCCATCGTCGTCGACATCACGCGCTCGATCCGGCTTTGCAGGGATTCGCGCGCGGCTTCGCTCGACAGGAGCCCCTTTTCGGTGGATCTGCGCCATTCACGCATCGCCGCCGCGAAAAGGCTTTCCATCGGGTCGCTCGGCCGGCCGCCGATCCGCTCGTAGAGCTGGTCGAGCGAACCGCCCGCCCAGAAGGCATCCTCGAACTGTTCGGCGTCGGCTTCGATCCGGCGAATGCGGCGGAACTTTTCGAAGATGATCGCCCACGACCAGAACGAGGCCATGAGCAGAAGAATCATCACGAGTTTGACGACCAGGTCGGCGCGCATGAACAGATGCCACACCGACATGTTGACTGCTGCCTGGCCGCCCAGGGATACGGCTTCAATTGCGGCTGGTTCCATGTTTCTTTCCTTGCAACCTAGAGAATGAAAAACTGTCGTTGAGGCCAACGCGGCCGGGGGTTACGACCCGCCCCCGTCCGACGCAAACTTCCGGAAAGCACGCGCGACCACGGGCGGCAGGCGCGTCGCCCTGCCGCGGTCGTTGACGCAGACGATCCTGATCATCATGCGCACGAGATCCTCGCCGTCGCGGCGAATGACCTGTTCCATGTCGACGCTGGCGCCGCCGATCTCCACCAGGCGCGTGACGACATCGAGCCGGTCTTCGAGGCGCGCCGGCGCCAGGTATTCCGCCTCGACCCGGCGCACCGCGAACACGATACCGGTTTCGGCGGCGAATTCGCGCTGGCGGATGCCGATGGCGCGCAGCAGTTCCGTCCTGCCGCGCTCGGCGTAGCGCAGGTAATTGGCGTAATAGACGATGCCACCCGCATCGGTGTCCTCCCAATAGACGCTGACGGGCAGGACATGGCAAGCCTCGGACGATGCCGGGGCGCGGACCGCGGCTGTCATGGCGCGTCCTCCGCGTCACCGGCAGATCCATCGAGCAACGGCAGCTGACGCAGGTTTTCGGGCGGCTTGAGACCGAGATGCTTCCAGCCCCCTTCCGTCAGCACCCGCCCGCGCGGCGTGCGCTGCACGAGGCCCTGCTGCATCAGGTAGGGCTCGATCACGTCTTCCAGCGCGTCGCGCTGCTCGGACAAGGCCGCGGCCAAGGTTTCGACGCCGACCGGGCCGCCGCCGTAATGTTCGGCCATGGCGCCGAGATAGCGCCGGTCCATGGCATCGAGGCCGCGGGCATCGACCTCCAGGCGGTTGAGCGCGGCATCGGCGATCTTCGCATCGACCGCCTTCGATCCGGCAACGGCAGCAAAATCGCGCACACGGCGCAGCAGGCGGCCGGCCACGCGCGGCGTTCCGCGCGCGCGGCGCGCGATCTCGTGCGCGCCATCGGAAGCCAATGCGAATCCGAGAATGCCGGCGCCCCGGCGCACGATCTTCTCCAGTTCCTCAACCCCGTAGAAATCAAGCCGCAGGGGAATGCCGAAACGGTCACGCAGGGGCGTCGTCAACAGGCCCGTGCGCGTCGTCGCGCCGATCAGCGTGAAGGGCTGCAACTCGATGCGCACACTGCGCGCGGCGGGGCCTTCGCCGATGATGAGGTCGAGTTCGAAATCCTCCATCGCCGGATAGAGGATTTCCTCGATCGCCGGCTGCAGGCGATGAATCTCGTCGATGAACAGCACATCGCGCGGCTGCAGGTTGGTCAGCAGCGCCGCAAGATCACCCGCCCGCGCGATGACCGGCCCGGACGTCGCATGAAAGCCGACACCGAGTTCGCGCGAAACGATGCGCGCCAGCGTCGTCTTGCCGAGGCCGGGCGGTCCCGACAGCAGCACATGATCAAGCGCCTCGCCACGCTGGCGTGCCGCGGCAATAAAGACGCCGAGATTTTCACACACCCGCGCCTGGCCGGTGAAATCGGCGAGGCGTTCGGGGCGAAGCTGGTCTTCGGCTTCCACCGGCTGCGCCGCATCGACGATGCGCTCTTCGGTGCCCGCCTTGCGCGCCGTCATGCCGCCGCTCCCAGCCGCGCGAGGCCCGCGCGAATCAGCGCCTCGACCCGCGCGCCGTCACCCATTTCACGCAAAGCCTCGATTACCGCGCCATAGGCCTCCGTGCGGCCGTAGCCGAGATTGACCAGCGCGGAAACCGCATCGGCGACCATGCGGTCCTCGCCGCCGTCGTCGGCCTTGCCGCCCTTGCCCTTGCCGCGGGCCGGCGTCTCGGTCACGACCGCGCCCGGCCCCAGCGCGATATCGCCGACCTTGTCCTTCAATTCGGTCACCAGACGCGCCGCAAGCTTCGGCCCGACGCCGTTGGCGCGTCCGATGGCGGCGCGGTCCTGGGCGGCAATGGCGCGCGCGATGTCGTTGGGCGACAGCACCGTCAGGATGGCGAGCGCGATCCGCGCGCCCACGCCCTGAACCGTGCACAGCAGACGAAACCACGTGCGTTCCGACTCGGTCGCAAAGCCGTAAAGGTGGATATGATCTTCGCGCACGTGGGTTTCGATGCGAAGCGACGTCGCTTCACCCGGGCGCGGCAGCGCGGACAGCGTGCGCGCCGAACAGAACACGAGATAACCGACGCCACCGACGTCGATGATGGCGCTGTCCTCGCCGACCTGTTCCACCAGACCGCGCAGGGATGCGATCATCGCGCCCTCCCCGCCACGTTTGCCGCCGGCATCATTGCCGCGATGCGCGCTGCACTCTGGCTGAAATGGGCATGGCAGATGGCGACGGCCAGCGCATCGGCGGCATCGGCGCTTTCCGCGCGCGCCTGGGGCAACAGCGTCGCCACCATCATTGCCACCTGTTCTTTTGCCGCGTGACCCGCGCCCACCACCGACTTCTTGACCTGGTTGGCGGCGTATTCCGCGACCGGCAGGCCGGCATGGGCAGGGGCCAGCAACACCACGCCGCGGGCGAGGCCGAGACGGAGTGCGCTTTGCGGGTTGCGATTGACGAAGGTTTCCTCGATCGCGGCACCTTCGGGCTGGAATTCCTCGATCACCGCGCGCACGCCGTCGAAAAGCGCAACAAGGCGATCGCCGATGGGATCGCCCGAACGGGTCCGCACCACGCCATTGCCGATGTGGCGCAGGCGACCGTCATGGACCTCGATGACGCCCCAGCCGGTGACGCGCAAGCCGGGATCGAGGCCGAGCAGCCTCATGACGTAACGCGCTCCCCGTATCCGGGCGGCGCGCTGGTGCGGCGGCGATGTTCAGGCACCGAGTTTCTCCATCACCTCGTCGCTGATTTCGAGATTCGTCGAAACCGAGCGGACGTCATCGTTGTCTTCCAGCGCCTCGATCAGCGCCATAAGGGTCCGGGCCCTTTCCTCGTCGACGGCGACGGTAATATTGGGCTTCCACGACAGCGCCGCGCTCTGCGGCTCGCCGAATTTGGCCTTGAGCCCATCGAGCACCTGGGCAAAATCATCGGGTGCGGTGATGATCTCGTGACCATCCCTGTCCGAAACGACGTCCTCGGCGCCAGCTTCCAGCGCCACCTCGAACATGGCCTCATCCTTTGCCGAAGCAGCCGGGTAGCTGATCGCGCCGCAGCGCTTGAACTGGAAAGCGACAGAACCCGATTCGCCCAGGTTGCCGCCATGCTTGCCGAAGATGGAGCGCACTTCGGCGGCGGTGCGGTTGCGGTTGTCGGTGAGCGCATCAACGATCACCGCGACGCCGCCCGGGCCGTAACCCTCGTAGGAAATCTCGACGTAATTGGCATCGTCGTCGCCACCGGCACCGCGCTTGATCGCGCGCTCGATATTGTCCTTCGGCATGTTGTTCGTCTTCGCCAGGAGGATCGCCGCGCGCAACGCCGGGTTGAACTCCGGATCTGCGCCGGACTTGGCGGCAACGGTCAATTCACGACCGATCTTGGTGAAAATCTTGGCGCGCTTCGCATCCTGCGCGCCCTTGCGATGCATGATGTTCTTGAATTGGGAGTGCCCGGCCATGGGATGTTCGATATCTAGGTTCTGAGGATAGGGTGCAATCTTTTACCACATCTTGTGGTGAAGGACAGCACAACCGCCTTCGTTATCAAGCCAATATGGCCACTTTTGGGCGACGGACCCGAACCTCGCCACAACACCCCCGGCGACGCGTTAACCCTATTTTTACGAAAAACATCTAGATGTTACAGCGTAGCGTTATTCATCTAGATATCGCCTTCATTGCCCGGCCCGTCCGGCAGGGGGCCGCCCAAGGGGAAACACGCATCATGTCGCAAAACCGCCACCACGCCTCAGCCGCCGCCTCGCCCGGCCTGCTTGCAAGCCTCGGCACCCGGCTGGCCATCCTTTTCCTGCTGTTCGCCACCGTACCGGCGACGGCGAGCTACCTGATCATCCATTTCGGCGCCTCCGAGATGGCGAGCTTCATCGGCGAACTCGCCATCGGGCTCTGCGGAGCAGCGCTCGGCGTGGTCTTTGCCCTGCGCATCAGCGGGCGGATCAAGGCCGGGGCCGCCGCTGCCGCCGCGCTCGCCCGCGGCGACACGGACGTCGAGCTGCCCGCCGCCTCGCGCGATGAAATCGGCATGCTGGCGCGCGCGCTCGCCGACATCCGCGATCTCATCGCCGACAACCAGCGCCTGACCCAGATGGTCGACCAGATGCCCATCAACGTCATGACGGCCGACCCGCAGGATTTCCGCATCAACTACGTCAACAAGACGAGCATCGAGACTCTCAAGTCCATCCAGCGGCTGCTGCCGTGCAAGGCGGAGGAAATCGTCGGCCAGTGCATCGACATTTTCCACAAGCACCCCGAACACCAGCGCAAGCTGCTCGCCAACCCGAAGAACCTGCCGCACCACGCAGTGATCCAGCTGGGCGGCGAGTACCTCGATCTCAACGTTTCCGCGATCAATGACGCCAAGGGCAACTACGTGGGTCCGATGGTCAGCTGGTCGGTGGTCACAGACAAGGTCAAGGCCGATGCCGACACGGCGCGGCTGATGACCATGGTCGATGAAATGCCGATCAACGTCATGGCTGCCGACCCCGAAGAATTCCGCATCAATTACGTCAACAAGACCAGCTATGAGACCCTGAAGAAGATCGAGCACCTGCTGCCCTGCAAAGCGGCCGAGATCAAGGGGCAGTGCATCGACATCTTCCACAAGCATCCCGAACACCAGCGCCGCCTTCTCGCCAATCCCGACAACCTCCCGCACTCGGCAAGGATCAAAGTGGGGGATGAAACCTTGTCGCTCAAGGTGTCCGCCATCCGCGACAAGCAGGGCAAGTACCTCGGCCCGATGGTGAGCTGGGCCGTCATCACCGGGCAGGTCAAGCTTGCCGACGATTTCGAGACCAACGTGAAATCCGTCGTCGATACGGTGTCCGCCGCCTCCACCGAGATGCAGGCGACCGCCCAGGCGATGAGCGCGACGGCGGAGGAAACCAACCGCCAGTCGACGGTCGTCGCGGCCGCCTCCGAACAGGCGACCAACAACGTCCAGACGGTGGCGAGCGCTGCGGAAGAGCTTTCCGCCTCGGTCTCGGAAATCTCCAACCAGGTTTCCCAGAGCACCAAGATCGCCCGCGCCGCGGTCGAAAAGGCGACCGGCACCAACGCCCAGATCCAGGAACTGGCGACCGCCGCCCAGAAGATCGACGAGGTGGTGAAGCTGATCTCCGACATCGCGGCGCAGACCAACCTGCTGGCGCTGAATGCCACCATCGAAGCGGCGCGGGCGGGCGACGCCGGCAAGGGCTTCGCCGTAGTGGCAAGCGAGGTCAAGAGCCTCGCCAACCAGACGGCGCAGGCCACCGACGAAATCGCGGCGCAGATCTCCGCCGTGCAGTCGGCGACCACGAGCTCGGTCTCGGCGATCGAGGAGATCACCAAGGTCATCAACGAGATCAACGAGATTTCCAACGCCGTCGCCGCGGCGGTCGAGGAACAGGGGGCGGCCACCCAGGAAATCGCCCGCAACGTTCAGGAAGCCGCCACCGGCACGCGCGAGGTGTCGTCGAACATCTCGGGCGTCACCCAGGCCGCGTCCGAAACCGGCACCTCCGCCCAGCAGGTGCTGGAAGCGGCGGGCGAGCTCAGCCGGCAGTCGGAAGGACTGTCGGGCCAGGTGGATCAGTTCTTGCGTCAGGTCCGCGCGATGTAACCCCAGACCATCGCAGGATCATTTCCGGCCCGCGTTTCCCCAGAGCGCGATCCGGAAACGACCGGGAGGCGGCGTTTCCCCAGAGCGCCGCCTCCTTTTTTCTGCATTCAGGGGCGTTCGGGGCGCAGCCTGCCGCCCTGGCGCACCGGGCAGACGCGCAGCGCCAAGCCTGTCGCATCGTCGGTTTCGCAATAGACGGCGCAGAAGGTGCCCTCGCCCTCGGCCGGTTCCAGCCTCTCGCGGCGCAGGCGCGTCACAAAGCGCGCGATGGCCTCGTCCTTCTGCATGCCGATGACCGAATCGTAATCGCCGCACATGCCCGCATCGGTCTGGTAGGCGGTGCCGCCGGAAAAAATCTGCGCATCCGCCGTCGGAATATGGGAGTGGCTGCCCACCACCAGCGAGGCGCGGCCGTCCAGCATGTGTCCCATCGCCATCTTTTCGCTGGTAGCCTCGCCATGCACGTCGACGATCACCACATCCACCGTGCGGCCAAGTTCCTGCGCGGCGAGCGCATCCTCGACGGCGCGGAACGGATCGTCGAGGGCTTCCATGAACAGGCGCGTCATGACCTGTACCACAAGAACCTCGGCGCCGCCTTTGGTCGTCACCAGCGCGGCGCCGCGCCCGGGCGTGCCCGGCGGGTAGTTGGCGGGCCGCAAAATGCGCCGGTCGGTGTCCATGTAGGACATGATCTCGCGCTGGTCGAAGGCATGGTTGCCGGTGGTGATGATGTCGACGCCGGCATCATGCAGTTCCGCCGCGATCTTGGCGGTGATGCCGAAACCGGCGGCCGAGTTCTCGCCGTTACCGACGACGACGTCGAGGCCGAGCTCCTTGCGCAACGCGGGCAAATGCCGCTTCACCGCCTCGCGGCCGGCACGGCCGACGATGTCGCCGCAATAAAGAATCTTCATGCCACGCCCCTTCGGCCGAAACGCACGACGCCGAGCTCGGTCAGCACCGCGTCGAGGCGCTGATCATGATCGGTGCCGGGAATCCTGTCCACCTCCTGGGCCGAGAAGGCGATGCCGATGGCGCTGAGCGAACCATCGGCGCGAAGCGCGGCAAGGGTGCGGTCATAGAATCCACCGCCATACCCCAGCCTGTGTCCGGACGGGTCATATGCGAGCAGCGGCACCAGCACGACATCGGGACGCAGGCGTTCGGACGCAGGCGGCGGCTCGGGAATGCCCTGATAGCCGGGCGGCAGGGAATCGCCCGGCTTCCATGCACGGAAGGCGAGCGGCTCCATCTTGCCCGTCACCACGGGCAGGCACAGACGGTGGCCGCGCTGCGCGAGTGCTGTGAGCAGCGGCATGATGTCGGCCTCGCCCTTCATCGGGCTGTAGCCGGCGATGACCGCCGCGGGCGGCAGCGAGAAAGCCGCCATGAAATTCGCCGTCAGCACCGGGCCGATGCGCGCGCCGAAGAGATCGCAGGCGTCCTGGCGACGGGCGCGCGCGGCGCTACGCATTTCCTGCTTTGAGAGATTTTCGGGCAAACCGCTCAACCGTTCGCCGGACCGAACAACCGGACCGGAGGCATTGACTGAAGAAAAGGTGGACGGGGCCACCCCGCCGTTGGCCGTTCTCATCCTCTGCGGCCCTCATCTTAAGGTGGGCGCCATATACCGGAACCTCAGTCCCGGCAGGGACAGCTCCCGAGGGCTAGAGTAACGGCCCCAGGGATTCAGTGGCCTGACGCGCGGCGCAGCACCCGTCCACCCCTTACTTAGGCGCGTTCGAGCCCGGCGGCAATATCCTCGATGCGGCGCTTGAGCGTCCGCAGGCCTTCGGCGGTTTCCCTGGCCGAGGCTTCGGCCGCGGCGCGGGCCGCGTCGGCGGCAGCTTCCTGACCAACCATGCCGGCCTTGCCTTCGCGGATATCTTCAAGTTCGCCATAGGCTTCCGACAATTCGTCGGTGATCATCAGCGACGCCATGACTAGGAGGCGCGCATCGCCCACCTGCCCGACCTGGCCCGCCAGTTCCGACACTTTCTTGTCGACGTACTTGCCGAGCCGCATGACGTGCTCTTCCTGCCCGTCGTCGCAGGCGATCTCGTAGCTGCGTCCGTTGATCTTGATCTTGACCTGCGCCATCGCCGTCCCCTAGTGCCGGAATCAGTGCCGGGTATCGTTGTCGAGGGTTGCGCGCAAACGACCGATAGCCGCATCGAGGCGCCCGCGCACGGTATCGGCGGCGGCACGAAGGCGTTTCGTTTCGGCCTGCGCATCTTCGAGCGCGCGCTGCAACTCGGCGCCGTCGCCACGGCGCGCCAGCACCGCTTCCAGCCGGTCGATTGCCTTTTCAAGTTCGTCGCGCGCTTCAGCGAGATCGCTCATGTCATCCCCGTAAAAAAACAGAACATGCCCAATTTAGTCGCCGCGGGCCGCGCCCGCAATGACACGTTGGCCACAACATGCTCAAGCGCCG
>JAURLI010000069.1 GCA_030831315.1 Alphaproteobacteria bacterium
CGGGCTTCTTGTCGGGCGGGCCCATGTAGGTCCAGATCACGCCCCCCTTCTCCATGCAGGGATAGGACTTGGTCTTCATCTGGCGCTTGATCGCGCCCATCTGGTTTTCCGTCGTGGTGCCCGGCGCGATGCAGGGAACATCCACGCAGTTGCCGTCGCGGTCGAACTTGATGCCGTGATAGACGCAGCGAAGGCCGTTTTCCTCGTTCCGGCCGAAGAACATCGAGGCCAGGCGGTGCGGGCAATATTCGTCGATCAGGCCGACGGCGCCGGAGGTATCGCGGAAGGCGACCAGTTCTTCGCACAGGAGCTTGACGCGCACGGGCGGGCAGTCGGGCTTCGGCAGCTGGTCGGAAAACAGCGCCGGCACCCAGTAGCGCCGCATCAGCTCGCCCATCGGCGTGCCGGGGCCGACCCGGGTCAGCAGCTCGTTTTCTTCATGTGTCAGCATGGCAAGCCCCCCAAAACTGCGGACGTTCCGTCCTTCTCGATTGGGGATATTATTCATCCGAAGGGCAGGGCTTGGGAAGCAATTCCATCCCACCCAAAGGGGCTTGCAATCGCGGGGAGATTTCAATGGCGTTGTTGATCAAGGCGGGCCGGGAAGCGCCGGAAAACTGGATCAGGGCCTTCAATGCGGCCTTTCCGGACATGGAATGCCGGGTCTGGCCGGAGGTCGGCAAGCGCGAGGAAATCGAGTATTTCCTCGGCAACGAGCTGCCCGAGGGCGAATTCGCCAAACTGCCCAACCTGAAACTGGTCGCGGGCACGCGCGTCGGCGTCGAGGGCTTGCTCAAGGACGCCTCGCTCCCCCGCCACATTCCGATCATTCGCAATACCGACCGCCAGCGGGCGGCGACGATGACCGGCTGGGTTCTCTATCACGTGATCCGCCATCATCGGCGCTTCGCCGAATTCGCCGCCAACCAGCAGGCGCGCAAGTGGGAACATCTGCAGTTCACGGCGCCGGAGAAGCTGCGGATCGGCATCATGGGGCTCGGCAATCTCGGCGGCACCGTCGCGCGGTCCCTGACGGCATTGATGTATGACGTCGCCGGGTGGTCGCGCTCGCCCAAGAAGATCGCCGGCGTCGAGAGTTTTGCCGGTGCCGAAGGCCTTCCCGCCTTTCTTGCGCGCAGCGATGTCCTCGTTTCCATCCTGCCCAAGACCCCCGCCACCAATGACCTGATGAACGCCGAACGCTTCGCGCAACTGCCCAAGGGCGCCTATTTCATCAATTGCGGGCGCGGCACGACGGTAGACGAGCCAGCGCTGCTGGCAGCGCTTGATTCGGGGCATTTGTCGGGGGCGGCGCTTGACGTCTACAAGGTCGAACCCCTGCCCGCCGATCACCCGTTCTGGGGCCATCCCAAAGTCGCGATGACGCCCCATTATTCCTGCACGGGCAGCGCCAGCTACGGCGCCGAAGGCGTGATCGAAGCGATCCGCAAGGTGCGCGCGGGCGAGACACTCACCAACACGGTCGATCGCAAGGAAGGGTATTAACCCGCGAGAAGCCGGTTCAGGGCTTCGCCGACAGCAGCAACGGGGATCAGTGCCGGGTCCGTACCGCCGAAGGATTTCGAATCGACGATGACGAGCCGCTTGGCGCGGGGCGCGTATTTCGCCGGATCGTGCTTGGAAAAAAGCGACACCAGGGGCGCTCCGCCCGCGGCCAGCATATGGCCTGCCCCCGAATCGTTGGCGACCGCCGCGGCAAGCCGTTGGGCGAGCGCAATGGCGAAAATCGGACCTTTCGGGCTGCCCCCATCACGTTCGGGAAACAGGGCCTCGGGCACGGCGGCGCGGATACGCTCGACCCATTGTTCTTCCTGCGGGCCGATGAAGAACACGGGCACCCTGCCCTTCACCGCCTCGGCCCGGGCGACGGCAATGAAGCCCTCCAGCGGCCAGATCTTCTGCGGATCGCCGGCGCCGGGGGCGAAGCCGATATAGGCCTTCCCCTGCGGCAAAGCGCGTTCAGCGTAAAGGCGGAAGTTTTCAGGAACCGGGACCGGCGGCCGCGCGTTCAGCTCGGGGCGCGGCGCGACGAGATCGAGAAGCCCGGAAAGGTAATCGATCAGGTGAACGGGACGCGGCGTTCCGGGTGCCGGGCGGCGATCGGAAAAGCGAAAGTTTCCGGTTCCGGAAATGAAGCAGCCGTGGTTAACGCGGCGCAGGCAAAGGGCCCGGATGAAGGCGCGCTGGGTGTCGATGACGACATCGAAGCGTCGCCCCGGGAGAGGCCGCGAAAAGCGGAAGAGTTCGCCGGCGCCAAGGCCGATACCGGCTTCGCCGATAACCTCGTCCAGATAGGTTTCAGCCAGCGCCGCGAGCGGTCCGGCATAGGACGTCGTGCCGACGCCCGCGCACCAGGTAATGCGGGCGGCCGGAAAACGGGCCCTGAGATCGGCCAGGAACGGCAGTTTCACGAGGCCGTCACCGACCGTATCGGCGTAGGTGTAGACGAGAAGGCTGGACGGCTGGAGCGGCTGGTTCATGCCATCTGCCATAACACGATGTGGGGTGGCGCGCCCTGCAGGATTCGAACCTGCGACCCCGGGCTTAGAAGGCCCGTGCTCTATCCAGCTGAGCTAAGGGCGCTTCGCCCTCGTTGAGACCGGACTAACGAACGCGGTCGAAGCGGAAATTGTCTGCGTAGCTCTTGAGCCTGGGTCTTCGCGCCATGGGCTCGACGACATCGAAGGCAAGGCCGTGCCGTTCGGCATAGGCGACCGCTTCCTCGCGCGTCTCGAAGCGCAGGCGCAGCTGGGCGCGGGTATCGGCGGAAGAGGTCCAGCCCATCAGGGCGTCGCGCGAACGCGCGCTCGCCGGCTCGAATTCGACGAGCCAGTAGCGGGTCTTGGCGGAGCCCTGCTGCATCGCGGTGCGGCAAGGCTGGTAAATGCGGACCTTGGACATCCAAACCCCTTTTTTGCCCGGACATGGGTACCGGCAGCAGCCGACCCGGTCAAGCCGGGAAAATGGTCGGGGAGAGAGGATTCGAACCTCCGACCCTCTGCTCCCAAAGCAGATGCGCTACCAGGCTGCGCTACTCCCCGTGCGCCGGAACCTAACCGCCTTCGCTTGGGGGCACAATGGACAGGATTGGGCCCCTGGGTTCGGATGATCATATTTGGGTATTTTAACATCCGGTTATAAATGTATGATTGCTGCAGATATAACAAACCGTTAGAGGGCTTTGGTATCCGATGCGTAACCCCACTACCCCTGTTACAGATGCGTTGTATGAGTACATTCTGGCCCATACGGTACGGGAAGATCACCTGCTTGACGCCCTTTTGCGTGAAACCCGAAATCTCCCCAATGCCCACTGGGCGGCTACCCCTGAACAGGTAGCATTCCTGACGATGCTTGTGCGCCTGACGCAGGCCCGCAGGATCCTCGAAATCGGGACTTTCACGGGCTACGCGCCCCTGGCAATGGCCCTCGCCCAACCCGACGACGGGACCATCGTTACCTGCGATATAGCGGCCGGCTGGAGCGAAATGGGGCTTCATTACTGGCGCGACGCCAAGGTCGAAAGGCAGATCGAGCGCCGGATCGGCCGATCCCACGACATTGTCCGGCAGTTGCTGGCCGAGGGGCACATGGGAACCTTCGACCTGATCTATCTCGACGCCGACAAGGCGGAATACGGAAATTTCATCGCAGCCGCCGAGGCGTTGCTCGTGCCGGGAGGCCTGCTGGTTGCTGATGACGTGTTCTGGAACGGACGGGTGGTCGATGATGGCGACCCGGACCCGAAAACAGCGGGCGTCAGGGAGTTCAACGCCCGCATCTTCGAGGACTTGAGGTTCGACCTTGCCATGGTGCCGATCGCCAACGGAATGACCCTGGCCAGGAAGAAATAAAATTACGCACAAAGCTAAATATTGTTAGCAAAGTGTTAGGATGCGGTGGCGTAACCTGTACAAAGCGCCGCCTTGCTGATTCTAAAAATAACTATTTATTTTAGATAGTTATGAGGCTGTGCTGAGGGACTGGTTAAATGATCCGGCGCGCTTCAGTTCTGGCCCTGACTGCCCTGATGGCCCTGCCCGCTTCAGCAATGGCGGCGGAGCCGGAGTCCTGCTCGACCCGCGAGCGCGTGCTTTCCCATCTCCAGGGGGCCTACAAGGAAGCTCCCGTGGGCATGGGACGCGCCAGCAACGGCGGCGTCATCGAGATGCTGCGATCGAGCAACGGCGCCAGCTTCACCATCATCATCACCATGCCCAACGGCATGACCTGCATGATCGCCGCCGGCGATAGCTGGGAAGACCTGCCGAAGTCGCTCGCCCGCGGCCCCCGCATCTGACTGAAAACCCAATACGGCAGTGCGCTGGCGTCATCGCGCCGGTGCCTCTAGACTTGCGCGACACTCCCACCGAAGCACCGCTGGCGGCATGAACCTCATCTTCAAGATTTTGCTCGGGCTCGTTCTATTGGCCCCGGTGCCGTTCGGTTCCTACAACCCGTGGGCGTGGACGGTTCTCGCCGTTGGCGTGGGTTTACTGGTGATCTCCTGGTCGGTTCTCTCGTGGATCTCCGGCGAGGCGCCGCCGGTCAGCGTCGCCAAAATCTGGCCGTCTGCGGTGATGTTCGGCCTCGTCCTTCTCTGGATCATGCTCCAGACGGCGACATGGACCCCGGTATTCTGGCACCATCCGATTTTTTCATTGAAACACGGGACGACGACAGAAATGACCTGCTCGCTTGGGGGATGTTTGGTGGAGTTTTGAGGGTGTTCCATCGATCGCCCTTCCATTTTATGCGATACCAGCAGTAACAAGAAGCGAGGAAGGCAAACTAAGGACTAGCCCCCTAGCCGGTTTTCCTAAGCAACCCCTCGAAATACCCGATCGTTTTCTTCAGGCCTTCGTCGAGTTGCACCTTGGGCTGCCAGCCGCCCAGCAGCTTTTTCGCGAACGTGATGTCGGGGCAGCGCTGGGTGGGATCGTCCTGGGGCAGCGGCTTGTGCACCAGCTTCGACTTTGATCCCGTGAGGTCGATCACCTTTTCGGCCAGTTCCCGGATCGTCATTTCGACCGGGTTGCCGAGATTGACCGGGCCGGTAACCGAATCGTCGGTCGCCATCAGGCGCAAAAATCCCTCGATCAGGTCATCGACATAGCAGAAGGATCGCGTCTGCTGGCCTTCACCGTAGATCGTGATGTCGTGGCCCTGCAGCGCCTGGACGATGAAGTTCGATACCACGCGCCCGTCATTGGGATGCATGCGCGGCCCATAGGTATTGAAGATCCGTGCCACCTTGATGCGCAGCCCGTGCTGGCGGTGATAATCGAAGAAAAGCGTCTCGGCGCAGCGCTTACCCTCGTCGTAGCAGGCGCGCGGCCCCAGCGGATTCACATGCCCGCGGTAGTCCTCTGTCTGCGGGTGAACCTCGGGATCGCCGTACACCTCGCTCGTCGAGGCCTGGAAAATTTTTGCCCGTATCCGCTTCGCAAGGCCCAGCATGTTGATGGCGCCGTGCACCGACGTCTTGGTCGTCTGCACCGGATCGAACTGGTAATGGATCGGCGACGCCGGACAGGCAAGGTTGAATATCTCGTCGCCTTCGACATAGAGCGGAAAGGTCACGTCGTGGCGAATGACCTCGAAATGGGGATTGCCCAGCAGGCCCTCGATATTGTCCTTCGTGCCCGTGAAGAAATTATCGACGCAGAGCACATCGGCGCCCGAGGCGATCAACCTCTCGCAAAGGTGCGAGCCCAGAAACCCGGCCCCGCCGGTCACGATAATGCGTTTTCTGACATGCATCCGGAACGACCCCCAAACCCCTGAATATGCGTATTTCTCCGCTCTTTCCGGGCAACCTTAGTCGTTTTAGCGGCCGCCCCCAAGCCTGCCGTTCGAGACCCGGTCGCCGATCCGGATGCCGAGGCGGGAAATCGTGCCGGCGGCGAGTTCGACCACGCCACGCGCAGGAACGCCCGAGCTGATCGAACGCAGCGAATGCGGAACCGCGCGCTCATGGAGGGCCACGACCCTTCCATCGGCCGCCACGAACACCATGTCGAGTGGAATGAAAGTGTTCTTCATCCACATCGAGATAACCTTGTCGCGTGGATAAACGAAAAGCATCCCCGCATCGGCCGCCAGATATCGCCGGAACATCAGTCCCTGCGCTCTCTGATCATCGCTCAATGCCAGTTCGACAGTGAAACCATGGCTGCCGGTGGCGGTCACGATTTCAAGCGGTGCACGGTCAAATGGAAGAAGCCCTTCGGCGGACTTCGCCGAAGATATCGCGGCGATCACGGCAACGGCAAAAACAGCAACCGCCAGCGCCGCTAGGCCACATCGCATTTTGGGAAATATTGGCACGCAGACCCTACCTCCACCCGGTGAGAGCCACCGGGCAGTTCAAGAACAGCCGGTCTTCAGCCGCTAAAGGCGGATTTCCGCGGCCTGCGGGCCTTTCGGCCCGTCGGCGATCCGAACCTTCACGTTCTGGCCCGCTTCCAGCTCCCGCACACCCGAACGGCGCAACGTCACCATATGCACGAAGACGTCACGTTCGTTGTCGAGTTGGCAGACGAAACCGTAACCCTTGTCGGGATTGAACCACTTGACCGTGGCTTCGACGAACTCGCTCGCCGGGCCAAGAGATTCCCCGCCCTGGGACAGACCACGGCTCGGCGCCTGGGGCGCAGGCGTTGCCGTGCTTTCATCTATCTGGAGGATGCGCGTGACCTGCAATCCCTTGGAGCGAGAAGAAACAATGCACTGAATCGTCGCACCGGGTTGCAGGGTAGACAAACCCGCGTCGCGAAGGACCGACAGATGCAGGAACGCATCGCTCGAGCCATCAGACGGAGTAACAAAGCCAAAACCCTTAACGGTATTGAACCATTTTACAGAGCCGCTGATCTCGCGCAGTTCGCCCTGATCGTCGCCCATATCGTTGTAACTCATTACGATGTAAGCTCCCCGTACGTATTATTTTTGTAAGAAAACTCTACCAGTTTTCCGGATACCTTACAAACCTGCTTGTCAACCCCGTTTTTCGCGGTTTTGTGCGGTCTTCAGGGGGGCTGCCGCTCCATGCCACGAGGGGTTGACGACCCGGCTGGGGGCCTGTATCCACTTTTTTAATATCGTTCAAAAACAAGGCCGTTCGCCCTGTACGGCCCAACAGGCGAGTCCAACCGTCTCATGCGACTGAAAACCATGACGCACACCCTCGGGCTCGGCCTGGCGATGTTTGCGCTGTGGCTGCTGCTGTCGGGTCATTACACTCCCCTGTTGTTGTCCTTCGGTGTTGCATCCTGCGCGCTGATCGTGCTGATCGCTGCGCGCCTGGACGTCATCGATCACGAGGCGGTGCCCCTCCACCTTTCCTTCGGGTATTTCGGCTACCTCGCCTGGCTCGGCAAGGAAATCGCGAAATCGAACTGGGACGTCGCCAAGATCGTCCTCGACCCGAAATTGCCGATCAGTCCGACCATGGTCTGGGTGCCGGCGACCCAGCGCACCGATGTCGGCAAGGTCATTTACGCGAATTCGATCACCCTCACGCCCGGAACAGTTTCTGTCGAAATCGAGCATGACCGCATTCTTGTTCATGCCATCACACGCGAGGCCGCGGAAGGCCTCGAATCAGGCGATATGGACCGGCGCGTCGACCAGATCGAGGCGCGCTGAGCATGTTCGCCGCGACCGCCATCGCCCTTCTTGTCGCCATGGTATTGGCGCTGGTGCGACTTTACGCCGGCCCCAGCCTCTATGACAGGGTACTCGCGGCCAATTCCTTCGGAACCAAGACCGTGCTGCTGATTGCCGTGATGGGATTTCTGACAGGGCGGCCCGATTTTCTCGATATCGCCCTTCTTTACGCGCTCCTTAATTTCATCGGCACCATCGCAGTGCTCAAGTTCTTCCGCTATCGCTCGCTTGGCGATGCGGTCGAGGAAAAGGCCGCCAGCCGGAACAAAGAGGCGAGCCAATGATTGCCCTGCTCGTCGAAGCCGCAAGTTGGACCTTCCTCTTGCTGGGGGCGTTTCTGGTCCTTGTCGGGGCGCTTGGCCTCGTGCGCATGCCGGACTTCTATACGCGGCTGCACCCTGCGGGCATTACCGATAGTCTCGGGGCGGACTTCATCCTCACCGGGCTTGTTCTCCAGGCAGGTTTCAGCCTCGTCACGGTCAAACTATTCCTGATCGGCGCGTTCCTGTTCTTTACCAGCCCGACATCGACCCATGCCATCGCCAATGCCGCGTTGGTCGCAGGCCTCAAACCGCGGCACGCGGTCGTTCCGCCCCGCCCCCCGGAAAAGGCCACCCAGGACGAGGAGGCCCGCTGATGGAATCTGTAATCAACATGGCCCTCCTGGTCTTTCTGGCGGGTACCGCATTCGCGATCCTGCGCCGCACCACGCTGTTTTCCGTGGTCATGCTGTCGGGGGTGTTCTCGCTCGTGTCGGCGGCCCTTCTGGTGCATCTCGACGCGGTAGACGTCGCCTTCACCGAAGCTGCCGTGGGCGCGGGCGTATCGACGGTCCTGATGCTGTCCACCCTTGCCCTGACCGCCCGACACGAGGCACCCGGCACCCGCTCGCGTGCCATTCCGCTGATCGTCGTTTTCCTGACTGGTCTTGCGCTTGTTTACGGCACACTCGACATGCCGCGCTTCGGCGATCCATCGGCTCCGGTCCACCAGCATGTCGCGCCTCGCTATATTTCCGCCACCGCCCATGAAATCGGCATGCCGAATATCGTGACGGCAGTGCTGGCCAGTTACCGCGGATTCGATACCTTGGGCGAAGTGACGGTGATCTTTACCGCCGGTATCGCCGTGCTGTTGCTGCTCGCCGGGACGATCCGCGAACCCACGACGGCGACCAAGATCACGGCGATGGAACACCACCTGGTGCTGCGCGTCGTCACGAAGGTCCTGATCGGCCCGATCCTGCTCTTCGCCCTCTATGTCCAGTTTCATGGCGACTATGGTCCGGGTGGTGGCTTCCAGGCCGGTGTCATCTTCGCCGCCGCATTTATCATCTATGCGCTGGTATTCGGGCTGGAGACCGCCGGGAATGCCCTTCCCGGCCGCGCCGTCAGAATCCTGCTCGCCCTCGGTGTCCTGATATATAGCGGCACCGGCGTCGTCAGTTTCTTTTTCAACAAGAATTTTCTCGATTACTCCGTTCTTGGAGCCACTGCGCAGGCGGGCCAGCACATCGGCATTATTCTCGTCGAATTCGGCGTCGGCATGACCGTCGCCGCGGTCATGGTCTCCACCTTCTATGCCTTCGCTGGCCAGAATCCTCCGATCGGTGACGAGGAATGGTAATGGAGTTCAAGGACGCCTTCGGCCTGTTCAACTACTGGATCGTCATCGTCCTGATGATGACGGGCCTCTACATCGTCGTGTCCCGCGGGAATCTGGTCAAAAAGATCGTCGGCCTGAATATCTTCCAGACCTCCGTGTTCCTGCTCTATATCTCCATGGGCAAGGTCACGGGCGGCACGGCGCCGATCCTGACCGGCAAGCCGGAAGTTTTTTCCAATCCCCTGCCCCATGTCCTGATCCTGACGGCGATCGTGGTCGGTATCGCCACGACGGCACTCGGACTGGCTCTCGTGGTGCGCATTAAGAATGCCTACAATTCCATAGAGGAAGACGAGATCCAGAAACTGGACCTCGCTGCAGAAAACGAAGTAGACGAACCGGGGGCGCGGCCGTGATTTCCGCCCACCTCCCCATACTGCAGGTTATCGTTCCCCTGATCGCCGCACCGCTCAGCGCCTTTTGCAGGCGCGCCGGCGTCGCCTGGTACCTGTCGCTGGTGATCTGCGCCGTGAGTTTCGCCATTTCCATCGCCTTGCTTATTCAGGTGCTGGAGGAAGGACATATTTCTTACCTTCTTGGCTCATGGGCGGCGCCATGGGGCATCGAATACCGCGTCGATGTCGTCAATGCCTTCGTGCTGATGATCATTTCCGGGATCGGCACGGCCGTGCTGCCTTATGCGCGAACCAGCATCGCTGCCGAGATCGAACCCCACAATCAGGCCTTATTTTACACGGCCTACCTGTTGTGCCTGACCGGCCTGCTCGGCATGGTGATTACGGGCGATGCGTTCAATGCCTTCGTGTTCCTCGAGATTTCATCTCTCTCCACCTACGCTCTCGTTGCCCTTGGTGCCGGGACCGACCGGCGGGCGCTGAGTGCCGCGTACACATACCTTGTGATGGGTACGATCGGCGCCACGTTCTTCGTCATTGGCATCGGCCTCGTCTACATGATGACGGGCACCCTCAACATGGCGGACCTTGCTGCCCGGTTGCAGGGCCTCGAGCATAACCGCACGGTCCTCGTCGCCTTTGCGTTCATTGTTACCGGCATCGGCCTCAAACTGGCCCTCTTCCCGATGCACCTGTGGCTGCCAAATGCCTATGCCTTCGCGCCATCGGCGGTTACGGTGTTCCTGGCTGCGACGGCGACCAAGGCGGCCGTCTACCTGTTGCTGCGCTTCCTGTTCACGGTTTTCGGAATCGACTACCACATCCTCGGCCTCACCATGACCTGGCTGTTCACGCCACTGGCGCTCGCGGCCATGTTCGCAGCCTCGACCGTCGCTATCTTCCAGGTCGAACTCAAGCGCATGCTCGCCTATTCGTCGGTCGCCCAGATCGGCTACATGGTGCTGGGCATGAGCTTCCTGTCAGTGACAGGGTTGACCGCGACCATCATTCACCTGTTCAACCACGCTCTGATGAAGGGTGCCCTGTTCATGGTCCTGGGCGCCATCGTCCTGCGCCAGGGTGCTGCCACCTTCAACACCATTCGCGGGCTCGGTCGCAAGATGCCGTGGACGATGGCTGCCTTCGTGACCGGTGGTCTCAGTCTGATCGGCGTACCGCTGACGGTCGGTTTCGTCTCCAAGTGGTACCTGGTCGCCGCCGCGCTCGAAAGCGGGCGCTGGCCGCTTGCGGTCCTCATCGTCCTGTCGTCGCTGCTTGCCGTCATCTACGTCTGGCGGGTGGTGGAAGCCGCCTACCTTGAAGAACCGCCCGCCGACAGCAAGGCGACCGAAGCGCCGCTCAGCATGCTCGTTCCGACATGGATTCTGATAGCCGCGAATATCTACTTTGGCGTTGATGCCGGACTTACCTCGCGCATCGCGAGCGCCGGCGCGCGTCTCCTGCTCGGGGTGGCGCAATGAGCGGCTCGACCCTTCTCGTTCTCTCCCTTCTCATGCCTCTCGCCGGCGCGGTGCTGATCGGCCTTGCGGGACGCAGCCCGAACCTGCGCGAAGCTGTGACCATGACGACCGCAGCCGCGCTATTTGCGATCGTCATTGCGCTGCTGATGCGCTTCAATGCCGGCCCCGCGCCCGAGGTCATGCTTCAGGAAGTCATGCCCGGCCTGAAACTCGCGCTGAAAATAGAGCCGCTCGGCATGATGTTCGCCGTGATCGCCTCGGGGCTGTGGATCGTGAATTCGATCTATTCGATCGGTTATATGCGGGGAAACAAGGAAAAGAACCAGACGCGGTTTTACATCTGTTTCGCTATCGCCATCATGTCGGCGATCGGCGTCGCCTTTTCCGCGAACATGTTCACCCTTTTCGTTTTTTACGAAGTGCTCTCGATCTCAACCTACCCGCTGGTCGCCCACAAGCAGACACCGGAAGCGAAGGCATCGGGGCGCACCTACCTCGGCCTCCTCCTCGGCACCTCGATCGGCCTGATGATGGTCGCGATCATCTGGACCTGGGTGGCTACCGGGACGCTCGACTTCACCAAGGGGGGCATTCTCGAGGGCAAGGTATCGGGTGCGCTGGCGCCGCTCCTGCTGGCGCTTTACGTGTGCGGCATCGGCAAGGCCGCGCTGATGCCTGTGCATCGCTGGCTGCCCGCAGCCATGGTCGCGCCGACGCCGGTTTCCGCCCTTCTGCATGCGGTGGCGGTGGTCAAGGCCGGCGTGTTCACCGTGATGAAGGTCGCGGTCTATATCTTCGGTGTCGATTTTCTCGCCAAGACCGGGGCCGCGACCTGGCTGATGTGGCTGGCGGCTTTCTCCCTTCTTGCCGCTTCAATCGTCGCTCTTGGTAAAAGCAACCTGAAGGCACGGCTGGCCTATTCCACGGTGAGCCAGCTTTCCTACGTTACCCTGGGCGCGGCGCTCGCGACGTCGATGGGCGTGATGGGCGGGTCCATGCAGATCGCCATGCACGCGATGGGGAAGATCACGCTGTTCTTCTGCGCCGGCGCCATCTACACCGCCACGCACAAAACCGAAATTCCCGATATGGACGGGCTCGGCCGGGCCATGCCCTTTACGTATGGTGCGTTCCTGATCGGAGCACTTTCGATCATCGGCCTGCCGCCGATGGGCGGCTCCTGGTCGAAGTGGTATCTCCTGATTGCTACCGCTGATACGGGGCAGCTCGTCATGATGCTGGTGCTGATGGTGAGCTCGCTTCTGAACGTCGCCTACCTGCTTCCAATCGTTGGCCGGGGATTTTTCGCCGGCAGCGATGCCCCTCCCGCACACGGCGCGGTTCATGCCGCCGGTGCGGCACCTGCCCCGGACACCCGGCTGCGCGCCATAAAGGAAGCGCCGCTCTTCTGCGTACTGCCGCCCTGCCTGACGGCGGCCGGCTGCATCGCCCTGTTCTTCTATGCCGACAGCCTCTACCGGCTGCTCGAACCGATCACCCGGCCCTGAGGCGCGACACGTGAGCCACCCCGAAGCCATGACCACCAGGACCGCCCGCGTTTCGCGCGTTTCCACGCTTTATCGCATTCTCTGGTGCGTTGCGGTGGTGCTCGGCGCGGTCGATTTTTTCTATCACAAGCATGTTGCCTACAAGATCGAGGGGTTCCCCGCCTTTTACGGTATCTTCGGCTTCGTCGTTGCCGTCGCGGGAATTTTCATCGCCAGGGAACTGCACAAGGTCCTGAAGCGAAGCGAGACCTACTATGATCGCTGACCTCCCGCCCGGACTGATTCTGGTACTCGGCGCCCTGCTGGCGCCGCTGCTGCGCCCGTCCCTTCGACCGGCCTATCTCGTTCTGCTGCCCGTGCTCGCGCTTGCACAGCTTCTGACCTTCGATAACGGCATTCATGGCCAGTTTCAGATGTTCGGGCATGCGCTGACGCTTTTGCGGATCGACGCGCTCTCGCGGATTTTCGCCCTTGTCTTCATCCTCGCCGCCCTTGTTTGCGCGATATACGGATGGCGCGAACGGGACGTGGTGCAGCAGGTTTCCGCCCAGATCTACGCGGGCGCGGCCATCTGCGCCGTCCTTGCCGGCGACTTCGTCTCGCTTTTCATCTTCTGGGAGCTTACGGCTATCGCTTCGGTCTTCCTGATCTGGGCCGCAAGAAACGACCGTGCCTATCAGGCGGGAATGCGCTACCTGGTCATCCAGATCGGGTCAGGCGTGATCCTGCTCGCCGGGATCATCCTTCACTACCGCGCCACGGGTTCCATCGCCTTCGGCGCGCTGTCAGCGGTTACGTTGCCCGGAGGGCTGATACTTCTAGCCTTTGGCATCAAGGCGGCCTTTCCTTTGCTGCATGCGTGGCTTCCCGACGCCTATCCGAAGGCAACGCTGTTCGGCTCGGTGGTGCTGTCCGCCTTCACCACCAAGCTCGCCGTCTATGCCATCGCGCGTGGTTATGCCGGGACTGAAATGCTGATCTGGGTCGGCGCTGCGATGGCCATCTACGGCTCGATTTTCGCGCTGATCGAAGATAACCTACGCAAGCTTCTTGCTTATAGCCTCATTGCCCAGCTCGGGTTCCTCGTTGTCGCGGTCGGCGTCGGCAGCCCCCTCGCGCTCGGCGGCGCCGCCGGCCATGCCGTCAGCAGCATATTGTACATGTTGCTCCTTTTCATGTGCGCCGGCGCCGCGATCGCCGCGAGCGGAAAGGAAACACTTTCCTCCCTCGGCGGTCTCGCTCGACGCATGCCTTGGACAGCGGCAATGTGCGTGGTCGCTTCAGCGTCCATCGCAGCCCTTCCAGGAACTTCGGCCTTCGTCACGAAGTCGCTGATCCTGTCATCATTGGCCAAGGGCGGCTTGCAAATCCCCTGGCTGCTGTTGCTGGCGGCGGCTGTGCTTACCGTCGTCCATACCGCTATCCGGGTTACCTACCATGTCTTTTTCGCGCGCGCAGAAACGACCGGAAAAAGCGAGGCGCCTTTCTCCATGCGAATTGCCATGACGGCGACGGCGGCGTTCATTCTTGCCGGCGGGTTCCTGCCAGAAGCGTTTTACAGGCTGTTGCCCGGCAATATCACCTATGCGCCCTACAGCTTCGGACATGTCGTGACACAACTGCAACTTGTCATCTTCGCAGCGCTCGGATTTGCGATGCTGCGCCGAAACAAGCTCGATCCGCGACCGCGCAACGCGACCATTGACGCCGATTGGCTTTACCGTCGTCTGCTGCCCGCGCTCATTAACGCGTTCGGTGGCATCATTAGCCACATCCATTTCCGCACCCTTTCCCGGGCCCAGGTGCGCCTCAACCGCTTCATTGCAACGGTCTACTGCCACCACGGCCCCCAGGGCGCGCTCGCGCGTACCTGGCCCGTGGGATCGACGGTGCTCTGGGTGGCGGTGCTGCTCTGCGTCACGCTGGTTTTCTACTACGTCGAATAGCGGCGGACCTTCGCCCCTGCTAATCTCGCCGCCATGACGAGATACCTGGGCAAATTGCTGCTTCCACTCATGCTCGCCGTCTTCGCCGCGATGCCTGCGCGCGCCGAGACGGCACACCATCCCCTTGCCGGTCGCATCTGGAGCACCGGCGACGGCGCCTTCATCACCGAAAAACGCCTCGCCGAAGAACTTCTGCGCGGCCGTTACGTGTTGCTGGGCGAAACCCACGACAACCCAGAACACCACCGTATTCAAGCCTGGGCTGTGGCCACGGTCGCCGCGCGGGGACGTCCCGGGATAGCGCTCGAAATGATTCGCGCCGACCGCCAGCTGGTCATCGACGCTCATTTTGCCTCCCGCCCGAACGATATCGCCGGCCTTGGCGCAGTCCTTCAGTGGCAGCGGACGGGATGGCCGGAGTGGTCGCTCTATGCCGCCGTCGTCGCGCCCGTGATTGCCACGACCGGCCCCCTGATTGCCGCCGATCTTCCTGCCGATGCCATGCGCGCCATCGCCCGGGGCGGCATGGCGGCGCTTGCTTCCGAACGTCGCACCGCACTCGGCCTCGACCGCCCGCTGCCGGACGCCCTCTATACGGAACTCGATCGCGAAATGGTGGCGAGCCATTGCGGCAAACTACCCAAGGCAAAAATCCGGCCCTTCAGCATGATGCAGGCTGCCCGTGACGCCAGCCTTGCCGACGGACTGCTCACCGCAGCGCGGCTTGCAAAAGGAAGAGCCGTGCTGATCGCCGGCACCGGCCATGTGCGCCGGGACCGCGGAGTGCCGATGCACCTCGCCCGGCGCGGCAATACCGACGGCATCGTGGTTCTGGCCCCGATCGAAGCGCAGCCCGGAATGAACCAGCCGGAGGCTTACGCCGCGATCTTCGCGAGCGCCGCTTTGCCATTCGACTTTGTCTGGTTCACCACGGCGATCAAGCGTGCCGATCCCTGCGGGGATTTCAAAGCGCGCTGACGATGGTTGCTAGATGCTGATGAAGAACAGGAAGCTGAAAGTGGCGCTGAAGACGACGCCGGGCCTGAGGGTCCCGGTGTCTTTCTGCAGGCTTTCCTGCTAGGCATAGGCTGACGTCGCCTTCACGAAGGGGCTTTCGGGCAGCGACGACATCATGGGGACCGGTTCATGAGCGGGCGTATCTTCCTCGCGCTGCTTCTTGCGGGGCAGGCCTTCCATCACTTCACGCGCATCGTGCAGCAACCGCTTGAGCGCTTCGTCGGTCGTCTTGCGTGCGGCCGGCGCCGCGGGAGCAGCGAGAACCTTGGCGGTCAGTTCGGGAACGGGGGAAGGATCGGCATGGGCCTTGCTCGCGGGCGGATCGCGGCCATCGGGCATCGAGCGGCCCTGATCCTTGTCGTTATCAGCGGCGCTGTCGGCATCGGCCGGATTCACGCGCACGGCCGCCGCCGTCTGGTCTGCCGGGCCTCCTCCGCCCACAGACCGCGACGTGGCAATCCTTGCCGATGTTCCGGACTTTACCTGGTCCAGCATGATGCACCCTTTTGAGACACACTCGGGTTGCATTATCTCTGCGGGCGAGGTTCCCCCAAAGACATAACGCAATGAATTTGAAGGGTATTTTTGGAAAATTTGCGAAAAATACAGGGCAAATTTGATTAAAATTGCGGGTATTTTTGTTACCCGTGAAAATCCCTGTGTTTTCAGGTCTATAATACCAAAGCGATATTTTCGTTCGAACCTGAACGACCGTCATGGAGGGCGGGCCGATGAGATTATGTCACGCTATAACCGTGCTCTTCCTCGCCTTCGGCGCGTCCGCTTTTCCGGCTTACGCGCAATCGGAGCGCTATTCCGCGCCCGACGAAGCTTATGCACGGAAGGATTTTTCGACTGCGCATAGGCTGTGGTTGGCGATCGCCGAGGAAGGAAATGCCAGCGCCTATTTCAACCTGGGCCGGATGTATCTGTTCGGCGAGGGTGTGCCGATCGATCTCGTCGAGGCCTACAAGTGGTTCGCCCTCGCAGACAAGGCCGGCCAGCCGCAGGCAAAGGCCGGGCTCATGCGAGTCTCTCCGACGATGACGGCATCAGATGTCGAGGAAGCAAATCGCCGGCGAACGCTGGTACGATGCGCATCCTTCGACCCGCCGCTGAAACACTCAGGGCTCGCGCGAGCAGGCACCGCCGCCGAGCACGCAGAATTTCGCGCAATGGGGATGATTGAGGGACACCGGGCGCAGCGATTCGGCAAGGGTTCGCCCCAGCTCGAATTCCGCGTCATAAGCGATCAGCGTGCAGGCGAGGACCACGGCGTCAGCCTCGCCTTTCCGTCGCACCACCATGCGCGAACTCGCGCACATCATGTCCGCCGGAGACTTGCCGAGAATTCCCCAGCAGGATTCGGTGATTTCCGGCACATCGGCAGCCTCGTCCATTTCCGGAAACAGAACCAGCATCTCCGGGTCGAGACAATCGATGCCGATACCCTTGCTCGCGAAAAGGGCGCCAAAGCCCCTCCGCAGGCGTGCTTCATCGCCATCCCACAGCGTGCGGCCGGCAACGCGCATGGCGAAACCGTTGTCCGACAGCCAGCGCAGTCCCGCCAGGGTAGCCGCGAAGCCGCCCTGCCCGCGCTCCTCGTCATGGCGTTCCGGATCGAAGTGATCGACGGAAACGCGAATGACCAGCGCGTCGCCGAAGGCCTGACGCAATCGCAGCAGGTCGGTTCTACAATGGGTCATCGGCGTCATTGCATTGGTCAGGACCAACGCCTTGTGGCCCCGCGAAAGGGCCTCGTCGAGCATGGCGACGATGTCTGGATTCATGAAGGGCTCGCCGCCGGTAAAGCCGATTTCGGGCCTGCCGAGGCCCAGCGTCTCAATCTCGTCCAGGTACCGGCGCAGGTCGTCAAGGCGGAACCAGTCGAGGCGGTCGTTCCTGGGGCCCGATTCGATATAGCAATGCCCGCAGGCGAGGTTGCACAGGGTACCGGAATTGACCCAAAGCGTCGAAAGCCCGGAAACGTCGACCCGGGCGCGGCGCTCGCCCCGGGCGGTCCATTCCGGATCTGAGAATTTGGGCTGTATGGTGACGGAATCGGGCGGTGTCATGGCCCCTTTCCTAGCCCGCCCGGACGTTCACTTCCAATACACATTTCCGTTACGGGACCAAGGTTTGCGCGGCGCCCGCCATGTGGTATCCTGTGCAAAGCCATAATGTTGATTTTGCGGGGAAGATAATGTCCGAGGAAAAGACCGCCGGTTCCGGGGAAACCACCGTTTACGTCCGTCCGGGCGAGCCCGGCCATAACGAGGCCAAGGAAGTCGTCTGGGTCCGCTGGCAGAAGAAGCGCACCTTCGTGCGTGCGCTCGAAGGCACCTACGGCGAGGTCTACAAGACCCTCTATGCCCAGCCCCGCGTCTATCCGCATTCGAACTGGAAGTGGCACGGTGGCCCGCAGGTCTACGGCAAAGTCACGATCAACCCGCAGTCGGTCGAGATCGCCCAGTCCATCGAATGCCACCTCAACGTCTTCTCGCCCCATGGCGCGGGCCAGAAGCACGGCCACATGAACTCCGCCGTGTTCTACATCCTGTCCGGCGTCGGCCACGACGTCCATGACACCATCAGCTACCCCTACGAAGCGGGCGACGCCTGTGTCGTCGAGAACGGCTGCGTGCACCAGCACATCAACGACGGCGACAAGGAAATGGTTGTCCTCGTGATGAAGGCGAAGCCGCTGTTCCTGTTCATGCACATGCTGTTCCAGAAGATGGTGGACTATCCGGAGAAGGTGCCCTCCAAGGGCGGCGAGAACTACGTTCCGCCGGAACACCTCTAGTCCGTCGCGCGGGCCGTGAGCGAAAAAGGCGACAAATCGGCAGGGCCCGGACACAACGCCGCGCCCGAAGGCAATCCCGAAGTCTGGACCTTCTGGCAGAAGAAGCGCACCTTCGTGCGCGCGCTCGAAGGCACCTACGGCGAGGTCTACAAGACCCTCTACGCCGCCCCGCGCATCTACCACGGTCCGGATTTCGTCTGGAAGGGCGGCCCCCAGTTCTACGCCAAGACGATCATCAATCCGGGCTCCGTGCAGGTCGCCCAGTCCATTGAGTGCCACGTCAACCTGCTGGCGCCCTTCTCCACCAGCCAGAAGCACGGCCACATGAATTCCGCCGTGCTCTACATCCTCTCAGGCGCGGGCAAGGACATCCATGACGGCCATTCCCACCCGTACGAGGCGGGCGATGCCTGCATCGTCGAGAACGGCTGCGTCCACCAGCATGTCAATACGGGACCGGAAGCCCAGATCGCCCTTGTGATGAAAGCGAAACCGCTGTTCCTGTTCATGCACATGCTGTTCCAGAAGGTCGTGGAATATCCCTCCTCCGAGCCCGCCCCGGGGGCCGAAGGCTACGTGCCGCCTGACAATATCTAGCCTTCCGGGAGGCGGTTGCGCCCGGGCCCGCCTGCGGCTACCCTTGGCCCGCTTTTCCCAAGGAGTTCGCCCATGCCCGAAGACGCAAAGCCCCAGGACGCCCCCGAAGCCGGCAGCAACCAGCCGGTATGGGAACGCTGGCAGAAGAAGCGCACCTTCGTGCGCGCGCTGGAAGGCACCTACGGCGAGGTCTACAAGACCCTCTACGCCCAGCCGCGCATCGTCCACGGCCCCGAAACCGGCTGGAAGGGCGGCCCCGCCTACTTCCACAAGATCACCGTAAGCCCGCAGAACGTCTCGATCGCCCAGTCGATCGAATGCCACGTGGACGCTTTCGCGCCGGGCGCCTACGGCCAGAAGCACGGCCACATGAATTCAGCGGTGTTCTTCATCCTGTCGGGTCAGGGTTACGACATCCATGACGGCGTGAAACTGGAATACGAAGCGGGTGATGCCAGCGTCGTCGAATGCGGCTGCGTCCATCAGCACTTCAACCGATCCCAGACCGAACAGATGGTTTGCCTGGTGATGAAGGCGAAGCCGCTGTTCCTGTTCATGCACATGCTGTTCCAGAAGACCGTGGACTATCCGTCGGACACGCTTCTGAAGGGCTTCGAGGATTATTCACCGCCGTCGAACCTGTAATCGCGGTGAAACGCAGTTTTCGAAACGGCCGGGAAAATTCCCGGCCGTTTTCTTTCCTACGATCCGCTGCAAGGGATTAGAATTTCGGGAACCAGAAGGGAGCGCCGATGTCCATGCCGTCGCAGGAGTCCCAGCCGCCCGCATGGCATGCCGAAAGCGCCACGCCGATCCTCGCCGCGCTTGAAAGCAGCATTGAGGGCCTCGACGACGCGGAAGCCGCCGCGCGACGTCTCAGGTTCGGCCTCAACGAGCTGCCGCGGGCCCGCCCCACCGGCATTGCGCTGATCTACTTCCGCCAATTCATGAGCCCGCTCATCTACCTTCTTCTGGGAGCCGCGGTCGTATCGCTCCTGCTCGGAAAGCTCAGTGATGCGGTTTTCATTTTTATCGTCCTGCAGGTCAATGCCCTGATCGGTACCGTACAGGAATGGCGGGCCGAAACCGGCATACGCGGTCTCGACCGCATGATTCGCAGTTATGCGGTAGTCGTGCGCGGCGGAAACCGCCGGAAAATTTCCAGCGAGGACCTTGTGCCGGGAGATATCATTCTCGCCGAACAGGGAATGAAGGTCGGTGCGGATATCCGCCTTCTGGGATCCAGTGCTCTGCGCATCGATGAATCGCTTTTGAGCGGCGAATCCTATCCTGCCGAGAAGGATGCCACGGCCAAGATTCCGCGCGATGCCGCGCTCGGGGACCGCGCGACGATGCTATTTGCCGGAACGACGGTGGTCGGCGGCGAAGGACATGGCGTGGTGGTGGCCACCGGCGCGGGTACCGAAATCGGGCATATCGCCACCTCTCTCGCTCAACGTCCGTCCGATCCGCCGCTGGTTCTGCGACTCCACAGGTTCATGAACCGCCTGACTCTGGCTTTCGCTGCTGCCGTCACCGCGACAATATTTATCGAACTGGTCCGCGGCGCCGCGCTGCAGGAGATATTCTTCATCGCCATTGCCCTCGCTGTGTCCGCGGTGCCTGAAGGGCTTCCCGTGGCCGTTACGGTGGCGCTCGCCATCGGCACCGCGCGCATGGCCAATGAAAAAGTCATCGTTCGGCGCCTGCCCGCCGTAGAGGGGCTTGGGGCCTGCACGCTGATCGCTTCCGACAAGACCGGTACGCTCACTTGCAACGAGTTGACGGCGACTCAGGTATGGCTGCCTGAAGGCGGTGAATTCGTCGTGACAGGCGTCGGCTACCATGCCGACGGCATCGTCACGCACGGCGACAGGCGACCCGATTTGGACCAGGAAAAAGCGCTCCGCACCCTTGCCTGCGCTGCAGTGCTGTGCAGCGAAGGCGGATTTCGCACAGCCGATGGAGAGAGTAGCCATTTCGGCGACAGCGTGGACATTGCCTTTCTGGTGCTTGCCGCGAAAATCGGCGTCAATCCCGAGATCCCGAGAGCAACCTATCAGCGTCTCAGGCTTATTCCGTTTTCGCCGGAACGTCGCTATACGGCAAGTTTCGACCTTGCCGACGGACAAGCCAGGATTCACGTCAAGGGCGCGACGGAAGCGGTGTTGCCCATGTGCGCCGACTACGACCGCGCCGCCGTCGAGGCCGAGGAGCGCCGCCTGGCCGAAGCAGGGTATCGCGTTCTTGCCGTCGCACAGGGCGCCGCGGCCATTGCCCTTGAGCGCCTCGATCGACAGCCCGAGGAGTCCCTGGGCGGTCTTGAGTTCCTCGGTCTTGTCGGGTTCATAGATCCACTGCGGCCGGAAGCTGCCGATGCCATACGACGTTGCCGAAGCGCCGGGATCGATGTCCGGATGGTCACCGGCGA
>JAURLI010000070.1 GCA_030831315.1 Alphaproteobacteria bacterium
ATGAAAACACGCAGTCTCGGTCCCGAAGGCCTCAAGGTTTCCGCCATCGGCTACGGCGCGCCGACGTTCTCCGGCCGCACGCCCCCGGGCGGAATCGAGAACGCCTGCGCCGTCGTCGCCCGCGCCATCGAGCTTGGCATCACCCTCATCGATACCGCCGATCATGGCGACGGCAACAACGAAGAGGTGCTGGGCGTGGCGCTCAAGGGCAGGCGCGACAAGGTCGTGCTCTGTTCCAAGTTCGGCAACCTGCGCGGCTGGTCGTGGTCCAAGGACACAGGCCGCACGGTGGACGGCAGCCCGGCCTATGCGCGCAAGTCTCTGGAAGGGACGCTCACGCGTCTCAAGACCGATTATCTCGACCTTTACTACCTGCACCGGGTCGATCCCGACATTCCCATCGAGGAAAGCATCGGGGCGATGGTGCGGCTCAAGGAAGAAGGCAAGATTCGCCACATCGGCATCTGCGAAGCGGGACCCGAAACCATCCGGCGTGCGGCAGCGGTTCATCCGATTACCGCAATCCAGAGCGAATATTCGCTGATGACCCGCGACTATGAAACCGACACGGTTCCGGCCGTCGCCGAACTCGGCATCGGCTTCGTCGCTTATTACCCGATGGGTCGCGGGTTCCTGTCCGGTGCCGTGCGCGCAACGCCGGGCGACGGACGCAAATCGGTGCCGCGCTTCGCGCCCGAAAACATCGAACACAACCTGAAGATTCTCGCCCGCATGGAAGATCTGGCCCGCCGGAAGGAATGCACCACGGGGCAGCTCGCGCTCGCGTGGCTGCTGGCCAAGGGCCCCAATATCGTTCCGATCCCCGGCACCAATTCGATCAGACATCTCGAGGAAAACGCCGCAGCCGCCGATATCGCGCTGTCGGCGAGCGACGTCACGCTGCTCGACGGCCTGTTTCCCCGCGAGGGCGGCCTGAAGGGTGATCGTTTCGACCGTGACCGCTCGAACGAACTGAATATCTGAAGATCAGCCCCGGATTTTCTTGAGCGTCTCGTAGGCCTTGGCCTTTTCGGCGGCCGTCATGTCCTTTTCAAGGACACCGATGGGTCCGGTGGCGGGCGCGTAGCCGCCGATCTCGGCCCGCTTGAGCCAGGCCCAGGCCAGCAGCTTGTCCTTCGGCAAGCCGAGGCCTTCCATGTAAATGAGGCCGAGGTTGAACTGCGATGCCGCAAGTCCGCGGGTCGCTGCCTCCGTGTAATAGCCGACGGCGCGCGCGGCATCTTTTTTGACGCCAAGCCCCGTTTCATATAGGCGCGCGAGGTTGTGGTAGGCCGCAAGAACACCGCTCTTTGCCGCCACCTGATACCATTCCGCAGCTTTCGCCATGTCACGCTTGCGCCCACGCCCGGTTTCGAACGCGCTCGCCAGCGCGAAGGCGGCACGGGCATGGCCCTGCTTTGCCGCCTTCTCGAACCAGTCAGCGGCCAAATCGCGGTCGGTCTTGCCACGCAACCCGCGAGACAAAATTTCGCCCAGAAGATACTGCGCCTCGGCATCGCCTGCATTGGCGGCACGGCTGTACCATTCGGTTGAATCGAGATACCCCTCCGGGCGCGACGGGGGTTCCGCCGCAAGGGTGGAAACGGACAACAGACAGGCAGCAAGGCCCGCCGCCACCTTCAATTTTGGAAAGTTCACCAAACTATCTCCCGCCGCGCCGGAGTACCCGAACGCGGCGCAAAGGTTAGACCAAGAGCCATCGCGTTTCCACGGGCGCCTGCCGTAAAATCGAAAATTTAGCCGTTGACGTCGATCACCGCGCGCCCGCGCTGGCGGCCCGCCAGCACCAACTCGGCCAGGCCCGGGATTTCGGAGATCACGTGGCGCGTCGTCATGGCGCGCAGGCGCTCGCGCCCGACCAGTTTCGGCAGGCGCGCCCAGACCTCGCGCCGCTCGGCGATGGGGCCATGGCCGCCCTCGACGCCGATCAGCCGTACGCCGCGCAGGAAAAACGGGATCAGCGAGGCGGTAAAGCTGTTGCCGCCCGCGAGCCCGCAGGAGGCGATGGTGCCGCGCTCGTCCATCGAGGAAATCACCGTCGACAGGGTTTTCCCGCCGACCGCATCGATGCAGCCCGCAAAACGCTTGGGCAGCATCGGCCGGTCGGGGCCGTTTTCGAACTCGGAACGCGGCAGGACTTCGGCAGCGCCGAGGGATTTCAGGTAGTCCGCCTCTTCCATGCGGCCCGTCGAGGCCAGCACCTGATGGCCCATCGCCGCGAGGATGGCGATTGAAAACGATCCGACGCCGCCCGCGGCACCGGTCACCAGCACCGGCCCCTTGCCCGGCGCGACACCGTGCTTCTCCAGTTCCAGCGCGCCGATCATGGCACTGATCCCGGCGGTGCCGACCGCCATGCAGTCGGCCGCATCCCAACCCGCAGGTGCCGGCACCAGCCATTCGGCGCGCGCGCGCGCGTATTGCGCGAAGCCCCCGGCGAAATGCTCGCCCGCGCCATAGCCGTTCAGCACCACCGCGTCACCCGCCTTGAAGTCGGGGCTGCCCGAAGAAACAACGGTTCCGGCCAGATCGATCCCCGGCACGAAGGGGAAGTCCTTGATCCGGTAACCGATGCCCTTCACCATCATGGCATCCTTGTAGTTCATCGTGGTGTGGCTGACGCGGATCACCACATCGCCTTCGGGCAGCGCGGAGGGGCCGATCTCGCCCAGCTTGCCCACGGGCTTGCCGCCCTCGGCCTCGGGCCAGTCGAGGAAAAAGGCACGGAACTTTTCGGGAATGCTCACAGCACAGGACCTTTCGTCGGCGACGCCAGACCAGCGACGCGCCAGTTGAGAGTTTCGCCGGCAAGGAACGGCACCATGTCGCCGATCCGTTCGGGCACGGTGAAGGGGGCGCGTTCCAGCATGAGGGAGTCTTCGTTGACCGGCATGCCGTAGAATTCCGCCCCGAAGTGCGAAGCGAAGTTTTCCAGCCGGTCGAGCGCGCCTTCTTCCTCGAACACCGTCGCATAGGCCGACATGGCGACCGGCGCATTGTAGATACCCGCGCAGCCGCAGGCCGATTCCTTCGTCGCCACAGCATGGGGCGCCGAATCGGTGCCGAGAAAGAATTTCGGATTGCCCGACACCGCCGCCTTTCGCAGCGCAAGGCGATGGACCTCGCGCTTGGCCACAGGCAGGCAATAGGCATGGGGACGGAAGCCGCCGCGGAACATGGCATTGCGGTTGATCATCAGGTGATGGGGCGTGATCGTCGCCGCAACCGTCTTGGCCTGTGCGGCGACGAAATCGACCGCGTCCTTCGTCGTGACATGCTCGAAGACGATACGCAGCGCCGGAAAGTCGCGAACCAGCGGCGCCAGGATGCGTTCGATGAACACCGCTTCGCGGTCGAAGACATCGACATCGGTATCGGTCACTTCGCCATGCACCAGAAGCGGCAGACCGACCTTTTCCATGCGCGCGAGCACCGGGCGGATACGCGCGACATCGGTGACGCCATGCTCGCTGTTGGTGGTGGCATGGGCGGGATAGAGCTTGCACGCGACGATGACGCCGCCGCGAAAGCCTTTTTCCACTTCGTCAGGATCGGTCGCGTCGGTCAGGTAAAGTGTCATCAGCGGCACAAAGCGAGCGCCCTTGCCCGACTGGCGGATGCGGTTGCGATAGGCCGCCGCGTCCTTGACCGTGGTCACGGGCGGCGACAGGTTGGGCATGACGATGGCGCGACCGAACACGCGGGCGGTTTCGCCCAGCACCATCGCCAGCCGGTCGCCGTCGCGCAGGTGCACGTGCCAGTCGTCAGGGCGGCGGATGGTCAGGCTGGTTTCGGTCATCGGCTTTGGCTCTCGGGGTGCCGGGGTCGCCATAGGGGTAGAACAGAAGCCGCCAAGTTGCAAACCCGGCCTATCGGCGCAGGCGGAGCGCGGCGCGAACCTCGGCGACGGGCAGCTCGGCAAGGTCGTCTCGGCGCAGCACGGTAACGGTGACGGGATCGACACCGGGCGGCGGGACGGCCGCACCGGGGCCCTCGAAGGGCCCGCGGGGGCGCGTATTGCGCGGGTTGGTATGCCCGGAAAACAGCACCACCGACGGGCAGCCCATGGTCGCAATCAGGTGCATGGGCCCGGTGTCGTTACCGACCGCCCCTGCCGCATCGCGGGCCAGCGCCATCACGGTCATGATGGGTGAACGGCCGCAGAGATCGAGCACCTGCGGCGACACGGCGGCGATTTCGGCGCAGGCCTCCTGCTCCGACCGCGTGCCAACGACGACCGGGCGGCAGCCCTCGGCCACCAGCCGGCGGGCAAGTTCCACGTAATGGGCGGCGGGCCAGCGCTTGAAAGGATGGGCAGGCGCGCTGCCCGGCACCATCAGGACATAGGGCGTGCCCGCGAGGTCGAACTGCGAAATATCTTCCTGTACCCAGCTGGTATCGAGCGGCGGATACCACGACGCATCGATCCCCGCATAAAGGAGCTGGTCGGCCTGACGCTCCAGATTGTGCAAGGTCGTGCGTTCCGGGTTGGCATGGGGGTGCGAGCATCCCGGCGCGATGCCCGACCATTCGACCCCGCGGAAGGAGAACGGCGGGCGCGTCAGGCGGAAATAAAACCCGGTGCGGCTGTTGGCCTGCAGGTCGTAGATGCGCGAGAAGCGCGCGCCGTTGATGCGCCGGGCCAGTGCCAGCCAGCCCGGAACGTTCAGCAGTTTCGGGCGGGTATCGGTCCATATGTCATCGAACAGGCCGAAGGCTTCGGCCAGTTCGCGCTGCGACGGTATCGTCAGCAGCACGAGCTTTTCGTCCCGGTGATAGGCGCGGATCGCCGTCATGGCACGATAGGCCTGGATGAAATCGCCGAGCGCGCCGAGCTTGATCACCAGGATCGCCATGACGGCCCCGCCTAGCCTTGCGCCCGGGTGCGCAGGTGCACCGCCACGGCGCAAGTGAGCGACAGAGACGACCACCACAGCATCGCGGGCCAATTGGAAAAGAAGCTCTGGCCCGGCACCAGCGGAAACAGCGTGAGTACCGGACAGGCAATGACCAGCGCCACCGCCAGCGGCTGCCGCTTTCGCAGACGCAGGCACGGCAATACGAGAGCGGCAACCATCGCCACGAAAGCAAGGAACCCGGCAAGGCCGATGGTGCCCGCCTCCGCCAACCATTCCAGGTAAATGTTATGCGGATGACGCAGGCAGCCCCAGATCAGGTCGTGCTGGATGGCCTCGCAGACGAGATCGAAATTGCCCAGCCCGACGCCCGTAATCGGCTGCTGTCGCCAGACGGATATGGCGATCAGGATCAGCTCGCCGTATTCCGACTTCCAGAAGTCCCGCGCAACACCCAGTGAGGGCGCTACGCGAATCTGCAAGCGCGCACTGTACCAGATGGTCGCGTAAGTAATGACGATGGACAGCACGATCAGGATGATCCCGGGCCAGCGCATCTTCGGCATGTAGATCATCAGAAGAACGAGCGCGCCGAAGAAGGTCGCAAGTGCCAAAAGCGTCGTGCCACGTTCCGCCGTGAAGACGATGAAGAAGATCGCAAGCAACATCCCCGCAGCGAGAACCGCGATCCGTCGCCGGTCGAGGGTGGTTTCGCGGGCAAGCAAATATGCCGCCACCGCCGGATAGAACAGGAAGGCCGTAAAACGCCCGATATTGGGCCGGTCGAGGGGGCCGGTCAGGCGCTGGGCAGCAAACACGCTGCGGCCGCTGAGCGAGACGCCGAAGAAACCCTGCACCAGCCCGTCGATGATGCAGAACGCAAGTGTGGCACCCCAGACGATGGCCAGCCTTTCGAAATCCCGCGCGTCGCGGAACAGCCAGAACACCACCGCCGCGAAAAGGCACCAGAAGCGCAGCCAGAAAAAGCCACGCTGAAACACGCGCCAGGTATCGGGATAGGCGAGCGGCGCGTTGACCGCCATCAGGTAGAACCAGAGCACGATCAGCACGGCCACGACCGGCACGGCAAAAACGGCGAAGCGCCTGCGCGCGATGACCACCGCAAGGAAGGACAGGTCGATTGCCGCAATCATGATCTCGGCGCCGGTGCGCGAGAACAGCAGCACGGCCGGAACGAAGGCGAAAAGCCACAGGCAGCCGCGGCGCAGGCGATCAGGCCAGCCGTCCTCGGATGAAAGACCGGCGGCCAGCATCATGACGCGACGGTCCTGCGGATGGCGGGCATGGCTTCAAGCCAGCCCGCGATGCGCGCAAGCTCTTCCCGGCGGTCAAGGCCGGGCAGGATGCGCGAGATCATGTAGTCGAGGGAAAGCCGCACCTGGTGTCCTTCCAGCCCCGCCCCCGCCGCCCGGCGTGCCGCCGAAAAACACCTGCGCCGGAGCGCCCGGACGACGTCGTCGGGCAGGCCGTCACTATCGCACAGCAGGTTCCAGGCGGCAAAAAAGCGGTCATGGTGCTGCTGGGCACGGTTGGACGACAGGTGACCGCCGGTCGTCCCCGCGCTGGTCACCGCAGCGCGCAGATCGACAAAGCGCCGCGCCTTCGAGGCGAGGCGCAGCGGCAGGGATTCGTCCTGAATGAAGATGCGCGGATCGCAACCGCCCGCCGCGCGAAACAGATCCGCCGTCGCCATCCATGCCATGCGCACAAAGCCGCGCCCGCAGGCGATGGTGGCAAGCGGCACATCGCTGACAGAATACGCGGGGTTCGCGCCGATGGCGGGTGTTTGCAGACCGGGAAGCGGCAGCCTGGTGCGGGCAACCTTGCCATGCACCATGTCGGCGCCGGTTTCCGCCATCAGCCGCGCCATCGTCACAATCGCATCGGGGGCGATGATTTCATCCCCATCGAGCAGGCAGAGCAATCTGCCGCGCGCCAGCGCCGCGCCCTGGTTCAGGCGAACCGCCGGCCCGGCATTGGTATCGTTCTCGATCACGGAAAGTCCTGGCAGTTTCCCGGCAAGGCCTTTCAGCACCGCGACGGAGCCGTCGCGCGAAGCATCATCGACGAAAATGTATTCCGCATCGGGCATCGGGCTTTGGCGGGCGAAGGCGGCAACGACATGGGGCAGCGCCTCGGCCTTGTCGAAGACCGGGATGACGACGCTGATGTCGGGGCCTGCGCTCATGGGCGCCCCGTAAGGGCAAGCAGCCTGCGCGCCGCATCCTCGACCGCATCGACGGAAAGGTTGCCCATCAACGTATAGGTGATGTTGACGTCGAAGCCGGGCGGCATCAGCTCATCATAGCTTTCAGGCGCGCGCACATAGGCGCAATCGGACCCGAAGGGGGCGTAGTGAACCTCCGGGCTCGGCCCGAACAGGCCGAGCGTCGGCACGCCCGAAGCCGCCGCCATGTGCATCAGCCCCGAATCGTTGCCGATATAGAGCCTTGCGCGGGCGAAACAGGCGAAAGCGGTCATCAGATCCGACTTGCCCGCGAGATCGATGAGGCCCGGCCCGGCGAAGGCATCGAGCAACGGCTGAGCGGCGGCGCGCTCGCTGGGCGCACCCGACACGGCGAGGCGCGCACCGGCAAGCGGCGCGCCCGGCGCGGTCAGTCGGCGGACGAGTTCGATGAAGCGCTCAATCGGCCATTCCTTGCCGCGCCAGTTGGCGGTGGGGCCGAGCGCCAGCACCGGCGCGCCCGCCGGGATCAGCCGCTCCGCCGCTTCCCTGTAGCGTGGAGGAACATAAAGGTAGGGCGCCGCCGGCTGGTCGAGGCCGATCAGGCGCGATACCTGCACCACCCGGTGTTCCGGCGTGCGCACCGAGCGCCATGCCCGCCGCCAGCCGTGGGGGATGAGTGCCGTCAACGGCGAGCCGCGCAGGTCGATGACCTTGTCCCAGTAGGTGGTGACCGTCTCCCCCCACAGGCGGAGCCAGTGGCCCGACCACGGCTGCTTGGCCATGACGATGATGCGCTCAAGCCCCGGCACCGCCTCGAACAGGGGTGCCGCGGGCGGCCCGCAGGCGACGGTGATCGCCGCACCCGGATGGCTGTCGACGAGGTGGCGCAGCAGGCCCGAGCTCAGGACTGCGTCGCCGATCCGGGTGGAGGTGACGAACAGGATGCGCATGGCCGGTTTATACGGCGCGGGCCCTGCCCTTGCCAAAGGCTTTCCGGCAAAGCCGCCCCCTGACAGGCGGCCCCTTTGCAGGCATAATGCGCTCCCACCAAGGACCGGGCATGATCAGCGACACGCAGAAATCCTTCGCCGTACTGGAAAGCCGGGGCATCGTCAGCCTGCGCGGCGCGGATGCCCGTGACTTCCTGCAGGGCCTCGTCACCAACGATATCGGCCGGGTTTCGCCCGAACAGGCGGTCTGGACCGCCATGCTCACCCCCCAGGGCAAATACCTGTTCGATTTCTTCGTGATCGAGATGATGGGGGCGCTGGTGCTCGACTGCGAAGCCGCCCGCGCGGGCGATCTGGTCAAGCGCCTCACCATGTACAAGCTGCGCTCCAACGTCGATATCAGCGACGACAGCGAGGACTGGGCGGTAGTCGGGCTGGTCGGCACCGAGGCCGACGGCGACGCGCTTTGTGAGTTCGAAGGCCGCGCCGGAGCTTTTGCCGGCGGCGTGTGCTTCGTCGATCCGCGCTACGGCGGCGCGGGTGCGCGCGCCATCCTGCCGCGCGAGGCGATCGAGCAGCTGAAGGCGGCAGGCTTCGAGGAAGCCGAGGCCGAGGCCTACGACACCCACCGCCTGATCTGCGGCCTGCCCGACGCAAGCCGCGATCTTGTACCGGAAAAATCCTTCCCGATGGAAAACGGCTTCGACGAACTGCACGCCATCGCCTGGGACAAGGGCTGCTACGTCGGCCAGGAACTGACCGCCCGCATGCGCTATCGCGCCACCGCGAAAAAGGTGCTGCTGCCCGTCGAGATCGAAGGTGACGCCCCCGCCCCCGGCACCCTCATCACCCAGGGCGGCAAGGACGCGGGCGAGATGCGCTCGTCATGCGGAAAGATCGGCCTGGCACTCCTACGCATCGACGCGCTGGAAGCCATCCAGACCGGCGGCGACGGCCTCGTCGCCGGGACCGCCCAACTCACGGCGATGCGCCCGCCTTATATGAAGGCGGGCGGTGGCGAGGGCGAAAACCGCCCCAACTAGCCTTCGATCTTAGAGAAATCGGCAACGCGGTTGAGCGCCGCGCGGATGCGCGACAACAGGCGCAGGCGGTTGGCCCGAAGCGCCTTGTCATCGGCATTGACCGTGACATGGTCGAAGAAGGCATCGACCGGCGCGCGCATATTGGCGAGCGCCGCCATGGCATCGCCGTATTTTTCCTCACCCAGCGTCAGCGCCAGCGCCTGTTCCTCGAGCGCCAGAACCTCGTTCAGGCGCTTTTCCTGCGCCTCGGCCAGAAGCTTTTCGTCCACCGCGCCATCGTAGGCGGTCTTGTCCTTCTTTTCCTCGATGGCGACGATGTTGGCCGCGCGCCGGTAGGCGGTCAGCAGGTTGGCGCCGTCGTCGGTGCCGAGGAAGGCGGTCAGCGCATCGACCCGGCGCAACAGGCGCACGAGGTCGTCCTCGCCACCCAGCGAAAAGACCGCCTCGATCAGGTCGTGGCGCACGCCCTTCTCGCGCATCTGCACCTTCAGGCGGTCCGCGAAGAAGGCGAGCATTTCGCCCACATCGAGCTTGCCCGCGGCATCGGCCAGCTTGAAGACCTTGGCCAAGGGCAGGCGCAGGCCGTTCTCGGTGACGATGCGGATGACGCCAAGCGCGGCACGCCGCAGCGCATATGGATCGCGCGAGCCGGTCGGCTTCTCGCCAACGGCGAAGAAACCGGCAAGGCTGTCGATCTTGTCGGCGAGCGCCACGGCAATGGCGGTGGGCGACGTCGGGCAGCTGTCGTTCGGCCCCTTCGGCGAATAATGCTGGGCGATGGCTTCGGCGACGTCGGCGTCCTCGCCGTCATTCAGCGCGTAATAGCGGCCCATGACGCCCTGAAGCTCGGGGAACTCGCCGACCATGTCGGACGTCAGATCGGCCTTGGCCAGGTGGGCCGCGCGGGTCGCCTTGTTGCGGTCCGCACCGGGAATGAAGTCGCACAACTCGGCGGCGAGGCTTTCGACGCGCTCGACCTTTTCCAGAACGGTCCCGAGCTTGGCGTGGAAGGTGATCTGGCCCAGCTTGGCGACGCGGGAATCGAGCCGCACCTTGCGGTCCTGGTCCCAGAAAAAACGGGCGTCCGACAGGCGGGCGCGAAGGACACGCTCGTTGCCGGCGATGACGGCGGCGCCGCCGTCGTCGGTCAGCATGTTGGCGACCGTGATGAAGCGCGGCGCGAGCTTGTGGTCCTTCGTTTCCAGCGCGAAGTATTTCTGGTGCGCGCGCATGGATTCGGTCAGCACCTCGGCGGGAACGTCCATGAAGGCATCGTCGATGCGCCCCATCAGCGCGACCGGCCATTCGATCAGGCCCGCCACTTCGGCAAACAGGGCGTGGTCGTTGCGAACCTTGAGGCCTTCTTCCTCGGCCAGCCGGTCGGCGTCGGTCAGCAGCACCTCGCGCCGGTCCTCGGCATCGAGCATGACATAGGCCTCGCGCAGGCGCGCCTGATAATCGGCGAAGTCCTTCACCCGGAAGGGGACGGGCGCAAGGAAGCGATGGCCCTGGCTTACATCGCCCGCGCGCACGCCGGCGAATTCGAAATCGACGATCCGCCCGGCGAAAACCGCGAGGATAGACTGGATCGGGCGCACCCAGCGCGCATCGCCCGCACCCCAGCGCATGGACTTGGGCCACGGGAAGGCGGCCAGCACGCCCACGATGATCTCCGCCAGCACTTCGGCGGTGGCGCGGCCCTTATTTTCGATGACGGCGAACAGGAACTGCTTGCCCTTGATGTCGCGCTTTTCGCAATGATCGAGGCTGAGGCCGACCGAGCCGAGGAAGCCCTGAATGGCCTTTTCCGGCGCGTCCACGGCGGGGCCCTTGCGTTCGTCCTTTACGTCGGGCTGGGCCTCGGGAATGCCGTCGATCACCAGCACGAGGCGACGCGGCGTGGCAAAACTGCGCGGCTTTTCGAAAGCAAGCCCGGCGGCCTTGAGGGCGTCGGTCACAAGGCGGGCGAGATCCTCGCCCGCGCGCGCCTGCATGCGGGCGGGGATTTCTTCGGACAGGATTTCGAGAAGAAGCTCGGCCATCTTACTTCACCCTCGAGGCGAGCCAGGCTTCGCAACAGGCCTTCGACAGGTCGCGCACGCGCTGGATATAGGCGGCGCGTTCGGTCACGGCGATGACGCCGCGCGCATCGAGCAGATTGAACATGTGGCTCGCCTTGATGCACTGGTCGTAAGCCGGCAGCGCCACGCCGGCCGCTAGCAGCTTCTTGCATTCGGCCTGGGCCTTCTCGAAGCCCTCGCCGAGCTGTTTGGTATCGGCGTGCTCGAAGTTGTAGGCGGAGAACTCGCGCTCGTTCTGCAGGAAGACGTCGCCGTAGGTGACGCCCTGGCCGTTGAAGTCGAGGTCGTAGACGTTTTCCACGCCCTGCACGTACATGGCGAGGCGTTCCAGCCCATAGGTCAGTTCGCAGGTCACCGGCGCGCATTCGATGCCGCCGACTTGCTGGAAGTAGGTGAACTGGGTCACTTCCATGCCGTCGCACCACACTTCCCAGCCGAGACCCCAGGCACCCAGCGTCGGGCTTTCCCAGTCGTCCTCGACGAAGCGGATGTCGTGCAGCGCCGTGGTGATGCCGAGTGCCTTGAGGCTGTCGAGGTAAAGCTGCTGCGAATTGGCGGGGGACGGCTTGAGGACCACCTGGAACTGGTAGTAGTGCTGCAGGCGGTTCGGGTTTTCACCATAGCGCCCGTCGGTCGGCCGCCGGCAGGGCTGCACATAGGCCGCGCGCCACGGCGCGGGCCCGAGTGCGCGCAGCGTCGTCGCCGGATGAAAGGTACCCGCGCCCATTTCCATGTCGTAGGGCTGCAGGATCAGGCAGCCCTGGGCCGCCCAGTAGGTCTGCAGCCTGAGGATCAGGTCCTGGAAGGACGGCGCATCCTTGTTCTTGCGCACTGGGTTCTTGCGCTCTGGCGCGGTCGGCATCGTTCTGGTTCCCGGTTCAGGCCGCCCGCATCGGGCAGTCGTCGCGATTCTCCGGACATTTCGCCACTCCCGCCGCGACATAGGTGCCGCAGGCCGGACAGGCCGCAAGATCGGTGCCGCCGTCGGCGGCCCGATTCGCTTGCTTGCTTCCCTCGTCCTTCGCCTTCGACCGGTTCAGCCATTTGAAGCCGTACCAGACGGCGGCGATGATCAGTGCAAGAACGAGAAGCTTGGACAGGCTCAATCCGAACATGGCGCTGTTTTAGTGGGGGCGCGGGAAAAGGGCAAGAAAAGCCGGTGTTTGCCGCCGATCAGCCACGGCGGCCCTGTAGCGGCAGGGGGGCGCCGTGGCGCAGCACGGCCTCGGCTTCCACTGTATAGCGGCCATCATCCTCGTGCAGCACCAGACCTTGGGCGAGGCGCATCGGCGCCTTGGAGCCCTTCACCGCCTGCACCAGCACCCGCGAGGCGGGCTTGGAGGAGCGGTCGGGCCACAGCGGGAAAACCGTGATGCCCCCTGCCCGGCCGCGCAGGATAGCCAGAAGGTCGTCGAGGCGATCGGCCCGGTGGATCATGGTGATGGTGCCGCGATCGCGGACCATGACGCAGCCAAAGCGCACCCAGGCGTCGAGGCCGGCCCCGGACGCCCCCGCCCTGCCCTCGACCCGCGCCCCGGCGCGCGAGGCCTCCGACGACACCGTGGTGCGGTCGGACTCCAGATAGGGCGGATTGGCCAGCACGTGATCGAAGCTGCCCGGCGCCAGCCTTGCGGGCGGGCGCGACAGATCGCCGACCATGAATTCGACGCGGTCAGCGAGATTGTTGAGACGCGCATTTTCGGCAGCCAGCCGCAGCATCGCCCCATCGATTTCCATGCCGGTGACGCGCAGGCCCGCGACCCGCCATGCGAGCAGCAATCCCGCCGTGCCGACGCCGGCACCGATATCGAGGGCGCGCTGGCCGGGTTCCGCAGGCACCGCCGCGGCCAACAGCACCGGGTCGATGGCTGCACGGTAGCCCTTCTCGGGCTGGCGCAGGCGCACCTTGCCGCCAAGGAATCCATCCTCCGTCACCGACATGTCTTCGGCGTCAGCGTCCCTGTCGGCACTGGCGGCGGGCCCGGCCGCCTCCAACGCCGGGTCGGCCCCGTCTATCAACGCGCGGGCATCGAGGTAATCGTCGTCGGCAACCATCAAGCGCCTAGGGATCGCCCCGGCGCTGCCTTCCAGCACCGACATATGGGTATCGAGAATATAAGTCTCGATGCCCTCGCCCCCGAGCAGGGCGCGCGCCCATGACAGACGCACGGGATCGGTGGTTTTCATGAGTTCTTTCAATACTTGTCCTCGCCTGGCGGCAGCGCCAGCAGCAGGGTTGCGGCGGCGGAGGCGCGCTCTTATGCTCCGCATCACTTCGCCCTGCGTCAAGGGCGGGCTTTGCCCCGCCACGCATTTCATGGAGAATTTCTTGGCCATCGTCGTTCCCTTCGATGACAAACGCGACCCCGGCGCCAAGCCGTCGATCGAGGCGCTGTACCAGCTCGTCACAGACGACCTCGCGCGCGTCAACGAAGCCATCCTGCGCCACATGGAAAGCCCGGTGAGGCTCATCCCCCAGCTTGCAGGCCATATCATCGCGGCGGGCGGCAAGCGCCTGCGTCCGATGCTACTGCTGGGCGCGGCGCGGCTGTGCGGCTATCGCGGCCAGCGCCATACGGGTCTCGCCGCCGCCGTCGAGTTCATTCACACGGCGACGCTGCTGCACGACGATGTGGTCGATGATTCGGATCTGCGCCGGGGCATGGCCACCGCCAATAACGTGTGGGGAAACAAGCCGAGCGTTCTGGTCGGCGACTTCCTGTTTTCGCGCTCGTTCCAGCTGATGGTCTCCGACGGCTCTCTCGACGTTCTCGCCATCCTGTCCAATGCGTCGGCCGTCATCGCCGAGGGCGAGGTCTTGCAACTGACCACCGCCAACGACACGGAAACCTCCGAAGCCGCTTACCTGGAGGTCATCACCTCGAAGACCGCGACCCTGTTTGCGGCCGCGACCCGGCTCGGCGCCGTCGTTGCCGGACGCCCCAAGGTCGAGGAAGAAGCCCTGCATGCCTTCGGCCTCAACCTCGGCATCGCCTTCCAGCTGACCGATGACGTCATGGATTACGCATCAGGCGCCGAAACCATGGGCAAGGAAACCGGCGACGACTTCCGCGAGGGCAAGGTGACGCTGCCGGTCATTTTCGCCTTCCGGCGCGGTGACGACCAGGAGCGAGCGTTCTGGCAGCGCACCATTGAGAACCTAGCACAGGATGAAGGGGACCTGGAAAAGGCCATTGGACTGATGACCCGGCATAACGCGCTAGCCGATTCTCTTGAAAGGGCACGCCATTACACCCAGCTTGCCCACGACGCCCTCGACATCTTTCCAGACAGCGACATCAGGCGGGCCTTGCTGGACGTCGTCGCGTTCTGCGCGGCGCGAACCTATTAGAAGTCTCTTAAAACCATGGAAGGGGAACTCCGAACATGCGCCCCATCTAAGAGAAGTAGATCGACTTTCAAACAGATGTTGCAGAGGAAACTAGGCGCAATTCGGTACGTTTTAGGACGGATTTTATGTAAGCAATCAAAACATTTGGATTTCCGGCATTGCTAAACAATACGTCGGCGCCGGATAAAATAACTTTGTCCTCGTTCAATTTTATTTCTCGATCTTTTTTGCAAATTACAACAACTGCCCCATTATGTTTAGCCCTCATTTCTCGCAATAAATCTAAAACTTCTGGATTGATGTTTTTCACAAATACTAAAATCGCAGAATATGAATTGTATTTTTCTGTTTTTTCTTTTTGTTTTGAAAGCGTTTTCTTTTGAACATTAAAATTATTAGCACTTAAAAAATCGAGGAGGTTTCGATTTTCATATTTTTGAATATTTAAAGATAGTACTGATCGTCCATCAAACATCATGACTTAGTACCATGAGATTTTTAACTTTACACTTAGGATCCCCTAGATGCGATGCCATGCATCACATCTAGGGGATTGTCTAAAAACTCACGCAATACCTTACAAAACTGGCTATTTGCTACCCAAGTAAATACTGGGAATAGTCAACTAACTGTTCGGGATTTTCTATAGTCTCAACAACTTCAAAAGTGGTTTCTTTTGCTCCATCACCGAAGGTTACGCCTGTCATCCAGACGTTATCCTCGGTCAACCCGGTGTAATCTTCGAGATAACCCCAATCTTCAGTGCGGGTGCTCTTTTGATTTCCATCAATTCCAATGACAAACAAAGTGTCATCGATTGTTGGATCGCCTAGACCGAAATCACCTTGGTAGATCGTGAGATCATCCGCATCGCCGTAGCCGGCAATTTTCAAAGTGTCGTTATCGTTGAAGCCTTCATAAACATTGGTTTTATCTTGACCCTCGCTCGCCTGCGGAAAGAAGCCATGACCTGTTTGCTGTGTTCCATGATTGTAGAGAACAGTTACTCCTGGATCATCGACAGGCGGGGGAGACGGGGGAGTATCATCATCGGCTGAACCCGTGATTGTTACGGTCACTGTTTCGATCGCAGCTCCACCCTCATCATCATCAATCGTGACGTCATAATACTGCGTTAGGGTTTCGCCTTCACCCAGGTGATCGATATCTGCGTCATTGACGTTGAAAGTCCACTGGACTTCACCATCGACGATTGATGAAGAGAAGTTCCCAAGGTAGTCGTCGCCCTTTGCTGACGAGGAGACCGTGTGGGTGTCAGAGCGATCTACGTCAGTAAAAGCAATTGTACCAGTGTCACTCAGAACCGCAGTATTTTCGCCTTCATCTCCATCTTCGAGTTCAGTCACGGCACCACTAAGATCTGCTTCACCAATAACAACGGCGTCGTTGGTGCCTGTTAAGGTGATTGTAAAAGTGGATGTGTCGTTAGACCATGACGTTTCTTCGGTTTGATTTGTGAGGTCCAACGAGTAGGTGAAGGTAGCAGTTTCTCCCGCAGATAATTCATCGGCGCCGCTCGCATCCACACTGTAGGTACCATCAGCATTCAGCGTTAAGGAGCCCAGATCATCGCCTTCATCAACCAGACGGACCGTGTTCCCAACGGTTCCTCCATCCCAACCACTAACGGTGTTAATCCCACCCTCTGAATTGTCGTTTTCAAAGACGTCGCCGCTTACAATTTGACCTTCAACGACATTCTCACTGTCGCTCGAGGCTTCAATTGCCACAGAAGTCTGTTCGAGGATTTTAGAGGAGTCTTCGCGACTACCGTCAACAGTTCCAACAGAAGTCAGTCGAACGCCAAAATCAACATTTGCAAAATCTTGAAGGGTTAGATCGCGCGAAGAGGAAGACAAAGTAAATTCGTAGCTTTGAATATCGTCTTTAGCGATACCGCTTGTTCCGACTTCGATGCCTACATCATATCCTCTGTCTGAGCCCGTAAGCCCATTCATGTTAGAACCACCGCCAAGGTTGGTAATGCTATCATTGCCAATTCGAACGTCGTTCGAGTCGGCATTGACTACAAGGCTATTCAGGAGGCTTTCATCAGCAACGTCAAAAAATAGACCTCTCAGATCGCCGACCACCCCACCTTCCTGGGTAACGTTAAAGGCGAGCGTGCCATCGCCATTTTCTGAGATGGTGACCCATACGTTAGGGTAGCCGCTTGCCGTAGAACCATCGTTAACCTGGAACGTCATCGATGCCATTGGTCTGTCTCCAGAAATTTCATGAAAATAGGGCTTTCAATTGACTGGCAGAATAACGACGGCACATCTGGAATATATGTAAATTTTGTATAAATTTTGTAACAGTATATATATCATATTTTGCAATGAGTTAGGGGGTTTTTTCTTATTTGCAGAGACATTCGGCCGTCGGTCTCAGCCAATACGGCCTTAAAAAGGCTTAGAAAAGAATGAAAATGCTGCCGTCAAGCTTTGCAGAAAAAGACCTGGATGCTATGATCTCGGACCAGCCAATTAATAGTAAATAAAAAAAGAAACTCTCAGCATTAATTCTATGACAAAAACAATACTTCTTGTCGAAGACGATGAAGTTTTAGCTAAAGTATTATTGAAATACTTTGGGGATAATGATTATTCAATAATTCATGCTTCTTCTTTATCGGCAGGGCAATTGATCCTTCAAGACCAAGTGCCGGATGCAATAATTTTGGACGCAAACCTGCCAGATGGCAGCGGTTTTGAGATGTGCCGGCAACTCCGCAAAGTTTTTTCAGGAGTTGTGGTTATGTTAACTGGCAGGGATAGTGATAATGATAAAATTGTGGGCCTTGAACTTGGCGCAGATGATTACTTAGTAAAACCCTCAGATCCACGCGTTATTGAGGCTCACCTATTGGCTTGCCTTAGACGCGCTAAATCAGAGCAACAGGTCCCCGTTATTAAAAATGACCTAAGATTTGGTGACCTAATTATTAATAAAGATGCGTTCGGCGTGCAATTTAAAGGCCTAAGCATCAGACTAACTACAGCAGAATTTAAACTACTTTTATTTTTTGCGGACCATCCCGGTGAAGTGCTGTCTCGTTCAGATTTATCAAATGCCCTTGGATCAGGCTCCGGTGACGATCAAGACCGATCGATTGACATGCGCGTGAGCCGCCTGCGGCGAAAACTGATTTCTGAAGAAGGAATTAGGACTATTAGAAATAGTGGTTACTTATTTAATCCCAGCGGATGGGAGTAAATTTCAGTCAATTTTTTTGAGAGCCAATATTAGTTTTGAAGGCAAACTCAGTATAATCAAGATCAATACTTGAGAAAGAACACGGATGCTTCGTCAGACTTTGTAAGACTAAATTGCAAGTTTGATCGACTAGCGGCGAAAATTCGAGGGGGTCCAGCATCAAAATGCCAGACCCCCGAGCTAGTAATCTATATCCGGATTGGTCGGGGAGAGAGGATTCGAACCTCCGGCCCCTACGTCCCGAACGTAGTGCTCTACCAGGCTGAGCTACTCCCCGGATAAGGTCCGCCCTTATATACCGTGATCCTTGGCTACGCAACGACTTGAAAAGGCATTAAATGCCTCATTCACCGGGTGAGCGGCGGCTCTGACACACAACAGCCATATCAACTGGTCAACTGGGGGATCTTCTCGAGAAAACATGCAAAGTCGGTTTGAGGATCGCCCCGCGACTTGCCATCAGTATCTCCTGTGGGCTCGCCCTGACCAACGATCCTAAAGACCCACGCAATGAGCGACTGTCTGACCTTCCACTAGACGTTAGGGCTCTGACCCACGCTGGATATTTCCGAAATCTTCACCTAAATTTGTAACAATCTTGATTGCAGATTTTCGCTATTTTCGTTTGGGCTGCGCCCCTAGATCTATCGGCCAAAATCAACCACTAAAGCAGCATTAATGGCGAATTTCGCCCTCCTCCAGTTGCCATTCCCCTTTCCCGATGCTACTTGAATCGAAGGTTAAAGGACTGCCATTAGGCGTGAGGAGTCGAGTATGGTTAAAATGTTCTTTTTTACTGCCGCTGTCGCGGCCATGGCACTAGGTACTGGCAATTCCGCTCTTGCCGCGGGCGACGCGAAAGCAGGCGAAACGGTGTTCAAGAAGTGTGCCGTTTGCCACGACACCAAGGCCGGAAAGCACAAGATCGGCCCCAGCCTCGCAGGCGTGACGGGCACCAAGGCCGGCTCCGCAAAGGGCTACCGCTTCTCCCCGGCGACGATGAAGTCGGGCATCACCTGGACCGACGAAAACCTCGACAAATACCTCGAGAACCCGCGCAAGCTGATCAGCGGCAACCGCATGGCCTTTGCCGGACTGCGCTCGAAGAAGGAACGCGACGACGTAATCGCCTTCCTCAAGACGCTGAAGTAGCCGGACCCCACGTTCGCAAATAAAGGGCCGGCCCGCAGCCGGCCCTTTTTTCATGCCTGCGCAGCATCGAGCGCCGTCGCTTGTTCGACCAGCGATATGCGGCACCAGGATGTGACTTCGAGGCCGCGATCGTCGAACACGTTTTCCTCGCCCTGCCAGGCCGCAACGGTGCCGTCGCGGGCACGGATGAGCGCCTCTATCTGCGGCCGGAACATGCGCAACACAGCCACGAGCCAGCGGTTGACCGGCCAGGACGGCTGAGTATGCGAGATTTCGAAACGATCCAGCATGGGCAGGATGTCGGCACCGTCGTACCAGTATTCGCCGGTCACCCAGCGGTTGACCGTGAACAGGCAGATCGGTGCGCCTAAATCATCCATCGAAATACCGATGAGATGGCAAAGCGCGTCGTTAGGCTCCTTGGGTGGCACAAAGTCGGGCACCCGCGCCGGCGCAATGCCCGCGGGCATCCCCGCGGGGCGCAGGAACGTGTGAAAATGCCCATGCTCGCCCGTACGCAGGTTCGCGGGATGGGCGTGATAGTAGAACTGGCTGCCGGTTTCGGCGTCATAAACGTCGCCGTCGGGATAATGGTTCCACTCGTAGAAGGTGCCAGCGTTCTTGATCAGCTCGCCCACGACGTTGTCGCCGGTCTTAGCAAGGAGCCGGGCGATCTCGAGGGCTTCTTCCGCCGCGCCCACCATGCGCGAGAGCCGTGCGGCCGGCAGCCGGGCAAAATCAAGGGGGATTGTGGTTTCCGCGACGACGTCAGATGGCTGCGGATCTGCTGGCATGAACCGGATGCTCCGTGATCGGGACGCAGGTCCAGCTTAGTGCCCCGCTCGCGAGCGTGCCAGCGCCCCGCCCTTTCCTCACGAAGTTTTGAGCGCTAGTTGCGCACCACCAGCACCGAGATCGGAGCGTGACGCACGACCCGCGCTGCATTGGGGCCCAGCAGGTAGTCCTTCAGTTCCGGCCGGTGCGACGCCATGACGATCAAGTCGGCCTTGAGTTCCCGGGCGGACGAAAGAATTTCCTCGTACGCCGGCCCCTGGGCAACATGGCAGGAGACCTTGATGTTGGACGAAATCTTCTCTCGCGCCAGCGCTTCGATGCGGTCACGCGCTTCCGAGATCGCCTTTTCCTCGAAATCAGGGGGAAAGAAACTGCCGATCAAGCCGCTGCCGAATTCGGGAACCACGGTCAGCAGGAACAGTCGGGCGCCGAAGATCTGGCAGTATTCCATCGCTACCGGCAGCGCTTTCTCCCGCGAGCTCTCCTGGTCGAGATCGATAGGCAGCAGGATCCGCTTGTACATGTCTTTCTCCCCCTCAACCTTTGCGGCGGCGCTGCAAAACCATGACTATGCCGATAATCAGGATGGCCGGAATGAACATCCATTCCTTCGCCGGACGATCGGATGGCACGAGGACGCTCCGGACGATCCAGCCTGTACGAATGCCCGCCTTGTCGGCGGCGCTGCCGAAGGATACCGACAGCACGCAGACCTCGTCACCGCGGCGGGCAAGCTGAAGCCCCGCGCCGGCAAGCCGTGCCTCCACCGGGCGGTTGGCCGCGCCCATGCGCAGGGCGAGATGGCGGCTGACTTTTTCGCCATAAAAGTCTTCGCCCATCACCTCGAGCCGCAGGAAGCCACCGTCGGGCACAGCGGCGGCAACCGCCGGCACCTCGCGTCCGGGCCGATCGTCGTAAGGCGGAAACGCGATGTCCCAGAAAAAGCCCGGCCGAAACAGGATGAAGGCCGCGATCAGTAGCAACAGGCTTTCGTACCAGCGGCTGCGCACGACAAACCAGTTCATCGTCCCCGCGGCGAACACCAGCATGGCAAGAAGCGCGCTGGCGATGGTCAGCACCAGGTGTCCGGCACTGGTGATGCCGATCAGCAGCAGCTGCGAATTGAAGATGAAGATGAACGGCAGGGCGATGGTACGCGCACTGTAAAGAAAAGCCTGAACCCCGGTTCGGATCGGATCGGCACGCGAGATCGCGGCTGCCGCGAAAGTGGCAAGACCGACGGGCGGCGTCACGTCCGCCATCAGGCCGAAATAGAAGACGAACAGGTGCACGGCGATCAGCGGCACGATCAGCCCGCCCTCGCCCGCCAGCGCGACGACGACCGGTGCCATCAGGGTGGCGACGACGATGTAGTTGGCCGTGGTCGGCAATCCCATGCCGAGAATCAGGCTGATGATGGCGGTGAACACCAGCATCAGCATCAGGTTGCCGCCCGAGATCAGTTCGATCAGGTCCGTCATCACGAGGCCGAGCCCGGTCAGGGTCACGGTGCCGACGACGATGCCCGCCGTCGCCGTAGCGATGGCGATGCCCACCATATTGCGCGCGCCGGACACGAGGCCGGAGATCAAGGCGCGCAACCCATCCACGGTCGCGGCGCCGATGCCGTCGGTCGCCGTGGCGATGGCCGCGCCGCAGGGCTCCGTCCGGCCGCGCCGCAGACAGGCGACGATCGGACCCTGGGTCACGATGATCAGGATCATCGTGACCGTTGCCCAGAAGGCCGACAGGGTCGGCGACAGGCGCTCGATCATCAGGCACCAGACCAGCACGACCACCGGCAGAAGATGATGCAGGCCCGACTTCACCGTGGCGCCGAGCGGCGGCAGGCGGTCCGCAGACAGGATCGCAACCTCAGCCGGGGCGCGGGAAGCAAGTGCCAGAAGCGCCACATAGATCGCAACGAGCGCCGCCAGTATCACCCAGAAGGCCAACCCGCCCAGCGTCTCCTTGAACGCATCGAGGCCGAAATGCACGGCGCCGGCAAAGGCCAGCAGTCCCGAAACCGTCAGCCCGTAGCCGATGAGGCGCGCGCGCCGGTCCATTCCCGCCGGGCGCGGCAGGCCGCGCAGGCCCATCTTCATCGCCTCCAGATGCACGATATAGAGGAGCGCTGCGTAGGAAATCACCGCCGGCAGGAACGCATGCTTGATGACGTCGATATAGGGAATGCCGACGTATTCCACCATCAGGAAGGCGGCGGCGCCCATCACAGGCGGCATGATCTGGCCGTTGACCGACGACGCCACCTCTACCGCGCCCGCCTTGTCGCCCGGGAAACCGACACGCTTCATCAGCGGTATCGTGAAGGTGCCAGTGGTGACCACATTGGCGATGGAAGAACCGGAAATCAGGCCGGTCAGGGCAGAAGACACGACCGCGGCCTTGGCCGGGCCGCCGTGCAGGTGGCCAAGTGCCGCATAGGACACGCGGATGAACCATCCACCCGCACCTGCGCGATCAAGAAGCGTGCCGAACATGACGAACAGGAACACGAAGCTCGCCGAAACGCCGAGCGCTACGCCGAATACGCCTTCGCTGGTCAGCCACTGGTGCGTGATCAGCTTGGAGAGCGTCGCGCCCTTGTGGGAGACGACGCCGGGCAGCCACGGGCCCAGAAAACTGTAGGCGATGAAAATGACCGCGATGATGACCAGCGGCAGGCCCAGCGTGCGGCGTGTTGCTTCCAGCAGCAGCACGATCCCAACGACCCCGGCAACGATATCGGCGGCAATGGGCGCGCCGGGCCGGGTTTCGAGCGCGGATTGAAAAAGGCAGATATATGCCGCCGCGAAAGTTGCCAGCGACGCCAGCGCCCAGTCGTAAAGCGGGATGCGCTGGCGCGGTCCCCGGGCCGTCGCGGGAAAGGCCAGGAACGCGAGACCGACCGCGAACGCCAAGTGGAGCGAGCGGCTCTCGCCGAAGTTCAGGTTGAAGACATTGAAGGCAAACGGCAGTGGCGACGCGTACCAGAGCTGAAACAACGCCCACAGCAGCGCCGCCGCGAACATGACGCGCGCGGCCCAGCCATGGGGGGCACGCGCGCCACTGTCGGCGCTCTCGGCGAGATCTTCGACCGAGCGCGGAGCATTTCCGGCACCGCCGGAAGCGCTCATCGCCGCTCTCCCCGCTGCGCCCTGCTACATCAGGCCCTTTTCCTTGAAGTAGCGGGCAGCGCCGTCATGAAGCGGCGCCGAGTTGCCGTCGCGCACAAGATCCTTCGGCGACAGGTGCGAAAACGCCGGATGCAGGGCCTTGAAGTCCTTGAAATTGTCGAACACCGCCTTGACCACTTCATAAATGGTATTGGCGTCGGTTCGCGTCGAGGCGACGAAGGTCGCCTTCACGCCGAAAGTGTCGATGTCCTTCGGATTCCCCTTGTACATGCCGCCGGGGATGGTCGTCTTGGCGTAATAGGGATTGGCCTTGATCAGTTTGTCGACGGCTTCGCCCGCGACCGAAACGACGACCGTATCGCAGGCCGTCGTCGCTTCCTGGATCGAACCGTTGGGATGGCCGACGACATAAACGATGGCATCGACCTTGTTGTCGCAGAGCGCCTGGGCCTGCTCGGCCGGTTTCAGTTCCGACGCAAGCGAGAAATCCTTCGTCGTCCAGCCCATCAGCTTGAGCAGCTCCGCCATCGTCGCGCGCTGGCCCGAACCGGGGTCGCCGACATTGACGCGCTTGCCCTTGAGGTCGGTGAAGGTCGTCACCTTGGCATCACGGCGGGCGACGACAGTGAAAGCCTCCGGATGGACCGAAAACACGGCCCGCAATTCCTTGAAGGCGCCGCCGTCGGCAAAACGGGATGTTCCGTTATAGGCGTGGTACTGCCAGTCCGACTGGACGATGCCCATGTCGAGCTCGCCCGAACGGATGGCGTTGATGTTGTAGACGGAGCCGCCGGTGCTTTCGACCGTGCAGCGCACGCCATGCTTGGCGCGATCCTTGTTGACCAGCCGGCAGATGGCGCCGCCCGTCGGATAATAGACCCCCGTGACCCCGCCGGTGCCGATGGTCACGAATTTCTGTCCGCCGCTCGACGGCCCCCCGTCGCAGGCAGTCAGGGCAAGCGATACGATGGCCATGCCGCCAAGCGCTGCAATCATCAATTTTCTGGTCATAGGGTGGCCTCCTTCGCTGTTTCGGGCGTCCGCGATTATCGGGCGGCAGTCTAACAGGAAACCCGCCGGGGAATAAACCTTAGCGCTGCCGGGGCATTTGCCTCTATTGGTGGGCGCGGCTAGAGTTCGGAACGCCATTACGAGGAGCATATGAATCTCAAGGATCACATCCGTCAGATACCGGACTTTCCGAACCCCGGAATCCTCTTTTATGACATTTCCACCCTGCTGGCTCATCCGGGGGCATGGGCCGAGACGATCTCGCGCATGGCCAAGGCGATCGCACTCCACAGGCCCAGCAAACTGGTGGGCATCGAATCGCGCGGGTTCCTGGTTGCGGCGCCGCTTGCCCTGCAACTTGGCATCGGCTTCGTCATGGCGCGCAAACGCGGCAAGCTGCCCGGCGCCACGGTGTCCCATGAATACGCGCTGGAATACGGCAGCGACGTGATCGAAATGCAGTCCGATGCGGTTAGGTCGGGCGACCGCGTCGTCGTGCTCGACGATCTGCTGGCGACAGGGGGAACCCTTGCCGCCTCGATCGCACTGCTGCGTGGCCAGGGGGCAGATGTTGCAGCGGCCGGGTGCGTGATCGAACTCGCCTTCCTCAACGGACGCGCCCGCCTCGACGTGCCCGTCGAAACGTTGATCAGCTACGGGTCCTGAAAACTCCGTCGCCCAGGCAACCGGGGCATGCAGGACATCGGCGATGAAACGTCTTAGCGACTTCAACGGTGTCATTCACGTCATCGTTACGGTGATCCTGCCTAAGCAGTAACTTCAGGGGCAGGTTGCGGGCCGGGCAGCGTTTCCGTCACGCTCCCAAGCTTTTTTTATTCACAGCTTTCCAGTGATCCACCGCGATCGGAAGGGCGTAAAAGGTCCAAACCCCACTTGAGGGCCTCAGTAATGTCCCTTATCCTAGCCTCCCGTCATATGCTGGATTTCGTGCTTGTCCGGCCCCCGAGGAGCAAAATGGCCGAAGAGTTTGTCGACCGCAATGGCAGGGGCGACCCTGCTAGTTTGCTCCATTCAGTCGGCGCGCATGGCGACCGCAGCGCGTTCTCAGACCTGTTCGAGCACTTTGCGCCCCGCATCAAGGCCTACTGCCTGAAGCGGGGCTCGTCTCTGAGCGCGGCAGAGGAAATCGCGCAGGAAGCGATGATCAAGGTGTGGCGGCGCGCGGCACAGTTCGATCCCGCGCGGGCCTCTGCCTCGACGTGGATCTTCGCCATCGCCCGCAACGCCCGCATCGACGCCTTTCGCCGGGAAAAGCGGCCCGAGGTCCTGCCCGAGGATTTCGACGCGGAAGATCCGTCTTCCGACACTTTCGGTCATTTGGCCGATGCCGAGGCCGGCGGCAAACTCGTCGCCGAGATATCCACGCTTCCTCCGGATCAGGCCGAAGTCGTGCGCAAGGCATTTTTCGAAGATAAGACCCATCAGGAAATCGCCCAGGAGCTGAAGCTCCCGCTGGGCACAGTCAAATCCCGAATCCGTCTGGCGCTCGGCCGCCTGCGAAAATCTATGTCGGAGTTCCAGCCATGATCAGGCATCACATCGCCCACGATCTCCTTGTCGATTATGCATCTGGCAGCCTGCCCGAGGCTCCCTCTCTCGTCGTTGCGACGCATCTTGCCTGCTGCGCATCGTGCCGCGAGGACGTTCGCCGTATCGAAGACATCGGCGGAGCGCTGTTGGAAAGCGTCGGCACCGCATCACTTGGGCCCGATGCGCTGGCCGCCGCTCTCGACCGGCTCGACAAGCATGAACCCGAAACGACGGAGCTTCGGTTGGACGAAGAGAGCCGCAAGGTTCTGCCCGGCCCGCTGGCACGCCACGTTCATCGCAATCTGGGCGACCTTCGCTGGCGCCGCCTTGGCCCGTGCATCGAAGAAGCGGTGCTGGCATCCGCCTCTCCCATTTTCAAAACGGCGCTCCTGCGCGTCGCTGCCGGTGCCGCGATGCCTGCCCATACCCATGGCGGGCATGAATACACGCTGGTGCTCAAGGGCGGTATCCGGGACGGCGGCGCCGAATATCGACACGGCGATGTCATGTCCCTCGACGATACGCACGAGCACAAACCAGTGGCCACCGAAGACGAGGAATGCATCTGTCTCGTCGTGCTCGATGCGCCCGTGCGCCTGACCGGCAGGTTTGCCCGCCTGCTCAATCCTTTCATCAAGCACTGACTCGATCGCGATGACGCCCGTTCCGGAGTCGGCCTGGCTGATCGGCGCCTCATCCGGGATTGGCGCGGCGCTCGCTCGCGTACTCGCGGCGAGGGGATGGCGCGTAGTCATCAGTGCTCGCGGAACGGAAACGGCGGCGTCCGTGGCCGCCGAATTTGCGGAACTGATTTCTATACTGCCCCTGGATGTGACTGATACCCCGGCCTGCGAAGCGGCGGTTGCGGAAGCGGAAACAATCCTGGGCGGTCCACCCGATCTCGTCGTCTTCGCCGCCGGAGCGTGGCAGCCGATGGGGGTGTCGGATCTCGACCCCGCGGTCGCACGGAGCCTGATGAACGTCAATTACCTAGGTGCTGTGAACGTCCTGGCCGCCCTGCTTCCCGGATGCCGGGAGCGCCGGCGAGGCCACATTGCGGTAATTGCATCCGTCGCAGGCTATCGCGGCATTCCTCGCGCTGCGGGCTATGGACCAACAAAGGCGGCGCTGATCAATCTATGCGAATCCCTGAAGCCGGAACTCGATGCGGCCGGCGTACGACTGCGGCTGGTCGATCCAGGCTTCGTCGCCACGCCCATGACGGCGGTCAATGATTTCCCGATGCCGTTTCTGCTCGCGGCCGAAGATGCCGCCGAGCGGTTGTTCACAGCGCTGACCAGATCGTCGCGCTTCGAAATAACGTTTCCCAAGCGCTTCACCTGGGGCCTGAAGTTCTTGCGGCTTCTCCCCTACGGTGCGTATTTCGCACTCATGCGGCGGCTCGATCGGGGCCGGAAGCGCGGCTGAACGCAATTGTGACGCGGCCGAGCGTCACGCCCCACTTGTGCATGCGCGCAATGTTCAGCATCGTGCCGTCCGCGCCAAGATACATACGATCATCGAATCCGACGACGACCTCGCGCCCACCAATTGGCAGACGCAGCCGGTAGGCCCAGCGCAGGGTATTGCCCGACGCATCGCCCCTGGCTACACCGACCACGTCCGCAGCGGTGCCCTCATAGGCATGCGGGCCGGTGCGGCGAACGCGCCAGGTGCGCGAGGACACCTCCCCGTCATTGAAGCGGAACGATTCCTCGAGAACGAAAACATCGCCATCATCGCGCCCTTCGATTTCCACGACGAACGTGCGGCGAACACGGCTAAAGCGGTCCTCGACAAGCCCGTGGGCACGCGTCCGGCCTGCAAAAAATTCTTCGATCCGAAGTTCGTTCTGATCGCTCATTTAGAATTCTCCGGTTTCTGGAAACTGAATTGACGCACGTCAATGCGCCCCGAACGGAAGCCCCCTTCGCAATAAGCGAGATAAAAAGCCCACAGGCGGGAAAATTTGCGATCACGCCCCAGAGAAGCGAGAGAATCCCTAGCTGCTAAGAAGCGACCACGCCATTCCGCGAGGGTACGGCCATAATCGACACCGAAGCCGAAATCCCTGCGGTGCGACAGGCCAACCCTATCCGCCAGTTCCCTGACGATTGTCGGGGTCGGCAGCATCCCGCCAGGAAAAACCTGCATCTGGATGAAATCCGGACGGCGCCTGTATCGGTCGAAGAGTTCGTCGGCAATGGTGATGACTTGGATTCCCACGCGCCCGCCCGGCGCAACGCGTTCGGCGATACGGCCGAAATAAACCGGCCAGTAGGCCTCGCCGACCGCTTCCATCATCTCGATCGACACGACATGGTCGAAACGGCCCTCAACGTCCCGGTAATCGCAAAGGCGCACATCCACGAGATCGGCAAGACCTGCCCGCGCGATCCTGTCGCGGGCATAAGCAAGCTGCTCACTCGAAAGGGTGAGTGCTGTCACCCGCAGGCCGTAATCGCGCGCTGCAATCTCGGCAAGGCCACCCCAGCCGCAGCCGATCTCGAGGATATGCTGTCCGGGCTTCGAACGGAGGGAGTCGAGAAGACGGCGGTATTTAGCTTCCTGCGCCTGCTCAAGGGTAAGGCCGGGGCGAACGAACAATGCCGAGGAATAGGTCATGCTCTCGTCGAGCCACAGCGCATAGAAGTCGTTGCCAAGATCATAATGGAAGGAGATGTTGCGCCTCGATCCGCGCCGGGTATTGGTGCGCAGCCAGTGGCGGAAACGGCGCCACGGCCGGACGGCCCAGGCGAAGTTTGGCGCCGGGCCGCCAAGATCGAGGTTACGCGCCGCCAATTCGACCACGGCAGACGGATCCGGGCTGTCCCATTCGCCCTGCGCGTAACTATTGGCGAGCCCCACAGCCTGGCCGGCGAATATCCGCCAGAGCGCCCGCCAGCTGTGAATTTCCGCCCGCGCCAAAGGGCCGGGCTGTTCGCCGCGCAAAGTCACCGCACTACCGTCGGGCAGCACAAGGGAGAGACTGCCCAGACGAATCCAGCGCCCGAAGCAGGCAATCAGGCGCGCCGCCGCTCCACCGCGAACGGCCCCGTATCGAAGCTGGGGGGCGTCGTCAGCACTCATTTGCATGATCCCGGAGCCGATGTTGATAGTCGTTTTACGCTCGAACCAGGGTGCCGGATCATCGCCGCGCCTCCAGCTCTCCGACGGTCACGGCGACGGCCGGCTTCTTCGGCTTCCTGAACACGGGCACGCCTTTTAGCCAAAGTCGAAGCGCGTGCCAGTGAATGGCGGCAATGACTTTGAGGGTCATCAGCGGATGTGCCGCGACGGCAAGGGCCAGCGCGCCGTCGGTCAATTGCCGCCGCCGCCCCGCCAGCATGGCGGACAGGCCAAGACCGCCCTCGAAGTGGTCCTCGATCCCGACGACGATGCGTTCGCCAGGGTGGCTGAGGCGGAACTCGTAACGCGCCTCCATCGGGATGAAGGGCGAGACGTGAAAATCCTTGGTCACGGTCTGCCGGATGGTGCCGCTGCGCGCCACCGACCCGTCAACCGGGAGGAGGTAGCCATGCATTTCCCCGAAGGTATTGCGCACCTCGTGCAACACAGCGATCAGACGGGCCTCGCGGTCGTAGCAGTAGTAGATGCTGAGAGGATTGAATACGTATCCCCACATGCGCGGGAAACAGGCGATATAGGTGCGCCCCTCGGGATCAAACAACCCTGCGGCCCGAAGCTGGGCCTCGACCCATTCACGGGTGGTGCTGCCGTCCATCGCACCGTGATCGGCGTCATGGAAACCAAGAACGCCGAACCGGTTATAGGCGAGAAGCCTCAGCCCGCGCGCGAGACTGTCGATGCCGCCAAGATCAAGGAGCAGGAAAAAAACCCGGTAATCGAGACGATGACGCACCGGCCGGTGCCGCAGGTGAAGTACCCGGCCGAGATAGAGCGCACTTTCCGGAAACCTGTCCTTCATGCTTTCGGCCCGACCTATTGCGCCGCCCGTGCGACCCGAGGCGTAACTTCCCAAGGAGGCGAAACGCCCATGGCACTTGCCGCCGCGATTCCCGACGCAAAGGCATCCTCATGGAAACCATAGCCGAAATAACTGCCGCAGAACCATGTTTTGCGCCGCCCCTGGATTTCGCGAAGGCGGGCCTGTGCGGAAATCCCCGCAACATCGAAAACCGGATGGCTGTAATCGAAACTCGCGAGAACGCTCTCGGGAGCCGGTTCGAAGGGCGGGTTTAGGGTTACAAAGACAGGCCCGGCATCGCCAAAGTTCTGCAACCGGTTCATCCAGTAGGTCACTCCCTGGGCCCCATCGGGACCTTGGGGCGCAATGTAATTCCACGCCGCCCAAGCGGTGCGGCGGCGCGGCATGAGAGCGCGGTCGCGGTGCAGCACCACGCGGTTGGGCTTGTAGGTAAAGGCCCCGAGGACATTGCTCTCGGCAGCATCAGGATCGCCGAGCATCCGCAAAGCCTGATCCGCATGGGCGGCGATCACGACACCGTCGAACCGCTCGGTGACATCGCCCGTCAGTGTCACGGAGACATTCATGCCGGAGCGCGTCACCGTGCTGACCGGGCTGCCCAAGCGGACCACAGCACCATTGTCGGTGACATATTGGAGGATGCGGCGCACATACTCGCGACTGCCGCCCGTGACCGTTCTCCAGCGCGGCCGGTTCGCCAGTCGCAACAATCCGTGAACCTCAAAAAACCGCACCAGCGTCGCCGCGGGCATATCCTCCACTGTGCCCTGCGGCTGCGACCAGATCGCTGCTGCCATCGGAGCCAGGTGATCGTCGCGGAAACTTGCGGGATAGCCCCTGCGCGTGAAGTACTTTCCCAAGGTCTCGCCGGTGACCTCAAGCGCCGGGAGGTCCTCGAGCGCCTCGTTATAAAACCGACGCAGGCCGTAAAGCATGGCCCAGAAACGCGGTCGCAGAAGATTACTCGCCTGCGCCAAAAGCCCGCCCGGAAACCGCCCGGAATACTCGAAGTCTCCATCCCCGCAGGAAACGGAGAAAGACATTTCGCTCTTCTGGCTTTCAACACCGAGAAAGTCGAAGGCAGCACAAAGTGTCGGGTAGTTGACCGGGTTGAAGACGATAAACCCCGTATCGACGGCCAAAGAGCCCGCAGGGTCATCCACGACCACCGTGTTGCAATGCCCGCCCGGCCTAGTGTCTGCCTCGAACAGATGAACGTCATATTCGCGGCAAAGCGTTAGCGCCGCCCCGAGGCCGGCCGCGCCGGTGCCGATGACGGCTATGCGTCCACGGCGCAACGCTGCCGGATTGATTGCAAAATGGGCGTTTTCGGTCATCGGACGATTAGGACAATAATCTGTTTATTAAATTTAGGTTTTAGGCGTGTAGCGCGCCTCCTTTACGCGGTACGTCAACAGACGGATCACCGGTCCACCTGCGTCAACTTGCCCACCGAACCACCAGGGGCTAGGTTCATGAAGAAGCTTAGGGGGCTCACGATAGGCACCCTACCAAGGAGGACCCTCATGAAAAAATTCATTCTGATCGCCGTAGCGGCCATCGTCGCCGTTGTTATCGGCGCGATTGTATTCGTCGGTTCGAACATCGATGGCATCGTCAAGAACGGCGTCGAAACATACGGCCCGCGCTTCACCGGCACGCAGGTCCGCCTCGGCGGGGTTTCTTCTTCGATCATGGGCGGCGAAGTCACGGTGAAGGAATTCTTCCTCGGCAACCCGCAGGGCTTCAAGACCGCACATGCCTTTAAGGTCAGCCGCATCAAGGTCGTCGTGGATGCCGCCTCGCTCACTTCCGACACGGTGCGCATCAAGGAAATCGTCATCGACGCACCCGATATCATCTATGAAATGGGCGGCGGCAGTTCCAACCTTCAGGCGATCCAGAACAACGTCAACAAGGCCGCCGGCGGTGGCAAATCGTCTTCGAAGTCGGACGGTCCGTCGAAGAAAGTCGTGATCGACAATCTTTACGTCCGCAATGCCAAGGCTGCCCTGTCGGCGGGCATGCTGGGCGGCAAGGTCATCCCGCTTCCGGTACCCGACATCCATCTAAAGGATATCGGCAAGAAGGAAAACGGCACCTCCATGGGCGAAGCGACCAAGCAGCTGCTCGATGAGATCACCAAGTCCGCGACCTCGGCCGCGGGCAAGATCGACATCAAGGGCATGACCGAAGGGGCGAGCAAGGCCGTCGGCGATGCCGCCAAAGGCGCCGGCGATGCCATGAAGGGTGTCGGCGATCAACTCAAGGGCATCTTCGGGAAATAGGCACCGCGTAATGTCATCGTCATCGGGACCCGCACCGTACATCGCGGTCGCGGGTTGCGGCGCCTGGGGCCGCAATCACGTTCGTACCCTGGGCACGCTCGGCGCGCTCGCCGCCGTATCGGATGCCTCGGCCGCAGCCGCCAAGGCCGCAGCCGAGGCATCGGGCGCCCCGGCGCGCGCCTGGACCGAAATCCTCGCAGACCCGGCAATCAGCGGCGTGGTCATTGCCGCGCCCGACGCCCTGCACGCCGCGATGGCGGGGGAAGCGCTGGCCGCAAGCAAGCATGTCCTTGCCGAAAAACCGATGACGATGGGAGTCGCCGATGCCGAAAATCTGGCGACTGAAGCCGAGCGCAAAGGCCTCGTGCTAATGACGGGACATATCCTGCGCTACCACTCAGCCTTCCGCAGGATGCAGGAATTGATCGCCGACGGCGCCGTCGGCCGCATACGCCACATCGCCGCCCGGCGCATGCATTACGCGCCGGGTGCGCCGCGCCAGGCGCTCTGGGATCTGGGGCCGCATGATCTTTCCATGATCCTGGCGCTTGCCGGCCGCAAGCCGCTATCCGTGCGCGCCGCCTACAGCGCATACGAAGGCGACATCCCGCAAGCCGGCAGCATGGCGCTCGATTTCGGCGACGGACTGACCGCCGAGATCGCGTTTTCAGCCATCACCCCGGTCAAGCTGCACCAGATCAGCGTCGCCGGGAACGAGGCCCAGGCGGTCTTCGAAGACTCGAAGCCATGGCCGGAAAAGCTCGCCCTGTTCCGCCCAGGCCTCGAACGGGTGCGCAAACCGCTCGCCCGCGAAGGGATAGACGTCGTGCCTGGCGAACCGCTGGCCGAGGAATTGCGCGCCTTCATCACGGCGATCAAAGGCGGCCCCACGCCCCCCAGCGGCGCGCGCGAGGCCATCGGCGTCATCGCAGTGCTGGAGGCGGCAGCGCGGGCGGCCGAAAGCGGCAAGGCGGAAACGCCCTGAAGGCCGGAAATCCGGGGATTTTCGCGGTATTTTTTCCGACCCGTCCTTGACAGCGGATTCACTTAGCCCTAGGTGTTGCGCTGCGAAACGCCTTGGGAATCAGGAGAATTTTCAAGCTTTCGCCCCTCTTCCCAGCGCAAGGCCTCATTCCTCATGGCGTCCAATTCCCCCCGTCAGCACCCGGTTACATCGTCTTCGGCAGCAGCTGATTCCCAGTACATCCCCTTTATCGACCTGCAGGCCCAGCGTGCGCGCCTCGGCAACCGCATTGAGGAAGCCATGGAACGCGTGCTGCAGCACGGTCGCTTCATCAACGGGCCCGAAATCGACGAACTTGAACGCCAACTCTCGGCCTTCTGCGGTGCGCGCCACGTCATCGCCTGCGCATCGGGTACCACGGCGCTGTCGCTCGGCCTGACGGCGCTCGGCGCGAAATACCGCGACGCCATCTTCGTGCCGGCCTTCACCTTCGTGTCGCCTGGCGAGGTTGCCGCGCGGCTCGGCTGCATTCCCGTTTTTCTGGATGTCGAACCCGATACGTGCAACATATCGCCCGACAGCCTCGTGCGTGGCATCGAGATGGCGAAGGAACACGGGCTTACCCCGCGCGGTGTCATCGTCATCGACCTCTTCGGCCAGCCCGCCGACTACGATAAGCTGACCCAGATCGCGACCGGTCATGATCTCTGGATGATGGCCGATGCGGCCCAGAGCTTCGGTGCCGTCTACAAGGGCACCCATGTGGGCAAGCTGGCGCGCGTCACGGCAACCAGTTTCTTCCCGTCGAAGCCGCTCGGCTGTTACGGCGATGGTGGCGCAATCTTCACCGATTCCGATGTTCTTGCAGCTGAAATGCGCTCGCGCCGCCAGCATGGCCAGGGCGAAGACCGCATGACCCATGTGCGCATCGGCATGAACGGCCGCCTCGACAGCCTGCAGGCGGCGATCCTGATCGAAAAGCTGTCGATCCTCGGCGATGAACTCAAGGCCCGCGACCGCATCGCGCGCCGCTACAACGAGGCACTGAAGGATCTGGTTATCGTTCCGACCGTGCGCCCCGACCGCTTCTCCGCCTGGGCGCAGTACACCGTGCGCCTGCGGCCGGGCGAGCGCGACGCGGTGCGCGCGAGCCTCGATGCCGACAAGATCCCGACGGCAATCTACTACCACACGGCGCTGCACCAGCATGCGCCCTACGTTGGTTATCCGCGCGCGGGCGGCAAGCTGCCGGTCGCCGAGGAACTGGCCGAAACGGTTCTCAGCCTACCCTTCCATCCCTATCTGGAAGAGCCGCTTCAGGACCGCATCGTCGACAGCTTCCGCAAGGCCATCAAGGCTGCGCGAAACGGCTGACCACCGGCGATCAGCCGTTCATCAGCGAATCGATTTCTGCCTGATGCAGGGTGTTCTCGCCACCCGCGGCGGTCTCGGCGTCGCCGCCAGAATTCTCGAGCACGATGGCACCGTTGATGATCGCGCCGGCCGTTTCCTGCAGCTGGCGGATCGAGGGCATCGCGTAATTCACGATCTGGGCGACGGCGCGGCTATCGCCGCGCGCCGCCATGGTCCGGGCACCGGAAATCGTCGCCATGATCAGCGCGCCAAGCTTGGCAATGGTAGCGTCGAAGGGCTTTCGATACTCCGGCGGCGACTGGTCATAGGCATGGATCGCCAGTTCGCGGGCGGAAAACCGGGACCGGCGGAAATGTTCGGCGTAGGAAACCGGCTGCCATTCGGCGAGATCCTCGATGCAGTCGGGCATATCGGGGACCAGCTCGAGCAGCATCATCGCTTCATTGAAATGTTTGAGGTAATCCGTCGCCAGAAGGCTGCGCTCGTTGATGTTCGCAGCGCTGGCCCTGGCGCGCAGGTCCTCAATATCCACAGTGTTGTCGACGGCGCTCACGTGTAAGCCAAATCTTCTAGCCTCTAAGTGCAAGAAGTATTGCAGCCCGGGGTTATCCGAAAGTTAATAAACCGTTCGCGCGGAACCCCGCCGCCTCAGCGGCCCCGGCGGGCGCGCTCGACGACCGCGCGGAGGTTGGCGGCGCTGGTGTAGCCGGGCACGACCTCGCGGCCGATGACGAAAGCCGGGGTGCCGTCGACACCGACCCGGCGCCCGAGCGCGATGGTGTCCTGAAGAAGCCTCGTGGTTTCCGCCGCCGCCATGTCGGCCCTGAGCCGCGCAAGATCAAGGCCGAGGCTGCGGGCGATATCCATCACCGCGGCCTCGTCCAGTCCCCCCTCACGCGTCATCATCGCGTCGTGCATTTGCAGGTACTTTCCCTGGCGCGCCGAAGCCACGGCGGCACGCGCGGCCACGACAGAATCGGGGCCCAATACCGGATATTCCTTGAAGACGAAACGGACCTTCGCATCGGCGGCAAGCAGCGCCTTCACCTCCGGCACCACGCGGCGGCAATAGGGACAGCGATAGTCGAAGAACTCGACCACGGTGACGTCACCAGAGGGATTTCCCGCCACGGGCAACGGACCCGGATCAACCAGACTGCCCTGCAAGGCGGCAACCGCTTCGCGCTGCCTGATCGCCTTCGATGCCTCGTCACGCCGACGGAGGGCTTCGACCGAATCGAGGATGACCTCCGGATGGCTCATCAGATAGGCATGAACCCGCCGCTCGAAATCGGAGAGATCGTTGCGCGCCGATTGCGGCAGGCTCACCGGAACAAGCAACGCCGCCACGGCGATAACCACCGCAAGCAGGGCAAAAAGGGTCGGCGGGCGTAACGGCATGGAAAGGTACTTTCGGCAGCGGAAACGATGCCCGCCACGGCGGGCCAGGATGAGGCGACGATAATACCCCACCGCGCCGGGGGACAGGCTAATATGCGGCAGGCAACAAATACGAATGTACGGGCAGCGGGGGGCTGGCTTAGGACATGAAGCGTGCGATTTCGGCCATGCTGTGGCCGGGGCTGATGGCCCTCTGCGTGGCCCTCAACAGCCTCGCCATCGAGAGCGCCCGGCCGATGCTGTACTTCAACATGATCTATCTGGGCCTTGCCGCGACGCTTTTCGGCCTCGAACGGCTGATGCCCTTCGAACGGACATGGCTTGCCGATGACGGACAGATCGCCCCCGACCTGCTGCACACGCTCCTCAACAAGGGGGTGATTCAGGCTTTCGCCGCAGCAATCACGGTGATGGGGATTGCACAGGCCGTCGATGCCGAACCCGGTTCGTTGTGGCCGTCGCGCTGGCCAATGGCAGCGCAGGTGGTGCTCGCCCTGTTGATCGCGGAGATCGGGCTTTATGCCGCACATCGGCTGGCGCACGAATGGCGGCGCCTGTGGAGGTTTCATGCCGTGCACCACAGCGTCACGCGGCTGTGGATCGTCAATACCGGACGGTTTCACTTCGTCGATACCATCGCGTCGGTAGCACTGAGCCAGCCGCTTCTCTATTTCGCGGGCGCACCGAAGATCGTGTTCCTGTGGGTCGCGGCCATCACCGCCTTCATCGGCATCCTGACCCATTGCAACGTCGACATGCGGGCGCGGCCGCTCGCCTACATCTTCAACACACCCGAGTTGCACCGCTGGCACCATTCGCGCCTGCCCGCCGAAGGCAATACGAACTACGGCGAGAACCTGATGGTCTTCGACCTGCTGCTGCGCACCTTCTATTTCCCGGAACGCCGCCCGCCCGCCGATATCGGCATCAACGAACCGATGGCCGCAAGTTTCGTCGGCCAGTTGCGCCAGCCCTTTACCGCCGACCGCGCCTTGCCGGCTGCGAACGGCTGATTACAATCAAAAGAAAACGAGGAGAGCCCGATGTCCCAGAACGCCCACGCCATCGCCGAGGTCCGCGTCGATCCTTGCATCATGCCCAAGGACGACCCCGAGTGGAAATTCGCACTGGCCGCCAACCCCAACTCCGAAGGCTGGATCGTGACCATCGCCACGGAAGCGGGTGACTGCGGCTACGGCTATGCCTCCTCCATGCCCCATTACGGGGCGCCGCTCGATGCGGTGCGCGCCAACGTCGAAGACTTCGGCAAGACCATGCAGGGCACCGACAGCCGCGCCATCGCCGCCATCCTGCACAAGCTCGACCGCCAGGTGGTCGGCAACAACCAGCCGAAATCGGCCATCGACTGCGCCCTGCACGACCTGCAGGCGCGCAAGCTGGGCGTGCCGCTGTGCGAGCTGTTCGGCGGCGCCATGCGCACCGAATTCGAGAGCTTGCGCATTCTGCCCATCAAGAAGCCCGCCGACATGGCCGCCAACGCGCGCAAGCTGATGAACAAGGGCGTGCGGCATTTCAAGATCAAGGTGCACGGAGAGGTCGATCTCGACATCGCCCGCGTCGCCGCCATCCGCGAGGAATGCGGCCCCGATGTCGGCCTGACCATCGACGCCAACCAGTCCTACACGCCGAAGGATGCGATCCGCGCCATCACCGGCATGGTTCCCTTCAACATCGCGCTGGCCGAACAGCCGGTGGCGGCAGGCGACCTGCGGGGCCTCAAGCTCGTGACCGATTCGGTTCCCGTGGTGGTGGAAGCCGACGAGGCAGCCGATTCCCTGGACCAGGTTTTCGCCCTCGTCCAGGGGCGCGTCGTCGATGCGGTCAGCCTCAAGATCACCAAGCTCGGCGGCCTGCGCAACACGGTCGCGGCGGCGCGGATCTGCGAAGCGGGCGGCATACGCTACCGCATCGGCGCGCACGTGGGGTCGCGCCTGCTGGCAGCCAATGCGGTGCACATGGCGGCGACTCTGCCGGGCATCTGGTACACCTGCGAATTGACCGAGTTCGACCGGCTGCTCGACGATCCGTTCGAGGGTCTCGAGGTCGAAAACGGCAAGGTCCGCCTGCCCACAGCGCCTGGCGCCGGGGTGACCCCGCGGGCCGGCAAGCTCGCCGGGCGCTAAGCGGCAATTTTCCTGAATTTGCGGGCTGTTCCGAAGGCTTTGGCCCCGGGGCCGCTTCCGCTATACTGCCGCCAATCAAAAATTTCATGACAGCGGAGGACAAAACAATGAAATCCCTACCCGAAATCCGTTCCCTCGCCCGCCTCGTTGCGGGCGCCATGTTTGCTGCGGGGCTTTTCGCGGCACCGCTGCCCGCCGGCGCCATGACTGCGCAGGAAGTGCTTCTCTACAAGGGTGCCGACCGCCAGAAAGTGCTGGAAGAGGGCGCCAAGAAGGAAGGCAAGCTGACGATCTATTCGTCGCTGACGGTCAATCAGGCGCTCCGCCCGATGGTCGCCGCCTTCAACAAGAAATACCCCTTCGTGAAGGCCGAGTTCTGGCGCGGCGATACCCGCAAGATTTCCCAGAAGGTGCTGGCCGAAATGCGCGCCAACGCGCTGCAGGCCGACCTGCTGGAAAGCAGCGGCCTGGGCCAGATCATGGTGCAGGCGAAGGCGCTCGAGAAATTCACCTCGCCGATGTTCGCCAAAATCCCGGCGCAGTTCGTCGACAAGAAGCAACTGCTGGCGCCGAGCCGGTTCAGCTACATGGGCACCGCCTACAACACCAAGCTGGTGCCCGCCGGCACCCAGCCCAAGACCTTCGAGGACCTGCTCGATCCCAAGTGGAAGGGCAAGCTCGCCTGGCGCGCGCATTCGGAAAGCGGCGACCTGCTGTTCGTCGCCAACATCCTGCAGACCATGGGCGACAAGAAGGGCGAGGACTTCCTCAAGAAGCTCTCGGGCCAGAAGATCATCAATTTCGACGGCTCCGCCCGCACGCTCGTCAACCGCGTGATCGAGGGCGAATATCCCGTAGCACTCAACATCTTCCTGCACCACCCGATCATCAGCGCCAAGAAGGGCGCGCCGGTCGCGGCCTTCCCGATGGAGCCGGTTCCCTCCATCGCCGGCCACCTGATGGTGCCCAAGGGCGTCAACCGTCCGCATGCCGCCATGCTGTTCATCGATTTTTACCTGTCCGATGAAGGCCAGAACGTGCTGCGCAAGGCCAAGTACTTCCCCGTCGTGGCCCATGTCCGGCCCGACGACAGCATCGCCGAAGTTTCCCCGCGGGTGTCGAACATCAAGGAGAACTACCTCGATGTCGAGGAACTGTTCGACTACCACAAGAAGGGTGCGGCCATCCTGAACAAGCACTTCCGCTGACCGGCCGGCCGCCCGCGCCTGCGCGCGGGCGGCCATCCACCCTTCCGAAAGCAGCCAACTTGTCCGCCCCAGACAGCACCATTCCGTCCCCCGCTGCGAGCCCGCAGAGCCTGACGCGCCGCCTGATGGCGGCCGCCAGCATGTCGCCGCTGGCCTTCGGCATGATCTCGCTCCTCCTGCTGCTGATGGTTCCGGCCGTCATCTACCTGGCGCAGTCGAGCCTGTATGAGACGAATTTCGACGGCTCCTTCGGGGCCTTCACGCTGCGCCATTACCTCGATCTTTTTTCCAACGACCGATTCCTGCGCAATTTCGTCAACGCGAGCCTTTATGCGAGCGGTTCTGCAGCCGTCGCCATCTGTCTCGGCGTCGTACAGGCGTGGATCGTCGAGCGCACCAACACGCCGGGGCGCTCCTTCGTCCTGATCATCTCGATCATATCGCTCGGCGTGCCCAGCGTTCTCTACACGATCTCGTTCCTGTTCCTGCTTGGCAAGGCCGGGCCTCTCAACCAGTTGCTGATGTGGCTGACCGGATCGGCGACCCCGATCATCAACATCTATTCCCTGTGGGGCATGATCGTCATCGAGGGGATCGAATTCTCGCCGCTCGCCTTCCTGCTGCTGTCGTCGGTTTTCAAGTCCAACGACGCCGCCTTCGAGGAAGCCTCCATGATGTCGGGGGCGGGCATCATCACCACCTTCCGGCGCATCACCCTGAAACTGGCCATGCCCGGCATCCTTGCGCTTTTGATTCTGATCTTCATCCGCGCCTTCGAATCTTTCGAAACACCCGCACTGGTCGGCAGGCCCGGCGGCGTCAGCGTCCTGACCACCGACATCTACGCCGCCATCCAGGTGCAGGTGCCCGCCAATTACGGCCAGGCGGGCGCGTTCTCGATCATGCTGCTGCTGATCGTCGTGGTGCTCCTCTACTGGTACGGGCGGCTGTCGCGCCATGCGGAACGCTTCCAGACCATCACCGGCAAGGGCTTCCGTCCGCGGGTCGTCGATATCGGACGCTGGCGCTGGCTGACGTCGGGGATCCTCGTGCTGATGTTCTTCGTCATCATCGGTTTCCCCATCGGTATCGTTACCTGGGTGTCTCTGGTGCCTTATTACGATGGGGTTCACGCATCGGCGTTGAAGCTGATGTCTTTCGCCCATTACTGGACCGTGTGGGAAGGCGACATGTTCCATGACTCGCTCGCCAACACGCTGATCATGGGCGCCGCCTGCGCCAGCGTGGTGGCGCCCTTCACCGCGCTCTGCGCCTGGTTCGCCGTGCGCCGCCAGAGGGGCGGGCAGATCCTCGACCAGCTCGCCTCGCTACCGCTGATCTTCCCGGCGATCGTCATGGGCGTCGCTTATCTCCAGCTGTTCCTGCATGTGCCGTTGCTCTACGGCACGCTGCTCGCCATCATCATCGCCTCCAGCGTGCGTTTCCTGCCCTATGGCATGCGCTATTCCTACGCGGGCATCCTGCAAATCCACAAGGAACTGGAGGAAGCCTCGGCGCTCTCGGGCGCCCGCCAGGCAACGACCTTCCTGCGCATCGTAATGCCGCTGGTCGCACCGGCGATGGTCACCTGCTGGCTGTTCGTGTTCCTGGTCGCCGTCAAGGCGGTGTCCATCCCGATACTGCTCGCCGGCCCCAATTCCCGCGTCGTTGCCACGACCATCTTCGATCTTTGGGAAAACGGCGTCATCGGTGAACTGTCCGCCATGGGCATGGTCTGGACGCTGATGATGACGGTCGTTTCGGTCACTTTTTCGATTCTCGCCCGGCGCTACGGGCTCAACGTCAGATAGGAAGTCACGTGCTCGAGGTTCGCGATCTCTTCAAGCAATACAAGACCGCCGACGGCACGCCGGGCGGCGGCGTCTTCGGCGCCACCTTCTCCATCCGCGAGGGTGAGCTGTTCACCCTTCTGGGCCCGTCGGGCTGCGGCAAGACGACGACGCTGCGGTCCATCGCCGGGCTGGAAAAGCCCGAAGGCGGGCGCATCGAGCTGGCCGGGACCGCCATCTACGACGCCGGGGCGCGCATCAACATACCCATGTACGACCGCGACATCGGCATGGTGTTCCAGTCCTACGCCATCTGGCCGCACATGACGGTCTTCGACAATGCCGCATATCCGCTGACGGTCGGCAAGAAGCGCCTGAGCGGCAGCAGACTGCGCGACAAGGTGATGAGGGTTCTCGATCTCGTCGGCCTCAAGGCCTTCGCCGAACGTCCTGCCCCGCAACTGTCGGGCGGCCAGCAGCAGCGCTTGGCCCTTGCCCGCGCCCTGTGCCGGGAACCGGCACTCCTATTGCTCGATGAGCCGCTGTCGAACCTCGACGCCCAGCTGCGCGAACAGATGCGCGCCGAATTGAAACGCCTGCAGAAGGAAACCGGCGTCACCGCCATCTACGTCACCCACGACCAGGGCGAAGCGCTGGCGATTTCCGACCGCGTCGCGGTGATGAAGGACGGGCTGATCATGCAGCTCGGCGCACCACGCGAGATCTACAACCGCCCGACGTCGGAATTCGTCGCCCAGTTCATCGGCCGCACCAACCTGCTGCACGGGCACCTCGGGGCCGACATCGCCGAGGGCGCGACCGCGCCCGTCGAAACGACGCTGGGTCGGCTGCTCTGTACCTTTACCGCCGCCGTCAAGGCCTGCCCCCAGCTGGGCGTCGTCATTCGCCCGGAAAACATCCTGATCGCACCGGTGGGCAGCGCGGAAGCAGCCGGGCTGCCGTCAGACAACCGTTTCGAGGGCCGCGTCATCAGCGAGACCTATCTGGGCGAAATCGCCGAATACGAGGTGGAGGTCGCCGGCCATACCATCCTCGTTCGCGCCCGGCCCGATACCGAGGTGCGCCCGGGCGACCAGGCGGCCCTCGCCTTTCCGGTTGCCCATACCCTCGCCCTGATCGAAGATTAAAGGAAAATCCGGTCCAGCCCCTGCGAGAGGAGGCCCCCATGTCGAGCCAGATCGAAGCTGCCACCAACCCGGCCCCCTGGGACGGCGGCGATGCCGTCAAACCGGAATTCTTCCGCATGCGCGCCCAGTTGCTCGATCAGGGCAACACGGAGACCCCGCTCGCGGTCGGCGATCACCTGTGGCTGAAAATCAAGGTCTACGCCAAAGGCGGCGAGAACAAGCTGCATGCCCACCCCTACCAGGACCATAGCTTCATCGTGCTTTCGGGACGCGCCCGCTTTCACGGGCCGCGCGGGGAAACGAAGGAGCTTGCCACCAACGACGGCATCTTCCTGCCGAAGGGCTGCTTCTACTGGTTTGAAACGATCAGCGAGGAGCCGTTGGTGCTGCTGCGCGCAGGCGCCACGGTGGCCGAAGACAAGCATCCCGACATGCGCATCATGGACGGCGACCAATGGAAGGTACGCCGCGGGCGCGGCGAAACCTATATCTCGAGCGACGTGAAATACCGCGACGGCGCTTTCTACGGTTAGTCACCCGGGTATCCCATGCAAAAAGGGCGCGGGGTGATCCCGCGCCCTTTGGCATTTCAACTGTCCAGATCAGATGCCGTAGAGCGCGCGGGCGTTGGCATCCAGAATCTTGTCGGCGACGGCTGCGGAAATCTTGCCATCGTCCTTGATCTTGCGCAGCGCCTCGATCTCGGTCGAGGTATCGGCATGGCCGTAGTCGGTGCCGACCACCAGCTGGCCGTCGCCTGCGTGTTCCAGCACGTAAGCCAGATCGTCGGTAACCTGGCAGGCAACAAAGAAGTTGTTGTCGGCCATGATCGTCTTCGACATGCGCTTGCCCTTGCGGCGGAAGCGGATTTCGAGATCGTTGAGCGCGTAGGGAATCCACTGGGCGCTCACCTCTACGAAGCCCCAGCGCAGCTTCGGGAACTTGGCCGGGACGTTGTTCATCAGCAGCGAATGGAAGGCCGAGACGACCGGCAGCTTGGACCGGCCGAAGCCGCCCTCGGTCGCATAGATGTCGCGTACCTGGAAGCTGTTGTTGCCCGAGTGGAAGCACATCGGCAGGTCCAGCTCTTCCGCCTTCTTGTAGACGGGGAAGAAATAGGGATTATCGAGCCGGCGTTCGCATTCAAGCCCGCGCAGGAACACACCGCAGGCGCCGTTCGCCTTGGCAAACTCCAGTTCCTCCATGGTCTTTTCCAGCGACAGGAGCGGCGGCATCACCACCCACTTGAGCCGGTCGGGCGCCATCTTCCAGATATCTGCCATCCAGCGGTTGTAGGACTTGCAGATGGCGTATTCCGCGGTCGGGTCCTGGGTCCAGGCGCGCAGGAACACGGTCGGATAGAGCACCTGGACGTCGATCTTGAGTTCGTCCATGTGGTCGAGGCGGACCTTGGCATTGGCCATCTCGCGCGATTCCTGCGTGGTGTTGTGGCCGATGTTGCCTTCCTTGGGCTGCAGGAGACCGTCGATCACCCAGAATTCTTTCTGGGCGCGCGTGCCTTCATTGTCCAGCACCACCACGTCGGAGGTCTTCTGGACCATGACCCGCGGCTTGTAATCGATGTATTCGGGATCGATGTATTCGAACGTCTTTTCGCATTCGACCACGTGGGCGTCGGAGTCGATGGCTCCCATGATTTTCTTCCTTTTCGTTAGTGCTTACAGCCCGTAAAGCGTACGGGCGTTGCTGTCGAGAATCTTGTCGGCAATGGCCGGCGCGACCTTGCCGTCGGCCTTGAGCTTGCGAATGGCTTCGATCTCGGTCGAGGTGTCGGAATGGCCGTAGTCGGTGCCGACCACCAGCTGGCTTTCGCCCGAGTGTTCCAGAACATAGGGCAGGTCGTCGGTGACCTGGCAGGCAACGAAGAAGTTATTCTCTTTCATGATCGACTTCGACATGCGCTTGCCGCGCCGCCGCATGCGGATTTCCAGGTCGTTCAACGCATAGGGAACCCATTCGGCGCTGACCTCGACGAAGCCCCAGCGCAGCTTCGGGAACATCGCAGGCACGCCCTTCGACAGCAGCGAATGGAAGGAGGCCACCACTGGCAGCTTGGCTTTGCCGAAGCCGCTTTCGGTGTTGTAGACGCCGTGGTGCGAGAAACTGTTGTTGCCCGAATGGAAGCCGATGGCGAGGTCGAGATCCTCGGCCAGCTTGTACATCGGATAGAAATAGGGATTGTCGAGGCGGCGTTCGCATTCAAGCCCGCGCAGGAACACGGCGCAGGCACCGTGGTCCTTGGCGAAACGCAGCTCTTCCTCGACCTTATCCATGCTGAGGAGCGGCGGCATTACCACCCAGCGCAGCTGGTCCGGCGCGTTCTTCCAGATATCGGCCATCCAGCGGTTGTAGGAATAGCAGAGCGCGTATTCCGCCGTCGGATCCTGGGTGATCGGGCGCAGGAACACGGTCGGATAGAGCACCTGCACGTCGATGCCCAGTTCCTTCATGTGCGAAAGGCGCGAGGAGATATTCGCCATCTCGCGCGATTCCTTGGTCGTGTTGTGGCCGATGTTGCCTTCCTTCGGCTGCAGGCGGCCGTCGATCACCCAGAATTCCTTCTGGGCGAAACCTTCGTTGTCGAGCAACTGCACATCGCTGGTCTTCTGGACCATGACGCGGGGCTTGTAGTCCTTGTACTCGTTGGGAAGGTACTCGAAGGTCTGTTCGCACTCGACCACGTGGGCGTCGGCGTCTATGGCTCCCATGATGCGCTCTCTCCTGATGATCTCGCTTGAAACGGCATTTTTGTTGAATTGATAAGCTTTCGAATGATAGACCCGCCGCCCCGCGCCAACAAGCGGGGAAGGCCAAAAAAATCGCCGCTTTCCGGTCCTCCCGCGTATTGTTCCGGACCCCTTCAGGGGATAACCTGTCGGCCGCTCATAAAAACAAAATCCGGAGGAGGCGTCCCGTGACCCACGCCCTTGAAGGCGTCACCGTTCTCGAATTCGCGAGCTACGTTTCAGGCCCCTATGCGGGCATGCTGCTTGGCGATCTCGGGGCGGACATCATCAAGATCGAAGACCCCAAGTCCGGCGACCCGTTCCGCGGCTGGGGCGCGGCCGATTACTCGGCGACCTTCGGTTCGGTCAACCGCAACAAGAAAAGCGTCATTCTGGACCTGAAATCGCCGGAAGGGGTCGCCACCGCCCGGGCGCTCGCGGAAAAAGCCGACGTCATCATCGAAAACTACCGTACCGGGACAATGGACCGGCTGGGTCTAGGCTGGGATGAACTGTCGAAAAAGAACCCGCGGCTGATCTATTGCTCGATCACCGGCTTCGGCACTACCGGCCCCTATGCCCAGCGGCCGGGCTACGACACGGTGGGCCAGGCGATGGGCGCCCTGCTTTCGGTCCTCACCGACCTCGACGACCCGAAACCGATGGGCGTGTCGCTGTCGGACCACCTGACCGGCATCATGGCGGCCTACGGCGTGCTCGGCGCCCTGATGGCGCGCGAGCGCACCGGGCGCGGCCAGCGCATCGAAACGTCGCTGCTGGCGGCCACCCTCGCCTTTCTCGGCGAAAACGCCGCACGCTATTTCGAGGAAGGCAATATCCCGCGCCGCAAGACCCGCACCCAGACGGCGCAGGTCTACGCCTTTGTCGGCGCCGACAAGAAGGCCTTCGTCGTGCACCTGTCCTCGCCGCCCAAGTTCTGGGAAGGACTGTGCCGCGTCGCGGGACATCCCGAATGGATCGAGGATGCGCGCTTCAAGACCAAGGCCGACCGGCGCAAGGCCTATGACACGCTCCACGCGGGGTTCCAGTCTGTGTTTTCCACCAAGCCGCGCGATCACTGGCTCGATGCGCTGCTTGCCGCCGACGTACCGTCCGCGCCGATCTATACGCTGGACGAGGCGCTCAACGATCCGCAGGTCCGGCATCTCGGCATGGTCAAGGAACTCGACCACCCCAAGGTCGGCAAGATCAAGCTGCTGGGCGGCGCCGTGAGCTTCTCAGATACGCCGTCGGAAATCACCTCCCCCGCCCCCACCCACGGCCAGCACACGGAAGAAGTGCTCGCCTCCCTCGGCCTCAAGGGCGGAAAAGCCGCAGAATGAACATCCAGCCCAATACCGCCTACCGCGACAAATACGCCATCGTCGGCGTCGGCAATTCGCCGCTCGGCAAGGTGCCGAACATGAGCGCCCTTGGCCTCGTCGAACAGGCCTGCGTCAATGCGCTGGACGATGCCGGCCTGAAAGCGAAGGACATCGACGGTCTGCTCGTGCGCGGGCCTGACGACATCTACACCTTCCACCAGGTGATCGGCGAAAGGCTCGGCATCAACGCCAATTTCTCGACCACCACGACCAACGGCGGCGCCAGCCAGATCCTTTCGGTCATCATGGCGGTGATGGCGATCGAAGCCGGGCTCTGCACCACGGTTCTTTGCGGCTACGGGCGCGATTCGTGGTCGCGTACCCACCGCACGGAAGAAGCGCGCATGCGCTCGGCCACCCGGTCGGAGGAAATGGATTCTTCCGAATTCGGCCCCGAATACGGCCTGTTCGGCGCGCCCGCCATGCACGGTTTTGGCGCACGCCGTCACATGCATCTCTATGGCACGACGCGCGACCAGTTCGGCGCCATCGCGGTTGCCTTCCGCGAACATGCGCTGCGCAACCCCGAAGCGATGATGAAAAAGCCGCTGACGCTGGACGACTACCGCGCCGCGCGCATGATCGTCGAACCCTTCGGCCTGCTCGATTGTTCGCTGCGCTCCGACGGCGCCGGCGCCATGATCGTGACGACGCGCGAAAGGGCCAAGGACCTGCGCCGCAAGCCTGTGCTGGTGAAGGGTTTCGGCACCCACAACAACCTCAAGGGCTGGTTCGCCGACGACAACATGGTGAACACCGCCGCCGGACCGTCCTCGGCCCGCGCCTATGCGATGGCCGGCATCGGGCCGGGCGACATC
>JAURLI010000071.1 GCA_030831315.1 Alphaproteobacteria bacterium
ATTTCGGGGCCGACATGGGCATAAAGCGCCGCCTTGGTCCGGTCGGCATTGGGCACACGCACCGAGGCGATCGCGTGACTGGCGAGATAGCTCTCGACATAATCGACCAGCGCAAGATTGGAATCGCGGCTGACCGAGGGGAACGCCACGAGCCGTTCGAGAAGGTGGCGGGCTTCATCTGTATTGGGCAATTCGGGCGCTCTTTCTTTGGGTCTGGTTATACTCTAGGCGGGCCCTTCGGCGCTCGGCAATCCCTGCCCTGCGAAATGATCTTGCGGCCTTGGCAAACCGTGTTACCGTCTGGCCAAAATACCGGCGGGAAAACCCGTTCGGCGAATAAAACAAGACGACGACTGGGAGACTCTGATGCACGATGGAGGTCGGCCCGTCCTGGAGGTCCAGGGCCTGAAGACTGTATTCCGCGTGCGCGGCGGCGAAATCCACGCGGTCAACGACGTGAGCTTTGATCTGCGGCCCGGCGAACTTTTGGGCGTGGTGGGCGAAAGCGGCTCGGGCAAGTCCGTGACCATGATGTCGTTGCTGGGGCTTTTGCCCTCGCCCCCGGCCGAGGTGCGCGAGGGCAAGGTTCTGCTCGAGGGCCAAGACCTCTTGCAGGCCGATGACGAGACATTGCGCGGCATCCGCGGCTCGCGTGTCGGCTTTATCTTTCAGGATCCGATGACCTCGCTCAATCCGGTGTTCACGGTGGGCTATCAGATCATGGAGCCCCTCCGAAAGCACATGGGGATGGACAAGGCGGCCGCGAAGGCGCGGGCGGCCGAGCTTCTGGAGCTTGTCGGCATCCCCGGCGCGGCGCAGCGGCTTTCGGACTATCCCCACCAGTTTTCCGGCGGGATGCGGCAGCGGGTGATGATCGCCATAGCGCTCGCCTGCGATCCCAAGGTTCTGATCGCCGACGAACCGACCACCGCGCTCGACGTGACCATTCAGGCGCAGATCATCGAGCTGATGAAGGAGCTGCGGCAAAAGCTGGGCATGGCGGTGATCTGGATCACCCACGATCTCGGCGTCATTGCCGGCATCGCGGATCGGGTGCTGGTCATGTATGGCGGTCAGGTCGTCGAACACGCCCCGGTGCGCGAGCTTTTCGGCAACCCGCAGCATCCCTATACCAAGGCGCTTCTGAAAACCGTGCCGAGCGTACGGGGCGAGCGGGTCCGCCGCCTGACGATCATCGAGGGCCAGCCGCCCATGCTGATGGCGCCGCCCGAGGCCTGCCCGTTCCGCGATCGTTGCCCTTCGGCCATCGGTGAATGCGCCCGTCGCAATCCGTCGCGCACGGAAATCGGCCTGGGCCATGACGTGGCTTGTATGCTGGCCGAAAAAGCGGAGGCCGCCCATGCTTGATGCCGCTTCGTCGAAAAAACCGCTGGTCGAGGTCCGCGACCTCAAGATGCATTTTCCGATCTATGCCGGCCTGCTGCGCCGCCGCGTGGGCGAGGTGAAGGCGGTCGATGGTGTCTCGTTCGACGTGTTCGAGGGCGAAACCCTCGGCCTCGTCGGCGAATCCGGCTGCGGAAAATCGACTTGCGGGCGGGCCCTTCTGCGGCTGTACGAGGTGACGGACGGGTCCATCACGATCGACGGCGTCGATATCGCCACCCTGTCCAACAGCGAGCTGCGGGAAAAACGCCCGACCATGCAGATGGTCTTTCAAGACCCGCAGGCGAGCCTTAATCCTCGGATGACCGTGCAGGCGATCATTCAAGAGCCCCTCGACGAGCACACGACCCTGTCCACCAAGGAAAAGCAGCAAAAGGTCTACGATCTGATGGACGCGGTGGGCCTGAACCGCCGCTTCGCGGGCCGCTATCCGCACGCTTTCTCGGGCGGTCAGCGCCAGCGCATCGGGATCGCCCGCGCGCTTGCACTGAACCCAAAATTCATCGTCTGTGACGAGCCGATCGCCGCGCTTGATGTGTCGATCCAGGCGCAAGTTGTGAACCTTCTTGAGGATCTTCAGGAACAGTTCGGCCTGACCTATCTTTTCATCAGCCACGATTTGTCGATGGTGCGCCATATCGCAACGCGGGTGGCGGTGATGTATCTGGGCAAGATCGTCGAACTGGCGCCCCGCGAGGCGCTCTATTCCGCGCCGCTACATCCCTATACCGAAGCGCTCTTGTCGGCCGTGCCCGAGCCCGATCCCAGCATCGAGGCCAAGGTCGAGCGCATCATCCTTCAAGGCGACGTGCCCTCGCCCTCCAATCCGCCGAAGGGCTGCAACTTCTGCACGCGCTGCCCCAAGGTCATGCCGATTTGCCGCCAGGCGGAACCCCCGACCCGCGAGGTGCGCCCGGGCCATTTCACGGCCTGCCACCTGCACGAGACAACAAGCCAGACCACGGAAAAAACCGCGGCACAATACGAGGCGAACGAGCGCCAACATGGAGAGTGAAATGAAACTAAGAACAGCCCTAGCAGGCGCAGTAGCCGCAATGGCCTTTGCGCCAGCGGCCTTCGCCGAGCGCGGGAGCGACGGCCACCTGTCGATTATCTATTGGCAGGCCCCGTCGATCCTGAACCCGTATCTGTCGGGCGGCACCAAGGACATCGAATCGTCGTCGATGATCATCGAGCCGCTGGGCCGCTATGATCAAAACGGCAACCTGGTGGCCTATCTGGCCGAGGAAATTCCGACTGTTGCCAATGGCGGCGTCTCGGAAGACCTCACCTCGATCAGCTGGAAATTGCAGTCCGGCCTCCTGTGGTCTGACGGCTCGCCGGTAACTTCGGCCGACGTCAAGTTCACCGCCGATTACTGTATGCACCCCGAAGGGGGCTGCGCGCAGGGCGCGAAATTTGACGGCGTAACCTCGATCGACATTGTCGACGATCTGACCGTCAAAGTGACCTTCGCCCAAGCCATGCCGAACCCCTATGGTCCGTTCATGGGTGGCCAGTCGCCGATCATCCAGAAAGCCCAGTTCGAGAACTGCATGGGCGCCAAGGCGCCTGAGTGCACCGACGCCAACTTTGGCCCGATTGGCACTGGCCCGTTCCGCGTCACCGAGTTCCGCACGAACGACGTGATCCAGATGGAAGCCAACCCGAACTATCGCGATCCGGCCAAGCCGGCCTTTGCGACAGTGACCTTCAAGGGTGGCGGCGATGCGACCGCTGCCGGCCGTGCGGTTCTGGAAACCGGCGAATTTGACTACGCCTGGAACCTCCAGCTTGCACCCGACGTCATCAACAAGATGGCCGAGGCCGGTGTCGGCACCCCGATCAGCGCCTTCGGTTCGCTCGTCGAGCGTATCGAGATGAACCTGACCGATCCGTCGTCGAGCTTGCCGGAAGGCGAGCGTTCGACCGTGGCCCATCCGCACCCGTTCCTGTCGAACGCCAATGTGCGCAAGGCCCTGTCGATGGCGATCGACCGCAACCTCCTCGTCGAGGTGGGCTATGGTCGTGCAGGTCGTCCGACCTGTAACCTCGTCCCGGCGCCGCAAATCTATGCGTCAGACAACACCGACTGTCTGACCCAAGACATCGACGGCGCCAAGGCGCTGCTCGAGGCCGAGGGCTATGTCGACAGCAACGGTGATGGCGTCCGCGAGAAGGATGGCGTTGAACTGCGCGTTCTCTATCAAACCTCGACCAACGCCGTCCGTCAGGACTTCCAGGCGCTGATCAAGGAATGGTGGCAGGAGATCGGTGTCGCGACCGAGCTGCGCAACCTTGACGCATCGGTCTACTTCGGTGGCGATCCGGGTTCGCCCGACACCTTCCAGAAGTTCTATGCCGACGTCGAAATGTACGCCAACAACTTCGACGGCACTGACCCGCAGGCCTA